>JBAZFW010000001.1:0-90097 GCA_041653215.1 Patescibacteria group bacterium
GTAAAAATTCAGTCAACTGGCCAAAGAATTTTAAAAGAAGAAGTTGATGAAGAAGATATTGCTAAAGTCGTAGCTCGCTGGACCGGCATTCCGGTTTCAAAAATGCTTGAATCAGAAATAAAAAAATTAGCCAAAGCCGAAGAAGTTTTAAATAAAAGGGTTATCGGCCAAGACGAAGCCATAAAATCAGTCGCTAACGCGATCAGACGTTCTCGCGCCGGCATTAATGAAGAAAAAAAACCAATTGGATCTTTTATGTTTGTTGGTCCGACCGGCGTTGGTAAAACCGAACTGGCTAAAGCTTTAGCCGAATTTATGTTTAATGATGAAAACGCTTTAGTTAGATTAGATATGAGTGAATTTATGGAAAAACATTCGGTAGCAAAAATAATCGGCTCCCCTCCTGGTTATGTCGGTCATGACGAAGGCGGACAATTAACTGATAAAATAAGACGCCGACCGTATAGCGTTGTTTTATTTGATGAAATTGAAAAAGCTCATCCTGAAGTCTTTAATATATTACTGCAAATCTTAGACGACGGTCGATTAACCGACTCTAAAGGACGAGTAGTTAACTTTAAAAATGCCATAATCATTATGACTTCAAACTTAGGCAACGAAGTTATTAAAGAATATTCCATTGGTTTTACCGACACTACGGATGTAAAAAAAGCCGCTGATTTACGCTCGAGCGAAATGAAAGAAAAAATTGATAACATACTAAAAGATAATTTTAAGCTTGAATTCCTAAACCGCATTGACGAAATCGTAATATTTAAAAGCTTAAATAAAGAAGTTTTATCTGAAATAGTTGATCTTGAATTAGCTAAAGTTGAAAAACGATTAAAAAATAAAGAAATCAATATTAAGATCGGACTTAAAGTTAAAAAGATGTTAGCGGAAAAAGGTTATGACATTACTTATGGCGCCCGGCCATTAAAACGCATTATTCAAAATATGATTTTAGATGAACTGGCCATGGAAATAATTGAAGGAAAAATTAAAGAGGGTGATAAAGTTGAAATAAATTTAGACCTAAAAGATAAAATTTTGATGACAGTAAAATAATATTTTGTCATTTCGACTGGCGCGTAGCGCAAGGAGAAATCCCTTATACTCTAAGTTTAATTTTCAAGCGATTCCTCCTCGCTAAAGCTTCGTCGGAATGACACTTAAAAAAAGAAGCTGCCCTGATTTAGCTGGGCAGCTTTTTTGTGTAAAAATATTTTTCTTTTTAAACGACCGGCTCTTCTGCCGAATACCCTCGGCGAGAAATTATTGTCCCGGCAATAAAATTCTTTAATTGTTGTTTCGCTTTGCGGCGAAACTTTTTAGTGCTGGCAAAAAAATTCTGCCGGGATAAACCATGGGGAATTGCTGCTACTGATGACGCAGAATTTTGTTGTTCATTTTCAACTATTAATAAATTGGCACCACCGCCTTCTCGGTCATCGCCGCAAATAAATATTTCATCGTCTGTTTGTTCTATTGAAATAACCACTTCCTCTCGCTCATTATCAATCATGGCGATGATAGCATCCTCTACGGATAATATAGCGACAGAAGCAACATCAAGCGGTGACATTCTAGCATACAAAATATCACCAATTGGCATAACGCCGGCGCCAGTAATTGTCGCGACCAATTTGTCTTCGTCAGGCACATAAACCTTGCTGGCCAAATGTTTAAGTTCGTCATGAACTGAAGGCGGCGAAATTTTTACATGCGGAGAACTACAAACCGACCTTCTTCTCTTGTCTTTTTTTGATTTTGAAAGAACTATGGAATTTTTACCACCACCCGGCTTGCTTGATCTTGCAACTTTTTTACTAGTTGATACTGTCGAAACATTTCTCATCACTAAAACCCCCTTTCAAAATTTATGAATATAATATTAGCATAACTAGCAAAAAAATCAACCCTCGCTTTTGCACAATTAATTTTCATATTTTTAAAGCATTAAACTAATATTAGCAAAATTATTTTTTGTAATTTGCTCCATGTTATTTCGTATACTATAATGTATAGTATAACTAATAATTAGTAATTTTTTGTATGGCTAAAATTAGATTGCTTTTACTGTTTTTTTGTATTTCAATTGTATCGTTATATACAATAAATTCGGCTAAAGCCGAAGGTTTTGATCCTAATAATATTATTAGTGATTTAGAAATTCTGGACTATACGTCCATGGATTTAGCTGATATCCAAAAATTTTTAGAAAATAAAGGCAGCTATTTAGCTACTTATTCTTGCCCTGACGCTTATGGCACATTCAGAAAAGCTTCAGAAATTATCTATAACGCGGCTGTTAATAATTTCGATTGCGACGGCGCTATTTTAAGCGATAATCCAACCATAGAAGAAAGAATTTTGAAATGCAAAAAAATTACTATCAGCCCAAAATTTCTTTTGGTGCTTCTGCAAAAAGAACAAAGTCTTATTGAAGGAAATCCAACGCCTAGCCAAAGAGGTCTTGATTGGGCGACCGGTTACGGCTGCCCTGATTCAGGCGGCTGTAATTCTCGCTGGCTAGGTTTTGGCAAACAAATTAATTCCGCCGCTTTGCAATTTAGAGATTATATTGACAATCCACAATACTATACTTATAAAGCCGGCAACACCTATACTTTTACTAACACCGATAAAGAGCCTATGACCGTTACGCCAGCCAATCAAGCCACAGCCGCGCTTTATAATTACACGCCGCATGTTTATAATGGTAACTATAATTTTTATAAAATCTGGCAACGCTGGTTTACGAAAATTTATCCTGACGGTTCTCTTTTACAAGTTGACGGAGAAGCTGGAGTTTGGTTATTGCAAAATGGTTTAATACGACCATTCTTATCAAGAGCGGCTTTAGTCTCGCGCTTTGATATTAATAAAATTATAAAAATAAATAAATCTGATTTGGATAAATACGAAAAAGGTACCCCGATTAAATTCGCCCAATACTCTCTAGTTAAATCTCCGCGCGGCACTATCTTCTTAATCGTTGATGATAAAAAACGCGGCTTTACTTCCATGGAAGCTTTCCGCAAAATGGGCTTTAACCCGGAAGAAGTTGTTGCCGCCGCCTGGGAAGATATAAATTATTATGCTGACGGAACTAATATCACCGCCACTTCGACCTACCCGACCGGCGCGCTACTACAAAACAAAAAAACCGGCGGCGTATATTATGTAATTGACGGAGTTAAAGCGCCGCTAATTGATAAAATTTTCTTAACCACTAAATTTAAAAATAAAAAAATTATCGTGGTTTCGCCTGAAGAATTAGATGAATACCAAACCGCTAAACCTTATTTATTTGGCGACGGCGAATTGTTAAAAACCAAAGACTCCCCTTATGTTTATGTAATTTCCGGCGGTAAAAAAATTCTCTTAGCCTCGGATAAAGTATTTAACAGCCTAGGTTATAAAATAGAGAATGTTATAATCGTACCCTCAAGCATCTTATATTTATATGATGCCGGCGCGCCGATTACCGAAGAATTGTTAGTCAATAATAGTACTAATTAGCATGTCATTTCGAACGAAGCGGAGTGTAGAGAGAAATCGCTTATAGATGAATATTCAATCTTTAAGGGATTCCTCCTCGTTTTGACTCGTCGGAATGACAAATATTTAAAAATAAAAAAATCCAAAATATAAAGCTAGGACTTTTAACTTTTTACTTTATAACTTTTAACTAATTTATATGCCAATTGTATTTTCCGCCATTACTCCCCATCCACCAATTTTAATACCGACAATCGGCAAGGAAAATGTTAATCAGCTTAAAGCCACTTCAGAAGCTTTTCTAAAATTAGAGCAAGATCTATACGCTTCACAAGCAGAAACTATTATTGTTATTTCGCCACACGGACATCTGCAAGAAGAAGCTTTCACCATGAATTTAAGCCCTGAATTTACCATTAGTTTTGAAGACTTTGGCGATTTAACGACAAAATTAAATTTGGCTGGCGATGTTGGGCTGGCTCATAAAATTAGAGAAAAACTAGAAACTAAAGCCGCGCTTCAACTTACAAGCGAACCAGAACTTGATCATGGTTCTTCAGTTCCTATTTATCTTTTAACTCAACATTTGCCAAAAATAAAAATAATCCCGCTTTATTATTCAGGATTAGATTTAACCTCTCATTACGAGTTTGGCAAAATGCTTAAAAGCCAACTTTTAAATTCGGATACTAGAATCGCTATAATCGCTTCCGGTGATTTATCTCATAGATTAACTAAAAACGCCCCAGCCGGCTATAGCCCTAAAGGTAAAAAATTTGATCAAAAATTAATTGATTGCTTGCTTAAAAAAGAAACCGAAGAAATAATTAAATTTAAACAGGAGTTAATCGACGAAGCCGGAGAATGCGGTTTAAAATCAATTATGATTTTACTTGGAATTTTAGAAGGCGTAAAATATGAACCGCAACTTTTATCTTACGAATATCCTTTTGGCGTTGGTTATTTAGTAATGAACTTAGAATTATAATTTTCCTTTGGCGCTTTACCGCCGGCGACTTTAAAAAAATATTTCCATTTTTCTCCGGTTTGGCATAATTCTTTAGTGTCGTTTAAACATTTTTCAATATAAGTTCTTGGCCTTTCCTTACATATTTTAAAAACCGCACTTCTTTTAAAATTAGGAATGTTTAATTCTTTTATTACCTGCAAAGCTAAATCTTGCCAAGCATAAGCCGGCGGTTGCGGTCTCGACCCTCGGTTTTTTGAACCTTGGCTAAATAAATCGCCTAATTTTTCTAAGCCTTTATCTGTTTTTTCCATAGATTAAGTATAACAAACTATTGCTAAAATTTCATCTATTTGATAACATCAACTATTATTGTCATTGCGAGCGACTAAAAGGAGCGAAGCCTGTCTCGCGTTGCGACACAAGGCGGGCAATCTCACGAACTCGGAGCTTAACCAGAGATTGCTTCGTCGTCTTGATTACAAGCCTCCTCGCAATGACAGAAAAAATTTTATGCCAATCTTAAAAATAATAACACAACCTAACCCGATTTTAAGAAAGAAATCTACTGAAATAAAACCGGAAATAATAAAAAGCCGCGAATTTCAAAGCCTAATTTCTGCTATGGCAAAAACTATGCTTAAAACCGACGGTGTTGGATTAGCGGCTCCGCAAATAGGAAAAAATATCCGCTTAGTCGTCGTTAATTCTAAAGACGGCGTTTTCCCCTTAATCAACCCAAAATTTATTAAAAAATCTTGGGCGCGTGAGCTTGGGCAAGAAGGCTGTTTATCCATTCCTGGAGTTTTCGGCAAAGTTAAAAGGCATAAAAAAATCAGCTTAACTTTTTATGATAAAAATGGAAACAAGATAAAAATGACGGCTGAAGGCATGATGGCGAGAGTAATCCAACACGAAGTCGATCATCTCGATGGTATTTTATTTATAGACAAAGCAGTGGAAATTGAAAAAATTAAAAATAATAAATAAATGAACAAAATTAAAATAATTTTTATCGGCACGGCAGAATTCGGTCTGCCATCGTTTCAGGCTTTATTAAACGAGCCTGATTTTGAAATTCCTTTAGTCATAACCCAGCCAGACAAACCAGTAGGCAGAAAACAAGTCGTTACCTCCTCGCCCATAAAAATAGCGGCTGAGAAAAAAAATATTACAATTTTGCAGCCAGATCATATTATAGATATTAGGGAAAAAATTTCCCTATTAAAACCGGATGTCATTGTCGTCGCGGCCTACGCCCAAATTATACCAGAAGAAATTTTAAATTTACCGAAATATGGCTGTCTTAATTTGCATGCTTCGCTTTTACCAAAATATCGCGGCGCGGCTATAATTCAAGCCGCTATTTTAAACGGCGACGAACAAACCGGTTTAACTATTATAAAAATGGACAAAGGCTTAGACACTGGCCCGATTTTAGCGCAAACTATAATTAAAATAGAAAATAACGATACAGCCGAAATTTTATATGATAAATTATCGGCTATAGGCGCTGATTTTACGGTTGAAACCATAAAAAAATATCTAGCCGGAAAAATTACTGCAAAAGCGCAAGACTCTAGCCAAGCTAGCTATGTTAAAGTTTTAAAAAAAAGTGACGGCCTGATTAACTGGTCAAAACCGGCTGTTGAACTAGAAAAATTTATTAGAGCTATGAATTCTTGGCCGATAGCTTGGACTTGGCAAGACGGTAAACAAGTTAAAATAATTTCTGCGCAAAATCAACCGATAGAAATTAATTCGTATAAACCTGGTAAAACTTTTAAATATAATAATGGCTTAGCCGTACAATGCGGTCGAGATGCTTTAATTATAAAAAAATTGCAGTTTGAAGGAAAAAGCGCTTTAGAAAGCGAAGAATTTTTAAGAGGCCATGAAAATTTCATTGGCGCCGTGCTAGGTTAAAATATGCCGAATTCGTCTAGTGGTCAGGACACATGGTTCTCATCCATGAAACACGGGTCCGATTCCCGTATTCGGTACAATTTAGGAGTTCGACTTGCCCGCCGTAGCTTTAGCGTTGGCGGGTTCTCCTTGGCGGTACAATAATAAAAAAACAGATGATTATTCATCTGTTTTTTTATTATATAAATTATTTTTTATCATCAGCTATATTTCTTTGCTTCGGCACCTGCCAATAATTAAGCATGTATTCGGCTAACTCTCCGAACAATGGCGCGGCCGAACTTTCCGCCCATTCAACGTCTCGCGGTTGATCTATTCTAACTAACATAACAAACTTAGGATCATCAGCCGGAGCAAAACCAGCGAACGAACCAATATGAGCGCCGGCTTGGTATCCGCCATTTTTTGCCGGGACCTGAGCCGTGCCGGTTTTTCCAGCGACATAATAACCTTTAACTCCAGCTTTTTTACCATGGCCGTTTTCTACAACGTTAACCATCATGCCGCTTAAAATAGCCGCGGCTTTTTCTGAAACTGCCCGACCGATTATTTTAGGTTCGGTTTTAATTTTAGTTCCGTCCGGTTTAACTATTTCTTTAACAATATAAGGCTTCATCATAATTCCCTTATTAGCTAAAACTAAAAATGCCGAAACCATTTGTATGGGCGTAACCGCCATGCCTTGGCCGAAAGAAGCCGTGGCGGCGTAAAGTTCACCGACCGGTTTTTTTGTTAAATTTTTTATATCGCCTTTACTCTCGCCTTCAAGTTCAATGCCGGTTTTTTCTCCAAAACCAAATTTTTTTACATACTCTGAAAATAAATCTGGTCCGATTGATCTCATGGCAAAAATAGCTCCGGTATTTAAAGATTTTTCTAAAACTTCAGTCATGGTTTGTACGCCGTTAGCTTTATGGTCGGAATTTTCTATTTTGTATTTTGCAATTACAACTTGGCCGGTATCTTCATAAGTAGTTTGCGGAGTTACTTTTCCCTGGTCTAGGGCCATGGCCATGGTAATAACTTTGAAAATTGAACCTGGCTCATATTGAGAAAAAATCGCCGGATTAGTAAAATCCTTAATATCTTTAACGTCTTTATAATTATTTCCATCATAGTCAGGGCTAGAGCACATAGCTAAAACCGCGCCAGTACTAGGCTCTAAAATTATAACGCTGCCGCCATCAGCGCCATGCCTAGCCACCGCTTCATTTAATTTTTGGCAAGCTGTAAATTGAATCGAACGATTAATAGTTAAAATTAAATCGCTGCCATCTTCGGCTTTATTATATTCGCGGTCATTAATAATTATTGGATCGCCCTTAGCGTCTCGCTCAACTTTGATTGAACCGGCGGCTCCGGCTAATTCTTCATCAAAAAATTCTTCTAAACCATATCTGCCCTGCTGTTTATCGCCGACGTAACCGACGAAGCCTAAAATATTAGAACCGATATTTTTTTCTGGATAAAAACGGAAAGAACTTTCAGCAAAACCAATACCATCTATTTTAAATTCCTTTTTCTCTCCATGATTTAAAATAAACATAGCATCGCCGTCAATTTCTAAATCTTCAATTTTTAAATTATCGGCTGGCCCGCCTAGACTCTCGCCTCGTCTTTGACTAGTCGAAGCGGGCGGCGAGGCTGGCTGGCTTAAGGTTAAATAAAACTGTTTTAAAACTGGCTCATCAACTTTTTGCTCAAGCGGTTCATAAATGTCGCCTGGCTTATCAAGCTTTTTAAGATACGCGTCAATCACCTCTTTTTTTCTTAAATTAATTTCCGCTTCACGCCTAACCTGCCTTAATTCTTGGAATGTTTTATCAGCTAAAAGCGCTTGATGCCGAGCAATTATTTCCGCTTCTTTTATTTTATAAGATTCATCTTTCACATCGCCTAAAATTTTTATTTCTGCTTTTAAATTATTTTCATCTTCTTTTTTAAATATCTCCTCGACTTCTTTCTCTACTTTTTCTTTTTTAAAAACTATATAAAGTTGCTCGCTAATTTTTTCCGCCTCTTTTATATCTTTTGGCACAGCGAAAAGCAAAGCAAAATTTTTATTAGTAGCGATTGGATAGAGTTGATTGTCGGCGCTCTTAACATCATTTTGAATAAAAATGCGCCCGCGAACCGGATTAATTAGATTGTAAATTTGATGCTGATCTGAAGCTAAACTAGAATATAAATCATAATTTAAAACCTGCAAACTAATTAATTTATATATAACAACTCCGGCCAATAAAAAAATAATCGCTATTATTAAATTAATGCGACTATTATTTATTTTATCATTATTACCTTGTCTTTTTTTCCAAAACGACATAAATTATTTATTAAAAAAATTTTAATGGCTGTAGGGCTTCGCTCGCTATTAAAATTTTTTTAATACCTTGTATTTTTTGAAAGCATTGAAAACTTTTTTTAAAAAAAGTTTTCAAATAATTTTATTTTTTCGCCACTGCTTCGGTCACAGAACTTAAATAACTTATTTCTCCGGCCGCCACCATTTTTAGATCAACTACCTTTTCTTTAATATTTGAATAAGAACTTGAATTTAAAGCATTAAGCTCGAGTTTATTATTAGCTTCAATCAATTTGTTTTTCTCCTGCCTTAGCTCAGTTAAAGCAAAACCCTTGATTGATAAATCGTTAACGCCAGCCACATAATAAACCGATATGACAATTATAGCAAAAAATACAATTTTGTTAAAATTCTTTAAATTAAATATCTTTTTTATGGATAATAATTTTTTGGTTTTGATTTCTGTTTTTTCCATATTTATTTTTATTTTTTTACCCTGTTAAATCCGCTCCGCGGAAATTTGCAAAGCAAATTTATTTAACAGGGCTAATCTTTTGTGCGGAACGCAATTTAGCGCTCCTAGATCTCGGATTTTTTAAGACCTCCTCCTCAGTTGGCCTTAAAATTTTATGATTTAATATTTTAAAACTGGCTTTATGACCGCATTGGCAGATCGGCATGGTTGGCGGGCAAAGACAATCTCTAGATTCTTGTTTAAAATATTGTTTAACGATCCTGTCTTCTAAACTATGATAAGAAATAATTACTAATTTACCGCCCGTTTTTAATAAACTCTCCGCTTGAGGTAAAACCGCTTGTAAATTCTCTAATTCTTGATTAACGGTGATGCGCAAGGCTTGAAAAACTTTAGTAGCTGGATGTATTTTTGTTTGAAATCTTTTTGGTGTAGCTTTAATAATAATTTCAACTAATTTACCCGTGGTAATAATTCTCTCTAATTTACGTTCATTAACTATGGCTAAGGCAATTTTATAAGCGAATTTTTCTTCGCCGTAATCTTTAAATATTTTAGCTAAATCTTCGGCGCTCCAACTATTAATAATATTTTCTGCCGTCTCCCCTACTTGCTCGCCAAAATTCATGCCTAACGGCGCAGCAGGTATGTTAAAAGAAAATCCCCGATTCCGGTCTTCGAGTTGAGCTGATGATAACCCCAAATCAAGTACAATGCCGTTAAATTTGGCATTCGCCTTAAAATATTTTTCAATAATGATTTGCAAATTTTTAAAATTGTCATGGGCTAAAATTATGTTTTTGTTTTTTATTTCTGTTTTGAAATTTAATTTGGCGTTAGTTATAGCTAAATCGTCTAAATCAATAGCTAAAACTTTTCCCGTCTCGCCGATTCTTTCTAAAATTGCTTTGCTGTAACCGCCACCGCCTAAAGTGCAATCTATAAAATTTTCTCCGAGCTCCGGATTAAGAATCTCTATTACCTCTTTAAGCATTACTGGCGTATGTTGATATTTCATTGATTTTAATAAATAGCGTTTTAAAGCTACAAAACTAAGGCTCTTTGTCTTTGTGCTAAAACTTGTCTTAAAACTCCGCTATCAACCAACGGCGCCTTTATAATTCTTACTCTTACGCTTTGAGCTTGTTTTTTAGTGTCTTGGCAAACAATTGATTTAGTCATATTTTTATTTTTATTTTATTTTTACCCTGGTAAATAAGATTTGAGCCTATTTTTTATATAGGTTTTACCGTATCGGGTTTTTAAATATTTTTCTCTTTTAGTTGCGTCCTGTTGATTTAAGCATGCTTCATAATAAATTAGTTTAAGCGGTCTGCGTTTTTTTGTTGATTCGACTAACCCTTTTAAATGTTGCTCAAATCGTAACTTTAAATTTTTTGTATATCCAGTATAATTTTGTTTATCTTTTAATGACTTTAGCACATAAACATAATGGAACATAAGTAAGTAAAAAATTTAAAGTTATTTATCAGGGTGAATTTTTATACTCCGAGTTCTCCTAAGGCTTCGGCTATAGCCGCACTCTTCTTTTCAGTTCCTTTTTTATATTTATTCCAAACCGCTTCATCCCAAATTTCTAAGCGGTCATAAAGTCCGGCGATAATAAGATTTTTTTTCAAACCGGCAAACTTTCTTAAATATTCTGGCAACATAATGCGACCTTGATTATCAAAATCAACATCCATAGCGCCAGCTAGCATCAAACGCGCAAAAGCTCGAGTATTAGATTTACTGATTGGCAATTTAGCTAATTTAGCTGCTAGCTCCTGCCATTCTTTTTTAGTGTACAAAAAAAGGCAGTTATCCAATCCCCTGGTAACTACTGCTCCGCCTTTTAACATAGCGCGAAATTTAGCTGGTACGGCTATCCTGCCTTTATCATCTAGGTTGTGATTATATTCTCCGATGAACATGCAAAAATTTTAGAAGTTATATTAAGGCTCACGAGAAGTCTGACCAGCGGTAAACCGCTCTTCAGACCCCTTCTTTGCCTTAATTAAAAGTTGTTTCGTTAGGCACGAAACTGGCCTTAGTGCGCCGGCGTGATTATCTTGGCCGGCTTGTCTCGCTTTCAGCTAAGCCTCGGCGGACATATTTTTGTTTTTATTTTTACCCTGTGAAATAAACTGCTTTGCAGTTTAAAATTCTGAAAGAATTTTATTTCACAGGGTGAAAAAGCTTACCAAAGTTCTAGCTATTTCACCACTATTCCCCACCATTCACCATAATACTTTAATTATATACCACTTAATGACATTTGTCAATGATAAGCTACCACTAAAAATAAAGCTAAAATTAAATTAAAAACAACAAAAAATATCCGCCCTTTTAGGGGCGGATATTTTATCTAAAATACTATATAATTTTTTTATTTAGTTATCAACAGCTTTATCCACAAATTTATTACTTTACTTTTAAAAATTGCGGGATTTTTTCTCAGTTATATCCGGCTCTCTGTTATAGGCTGGGTTTACTACTTTAAAGCTTCGCTTACCGCTTCTGACAATTTTATTTTTACCATTATCCCCTGCTACTGCAATATTTAAAGCATACGCCAAAGCGTTAGCCGTAACTACGCCGATACGTAAAGAAGTAAATGAATCTCCCCCGTTCGCAACTTCTATGCCTTTTAAATTACTTAATTTTATTTTATTAGTTTTAAGTAATTTTTCTATGGCCGGTAAAAGTTTTTCGGCCTGAGTGCGATCGGATTTAAATTTCTTAACAACAATAAATTTGCCTTTATTTTTCAAGGCGATCTCGACTAAATTATTTTGAGTAGTATTAATATATAATGTCATAAATTTAATATAACAAAAAAACAAAAATAAAAAAAGGTGCTTCTTAAATCAGAAGCACCTCGCTAAACTTAATAATTGAACAACACTACGGAACTGCTACAATCAGAATCTGCTTGATTGAATCGTAATATGTAGATCCTGACATATCAGCATAAGAATCTTTAGTATAATCGCCGCCGTAATTCAGCTCAAGCGTGACAGGATTAGTTCGTCCGGTTTCAATTTTTCCCCAACCGCTGGAATCAGAGATGATTTGATCAACCGGATCCCAGTTCGTAAAATTGCCTCTGCAAAAAGGCTTATCAACCGAACCTGGCACTTTATTGTTGTTAAGATAAATCACAACTCTGCCATTAACAGTTTCGGATCTCAACCAATCATCACCTGTTATACCCGGCTTATTGCTGAAGGGAGCTTCTCCGTGTAAATAGATTGACCCCTTACAGAAACCTATTAAAAGCGTACCTTTGTTTTTGTCGAAAAATTTCGATTCGCTGACATCTGCCCAGCTGTTTTTACTTCGATCGCCGCCATAATTAAAATATAAATACCTGTCGTAAGTTATTATAGTTGCTTCGTAATAACCATCGCAATCGTCATCAACGATATTTTCCGTCTGCCAGCTATTAAAATCACCGGCGATAAAAGGATGCTCCGCCAAGACAGAAATCGGTATGGCCTCTTTCCATAAAGCTATTTTATATTCAACTCTATGGTCAGGCAAAACGCGGGAGGAAACAAGACGAACATACTTATCTTTCAAATCTACCTCTTCATCTTCCGTCGCGACAGTAAAAGTTGTTTTAAAATCATCCTCCATTTCTTCTCCATCTTCATTGATTACGGCGTGAGCAGGAATATAAATAGTATAAACCTCTCCCGGCTTTAAATTTTCATCAGGAGTAAAAACGAGTTTCTTGTCATAATAACTCGCCCAACCGCCGACTTTAACTCCCTCGTTATAAGTTATGGTAATCGCCGCCCCGACAGAATCCTGCACATTTTCAGAAAATTCTACAGTAATTTTTACGTTAGCCGGAACATCGGTGCTTTTATTAGCCGGAAAAACTTTTGCAACGCGTGGCGTTAAAACACATGGCGCCTGATTATTATCTTCATCACCACCGCTGCTACAATCAACTGCGAAGAACAACATAAGCAATAAAACCATTAAAAACAAATTTTCTCTCTTCATAGCCTTACCTCCCGTATCTTTTAATTAAGTGTTGTATTGTAATGAGCTAAAAGCCCCCCTTTTTACTTCTATATAAAAAACGATATTAATCCCCCTTAATATCGTTCATTATTTTTATATTTTGAATTATCTTAATTCATCTTAAAAAAACATTGCTATTCTCTTCACTAACTTTAATCTGAAAAAATGATTTTCCTGCTTACTAAAATTAACTAGGGTCTGGCGATAAATTTTTGCCGTAGCAATAACTAATTTTGACCAATTATAATTTTTATTAACTTCCGCCTTGGCTAATAAACCGTATTTATTAACTAAAGCCGGATGTTTTAATAAATAAATTAATTTCATCTGTAAACTTTTGACGTTTTTAGTTTTAAAGCTAAAGCCACAATTTTTAGTTACATCGGTATTTTCTTTAATGTCGCTGACTAAGACGCATTGTTTATAAGACATAGCTTCAAGCAAAGCGATAGATAAACCTTCCGATTCTGACGGCTGAACAAATAAATAAGCGTTAGAAAATAATTCGGCCAACTCATCACCGACTTGATTGCCAGTAAAAATTATATTTTTATTACCTTTGGCCGACGCTTTAAGCTCTTTAACATAATTATCAGTATAAGCGCCGTCGCCGACGATAACTAATTTTTTATTAGTCTTTAACTTTTTATAAGCATCGATTAAATATTGCACGCCTTTATGTCCGACTAATCTCGTAACTGTTAAAATATAGTTATCTTTCTTTAGGCCCCATTGCTTGATTTTATTAGCCTTAATCACTTTAGGTAAAGTAACCCCATTAGGAATATAAACTGAAGTAATGTCGTATTTAGATTTAGCATATTCGGTCAACGACGGAGAAATTGTAATAATTTTATCAGCTAAACGGCAAGCGATCGCTTCAGAAAATTTTAAATACATTTTAGCTAAAAAGCCCCATTTCTTATGCTCGTAGCATTTTGTATGAAAAGTAAAAACTATGGGTACGCCAGGTTTTAATAATTTAGCTAACCAAATTAAAGATGATGGACCAATAGAATGAAAATGTATAATGTCAACATCGCGCCTAACTAAATCAAGACAAGCTCGAAAAGTATGAGTAATAGCATCTAAATGCTTAGTAGCTAAAGTTGGCAAACTAATTAAATTAACGCCGCGATATTTCTTCAATTTTCTATCAGTATAATTAGCTCGAGTATAAACAAAAACTTCGTGCCCAGTCTTAACTAAGCGCGTTGATAAATCTTCAACATGTTTTTCTACTCCACCGAATTTAGACGGTATGCCTTTTTGTCCAATAAAATATATTTTCATAACATTAACTTATTTTACTAAAATATTACCTTAGATAAAAGGAAAAACTATTTGAACTAGTAATATACTAAATTTATATTGGCTAATTTTTAATATATTATAACCTTTTACTAAAATAATATGTCTTTAAATAACATATAAATTTAGCATATTAATAATTATTTGTCAAGTAGCTAGCAAATTAATGGCTTATATTAGAGATTATTTATGATTCATCATAATAATCGCGAAGTTATCTTTTGATAAATTGTTAGTCAAATTACCAAAAGAATTCTCAATATTTTGTGAAGTAAAATTATCAAAAAAACTATATTTTATATTTTTTAACAATGGGATATCCTTGGAAACATTACTAGAATTAGGAATAATTGTTAAAGCAATGGCTATACGGCAACCTTCTTCAAGATTATTAATTTCATCAATTCGCCAAGTAAAAACTTTTTTTTGCCTATCAAAAGTAAGGAAGCCCCTATTCATACTACTTTCGTCAGACCAAATTACGCCCTCCGGCAATTCGGCCGAGGCTTGAAAATTAGTTAATTTATTGCCATGATTTTTAATTTGAAAGAAAATCCAATATTTAGTTGGCACATCAACAACCGGCGGAATTGGTCCAACGCCAAGCTGATCGCCATACATACTAAAATATCTAGTCTCCCCCTTAAATTGATAAGCGGTTTTAATTTTTGATATATCGGACAGGCCATACGTTTTTAAAGAAACTCCGTCAATTTTATATTGCGCCACCAGCTTAAGTTGAACTTCGTCTTCAGTTAAAATTTCTGAACGAGAAAATTTAGCGATTATTTTAATTTTCTGAGTTTCGCCCGTTAGCAAACTTTTATCAAAAACTAATTTTTTATCAGTCAGTTTAATAAAAGGTAAAGTTTCCATTTTCACCGACGATAAAGTATGGCTTAAATTATTTGATGATAAATCTAAAATTAAATTGTCTATATTTTTTATTCCCGCATTCTTTAAAATAACTTCATAAAGAACATCCTCGTTAATATCTATAACCGGCTTATCTGAAATAATGGCGACTGATAAATCAGTTTCTTTAATAGCAAAAACTCCGGTTAAATTAATTTGGCTAATTGTTTTATTATCTATAACGGCTTGACCGGTTAATTTTACTTCTGACGTATTATTTTCACCGTCGTAGGTTAAATTAAAATTTACGCTTATTAAAGCTCCGGCTTTTAGCCCTTTTATTTTTAGCTGGTTCTTTTCTATTTTTATATTCTTACTATCAATTTGTTCGGCGCTTAAATAAATATCAGAATTAGTAAAATTTAATTCTATATCGCTTAAATCAAATTGACTTATATTTTGCAAATCAAAAGACATGGCGGTAGGTTGCCTGCGATATAAAATGCCAGAATTATTCCAAGTTAATTTAAGACTGGACAAATCAATGGTAAAATTTCTAGCAAATAATTCATTAACAAATTTATCATTTAAAAAATAACTTACATTAAGAATTACTTCTTGATTACTTCCCGGATCGCCGATAAAAATACCTTTTATTTTAATAGCGCCATTAGCTCCGGGGATTAAATCTCCGATTTCAAAACTATTAGTTTTTTTATCAAAAAAATTATCTGGAGAAACTTCTTTTAAAATAAAGCCTTCGGGAGAATTAAAAGAGAATTTAGTTTTTAATAAATTTGATTTAGAAATATTTGCGTATTTAACTTCAAAAATTACCTCTTGCCCGCTGACAATTTTTTCTCTATCGGCAGTAACTTTAAAGGCTAATCTATTTTTATAAGAAAAATCACCAAATTTCATAGCTATAATAAATACTACTAAAATCAAAATTATTAAAGCCAAAACAATATCAGCTGCTAGATGAATTTTTTTCTCACGATAATGCCTGTGATATCTTCCCCTAAAATAGTTTATAAAATTGTTGATCATTTTCATATGTTTTAATTAAATATATTTACTCTAACTAAAATTTCATCGATGCCATCATCATTAATATCATAAACCGCGGCGAAAGCTCCTTGTTTAACTTTTGGATCAGTGGCAAAAAATTGATTAATTAACTTGCCCTTGCCATCAAAAATTCTTATCTGAGGACCGCCGCCAACGCCAGCGCCAGCGATAATTTCATCTTTACCGTCGCCATTTATATCGCCGGCAGCAACGTTAACGCCGCCGCGAAAATTTTTATCAAAAGCGAAAAATCCTCCGGAAAGTAATTTCCCCTTATCATCAAAAATTCTTATCTGCGGACCGCCACCAACGCCAGCGCCCACAATAATCTGTTTTTCTAATTTATCTTTATTTAATCTAGCCACCGCGAAACTAACATCTGTTTTAGAAGCGCCGAAAGGGCTAACCGAAAAAATAATTTTACCATTTTTATGCGCTGAAATTTTACCGTTGCCATCAACTAAAATTTCCCTAGCGCCATCATTATTAATATCGGAAACTAATATTTTTGCCCAGCTAGTCATATTTGGCCGGTAAGCGAAAAAACCATTTCTGACTTGCGCACCCGAAGAATTAAAAACTCTGAAAAAACCGCCGTTAAAATAAGTATTATTTTCAATTTCTTTTTGAATTTTTAAAGCAACGAATCCATCATTTGGTTTTAATTTAAACCAATTTATTTTTTCTCCGCTATTAACAACCACGTCTTGAGTACCTTTAATTTTTTCGAATTCTTCCTTGCTAAAAATATAAATTTGCTCAACTGGGGTTGAATTATTAATAACTATGCCATTTTCAAAATCGCGCCGCCATAAACCCGCTTTAATGGTTCCGTTATTCATATCAAGCAAATTATAAGCTTTTGATTCGGCGTGGCCAAGATTAACATTAAATTCATCATACCACCAAACTTGGCCATGATTTTGATCGCCTTGGTCATAAGAGAAATAACCGTCGCCTAGTAAAGCGCTAGTTAAACCAAACCTCATATTGCGATAATTGTCTGGTAAATTAAGATTATTTGAATTTGAATTAATTATGTAAGCGTATTTTTCGTTGTTATTATTCAAATAAACATTCATTAATTTTGACCAACCATCGCTGCCCAGCCATTTAGAAGGAAAATTTTCCATCATTTCTCCATCGGTTCTGTTTTGGCAAGAGCCGGCAATATCTAAATTTACAATTAAAGGTAACGGACTGATTTTATTCTTAGTATCGGTGAGAAGTTCATTCATATTTTTAGTCCAATATTGATTTAACGCCGTCATATTAACTTTACCATTAAGATTTTGATTAGCAATAACAATATCCCCATTATTTAGCCAATTTAAATTAAGAGAAACCATGTCATAAAAAATTCCATCCCAACCATCATTAGATAAAACTTCATTTTTTACGAAATTTGGCAAATAACTTTTCCAGCCGCTGCCTACGTCCACTATTTTTATGGTCGGCCAAGTTTTATCAAAACTTATAATATTATTCGCGCTATCGCGTAGCCACCAATTTCCGTTATTAACGGCTTGATAATTTTTTTCTCTATACTGAGACCATTCTCCAATCCCCTCTGTATTAACGCTCTGGCTTGGCACATAAGCAAAAATCTTTTCTTGATTATTCACTGCTTTGATATTAGGCAGTAAATCAGGATCTAATTCTGCCACTTCCGCATCAAGCACAAGTAAATCATATTTAGACAACTCGCTGATATGCTGTTCTGGCACAAGTGGCTGCAAATAATAATTAGCTATTTTAGGAAAATTATCCTTTAAATAATACGCCTTAACGTTTAAAGGCATTAATAATAAAAATAACAAGAAAAATAAAGCTGTATATTTTTTTACATTATTTCTTTTAGAATACTTATCAATTAATTGCTGATAAATTTCTATAATTTTAGTAAGATGATTTTCGGCCTGATAATTTTTACTTGATAGTAAGGCGAACGAACTTAATTTTTCTTGATCAGCATTATATAATTTATCTATGGCGAGCGCTAAACTTTTAACGTCGCCTGCTTTAAATAAAAAGCCGTTTTCCCCGTCAGTAATCATTTCCTTTAAACCGCCAATAGCCGAAGCGATAACCGGCTTACCGGCCGACATGGCTTCTAAAACTACATAAGGAAAATTTTCCGGCCAAATTGATGGAACTATAACGGCCTTAGAATTAGCAACATAATTATTTAATTCTTGCCCGTATTTCGCTCCGAGCATTTCTATTCTATCGGTTAAATTTAATTTCTTAATTAAATTTCTTATTTTATTAAAATCTGGGCCTTCGCCGATAATTTTTAATTTTATATTTTTATTAATTAAAGCCATAGCTTTTGCTAAAACTTCAATCCCCTTTTCTTCGGATAATCTGCCATAATAAAGTAGATATGGTTCATTTGAAATTGCGCTTGAACTAGAGATAATTTTATTTTGAAAATTATTAAGCACTTTTATTTTATTATCCGCTACGCCAAAACTAACGCAAATATCTTTCATAAATTTGCTGGGGGCGATAAATAAATCTATTTTTTTATAAATTCCGCGCCAATAACAAAAATAAGCTTCTAGCGACGCTAATAAACTTTTAGAGAACGAATTTTTCACGCATTTATTAAGCGCGCAATTATAATATTTTCCGCCGCGGCATTTATAACAGGCTCGGCCCCCGGAAAATAATTTATAGTTAGGACAGATTAATTTATAATCATGCAAAGTCTGCACAACTGGAACATGATATTTTTTTAAAACATCAATAATCGAGGAACTTAATTGATGAGAAATATTATGTAAATGGGCTATATCCGGCCGCTCGGCTTTAATTAATTTTTCAAGTTGGCGCGCGGCTTCACGGTTATAAAATAATTTTACAATATCTTTAAAATTAAATTTTTCTAAATTAACGGGAGCGGAAAAATATTTATCATAAGGCGTCTTTTCATTTTTTTCGTCCGCCATAGCAAAAGGCATGACTTTATGGCCAGCCTTTTCTAAAAGTTCAGATAAAGCGAAAACATAGCTTTCTGATCCGCCCTTTTTATAATAAAATTTATTTATTTGTATAATCTTCATAACTAACCGTTAAGAAATTATTTCTTGTTAACCATAAAATAAATCTCGGCCAATGTTTTTTAATCGCTACTCTAGCCGTGCAAATCATCCAATTTGAATTTTGATCAATTACAACCTGTTTTAAATTATTAAGACCATTTTCCAGATTACCAATTTTTAAACTAGAAACATCAGAAGGATAAATATCGCCGAACGGGTCAATAAATAAATTATATTTGCCTGAATAATCAGGTAAAATTCTTTTTCCTTTTAAGATAAATTCTTTTAAGCCAAAAGCAAAGTAAGCTCTAACCCATCTTTTTGGCGAAAAACTTTTTAACTCTCGCCCAATTAACCAATCAAGCGCCTTAGCCATTTCTAATTTTTTTTCTATCTTATTTTCAGCGTCAAAATATTTTTCTCCAGAATGAACCGCGGCTAAAGTCATTTCAATATTTAACTCACGACTTAAATTATAAACTTTTTTAAGCTGATCTATATTATAATCTCCCAAAGTAAAAGCTAGGCGCATATTTTTTAAACCAATTTTTTTTAGGCCATTAACGGTCACCATAACCTTATTAAAACCGCCGGGAATGCCGCGAATTTCATCATGTTTCTCTCCTGCGCCGTCCAGAGAAAGCGCGATGCCGATATCAGGAATAATTTTTTTTATCTTTTCAACCTGTTTAACAATTAATTCGGTAGCAAAGCCATTACTAGAAATAATTATTTTAGCCTGAGGATTGTTTTTATGTAAGACGGCTAAAATTTCTTCTAAATCATTTCTTAAAAACGGTTCGCCACCAGTAATATTAATATTTGATAAACCGGATGGTATTTTATTAAAATCGCTTGGCTTTAAATTACCGGCAATATTTTTACGCCAAATATTGCACATTCTACATCTAGAATTGCATAAAAAAGTAATAGCTATAACTAAGTCTTTACAGCTTGATTTTTCCATAATATTATTATAAATTTAATACATTAGGCTTGTTCACCAGATATTATATATTAACATAATTATAAAAAAATGTCAAATAACAAAAAAGTTATAGCTTTACTATTCATCGGGCTTATCGTGGCTTCTTTTTTCTTACTAATTGATTTAGATGCTGTTTCAAAAATTTTATTAATAATTTTATTTGGTATTTTTGTTGTCGCTTTTTTAAAACCAATTCAAGGATTATTTCTTTTAATAATCGCTAGACCATGCTTAGATATTTTTGCTAATAAAGCTATTATCGCGACTGATAATTTTAGTTTAAATATTGCTTCAATTATCGCGATTCTTACTATTTTATTTTCTATAATCATTTTAATAAAAAATTTCTCTAAAGTTAAAACTTTACCGCTTAAATACAACTGGCTGATTTTTATAATCATCGCCTTAGTCTCAATTTTTTTCTCTTACAGCGCTTATTTAAGCTTAGCCGAGGGTTTGCGTTTAATAAGTATCTTAGCAATCTACGCGTTAGCTTATCTTTTAATTAACTCGGAAAAAGATTTAAAAAATTTAATTAAAGCCATAATTATTTCTGCGATTATTCCATCGCTTTTCGCCTTATGGCAATTTTATACTGACAGCGGTTTATCAATCCCCTTTGAAGGCATTTACAATAGAATTTACGGCACCTTCGCCCACCCTAATTTATTCGCCTATTATATCCTTATGCCGATAGCTTTGTCGCTTTATCTTTTTTTAAGCGGCAACAGAAAACAAATAAATAATATTCTATATTTTTTATCAGCAATTTTCTTTATAATAATGTTGGCTCTTACTTTTACCCGCGGCGCCTGGCTATCATTCTTAATTGTTTTATTAGTAATTGGCATCTTCCGCTATCGCGCTATGTTTATTGCCGCTATAATTTGTTTGGCTCTAGCTTATTTATTTATTGAACCATTAAATTACCGCGTTAATGATTTAATGGCCGGGCGTTCAGATAGCTCAATTCAATGGCGCATTAATCTTTGGAACGACGCTAAAGAATATGTTAAAAGCCAGCCCTTACTGGGTTATGGCGCTGGTGTAGCTAATAAATTAATTATGGATAAGCGCGGTGAAGAATTCGGTTCAAGCGATCCTCATAATGATTATTTAAAAATTGCCATTGAGAATGGCTTCGTCGGTTTGCTGGCTTACTTAGCTCTCATAATCGGCTTGTTTATAAAATTAATAAAAAAATATTTTTCTGCCAATCATAAACAATTTAAAATTTTAATTCTTTCAGTTATCGGCTTATCAATCGCTTTTTATTCTATGAGCGTGGCTGATAATATAATAAGAAACACGGCTTTAATGTGGTCGTTTTGGGCTTTAATCGGCGCCGTATTTGCTATTCCTGCCATTGCGAGCGACCAGAGAGAGCGAAGCAATCTCACAAATACTGCATCTTATAAAAATTCTTAATTTTAATAAGATTACTTATCAAAAACTAGTGAAATTTTAACTTTAAATAAAAAAATACCCCGGTTTCTTTAAAAGAAACCGGGGGTTAAATTTATCCGCCAGGATTAATTCCAGGCGGGTAAATCTGTCGGAACCGACATTGAATCGCCGGTTTCCGTACTTGCAATGATCTCATATGCGCCATTTTTCCTGGCGTCAAGGCGATAATAAATACTCGCCTGGTTTAGGAGCAACCACTTATCTCCGAACTTGCCCCAAATCCTGATCCAATAAGTTCCCTTTTCCAAATTCAATTCTGCGATTGCAAAACCGCGATCTTCCTTGGTGTCTACAGCATACTGGCCATCAATTGACACCGGCGTCCAACCTTCAGGGCCTGCTTTGCGAATGCTCATGTATAGCTGAATCGCGGGCGCTCCTTTACCTCTCTGTAACATGGAGATCGGGACCGCAATTGACATCTTATTAGCAGTTCCTTCGGGACCGATTTTCAGGTCGGATGTAAAACCACCGCCTGCCTTAGCGACTGATTTATTCGCGGGCAAAGTAATGCCGGCGAAAGCTGTCGCGCTCAACAAAACGACTAACGCAAAAATACATAATACTTTTTTCATGACAATCTCCTTTTTTATCTGTTTTTGTTTTATGGTTTATTTTTTATTTCTATCGGCTCTACCTTTTTAGTTGTAAGCCAATTCCAAAGATCGTCAACATACTGACTTAAATCCAACGTGATATAAATCGGATGTTGTTGATCGCCGTCGCCACCGAAAATTTCTTTGTAACCAGTGCCGACATTAAAAAATTTCACGTTTTTATAAGCGACCTTGATGTTCGCCATAATCTCGCCGAAATTAATTAATCCGTCGCTCGCTAAATCGCGCTGAGATAAACCAAACTCTTTTCCAACGCCCAGCTTAACTGCCGGGGTTATCCGCCAATTGCCAAAATGAAAATCATAAATGGCTTGATCGACGGTGAGCTCATAAACCTTGTTATCGCTTGGGTCAGGAGGTAAAGCTCCGTCTTCCCACCGATGTTTATGCTCGGCGTTAAAAACATGACGATACTCAGCGTTCAGCTCTGTCTCAGGAAGAAAATTTTTACCTTCAACTCTTCTCGGATAATAATTGAGATGAGCAGAAATAATACCTATAGTATCTTCCTGTTTGCTGCGATATATGCCTGAACCACCTTGTTCTACTCTAGTGTCACCAAACCCGCCTTGATTGTAAAGTTTACCGAACATCGCGTCGATGTCACCGTCGTAATGTTTCTGCGGGTTTATGAACTTCAAAGAAGGACCGATAGCCCCTTCTTTCCATTCATAATCGTAATTACGATCGTGGCCTTCACCACCGGCTAAGAACAATGCAACTCCTCCATAATAATCGGTGTTGCCAATTTTACCGATGAAACACCGCTCCCTGGCTTTGAGCCAGTAGTAATAGCCAGCGGCATCCTGATCGGGATGGGAATTCTTGTAATTCCCGGCTCCCATAATCAGGTCGGTTTTGCAATACCCGTTGTATTCGGAGCACGGCTCTTCCTTGGACTCTTCAACCGGAGTTTCTTCCGGAGGAATCAGCAGAGCCATAGGCTCTTCGGGCGGTGCAGGCACAGGCTCGGGAATTATTTCCGGTTCGGGCGGTGCAGGCACAGGTTCAGGAACCATTTCTGGTTCCGGAGACTTGGCTTCTTTCCACCATGCCCAATTACCACAAACTGCTGGTCTAATCAGGAAATAAACTTCATCGCCTAAATCAACTTTGGCAAAAAGCTTTGCTTCAAGCTGATCTTCGGGTAATTTCACAACAACATTGTCGACAACCTTGTAGTTGCCAAAAATCTGTTGTTCTAATTCCTGACCTTCCGTCATCTGGTAGGCTTCAAATTCACCCTTTTCGGCTGCAGTAATGAATGCTGCTTTAACCTCTTCTGAAATATTGAAGAGGCTAATCGCCTTAACAACATTTCTGTCGCCGAAGGGGTTAACTCCACCTTTCTTCCAAACAAAACATTTTTTAGATGCTTTTGCTTGGGGAATCTGGAGTTTTTGACCTACATAGATTAAATTGAAATTTTTAATCTCCTTGTTCGCCTGGTAAATGGTTACCCATTTAACATTATACTGCTTGGCGATCGAGGAGAGACATTCTCCCTTCTTAACAATGTGTTCGCGCGCCTGGGCAAGCCCGGTCACGCAAAACATCATTAAAAAGGAAACTATAGCTACTGCAAAAAATGTCTTTTTCATCTTCTTTCTCCTTTTTATTTTTGTTTTTTGTGTTTGGGCGACTTGCCTTTTTAAATAACTAGTATCTTAGATTTTATTCTTTATCTTTTTTGGGCGCTGAAATTGTCTGAATGGCCAACTGCCATCAGCAAATCTCCAACTGGAGAACTTTTTCAAGGTCCTCCAACTGGAGGCGCCTTCCCAAGATAAATCATAATTTCTTTGATACTTATTATTTGCATTAGCTCGACGCAACAAACAATTAATCCCGCATGGCGAGACTTATTTCTTTATTCTGCTATTATATTCCAACACACAACTATTATACTGCTCGTATGTGTTGGCATCTTTACAGGGCGTTCCCTGGATCGATAACTTCATCTTCTGAGTTAAAGGATGTTCGGATTGCGGCGCTACAACAGCTTTCTCATTAAGAGCAGCTTGTTGATTGGCGAAAATCTCAAGTCCGATTTGGACTATCTCCGCCACATTAGCCGCATCAGGCATATATGTTCTATAGCCTGGCCGATCAATTTTATCCTCGAAAATCTTCGGGAGTTGCACGACTTTCACTATCCCGGCGACAATAAAGGTTTGACTTGCACCAATAAATGGTATAGTCGCATAAAGATACCAACCTTTATTAAGAAAATCTAGAAACGCTCTTGCAGTTGAATCTTCCCTGCAAATCTGTTCGAGCCTTTCTTTACTAATGTTGTAATTGTTAGCGGCAAACTCGACGCCGTACTTTTTTTCGAATTTCTCGGAAGTTTCCCGGAATTTAATAAACTCGGAATCGTTGTAAGTTCTTACTATCTCCGAATTTTCGTTTACTTCCTTCACTAAATTGGGATTGACTTCAAAAAAATCTCCAAAACTTTCCGGCTTAAAATCTTGCCAACTATCTATAGGCATACCATTGCCGCTGGCGTTGTAAGCTACCCGGCCTAAACGGTCGAATACCACAACATATTTTACATCTTCTTTGCGTAAAGCGCCGGACGGTTCGAATATATCCATCCGCAATCTGTTTGATTTGTGCGAAGGATTAACCGCCCGCAATTGGTACGTCTTGCCGTTCTTGTCTTGAACATAAGACGGCCAGACTATGCTTTGCTGAATACCGGTAGACATCAACTCTAATGGATTTTGAATTACCGTAATCCATACGAATTTTTCGGCTTTTGTCTCATTGAGATTTGGCACTGCGTGCATATCTGCCCTATTCATCATCGGTTTTGGGAAACAACCATATACAACAATCAACGCGACCATCAGCAGGATGGTCATAAAAATATTTCTTTTCATTGTCCATCCTCCTTAGGCTTTTTTAATCTCTCTAATTTTCTTTTTCTTCTTATCTTTTTCAGCCATCAACTTATTAATTTGATCGCCATACTTCTGGCTCTGACGCCAACACTTTTTTACTGTGCGACGTGCATCACCCTCGTTTTTTTCCCACATTCTCTCGCCGCCATTAATATGACAGAAAGGAATGTAATATCTGTTAAGTTCGGCGTTATATTCAATTTCTGCTTCATAAACGCCATCTTCCTCAACGGGAGCAAAAAACTTTCTATCCTGTTTGGCTGTAACAACGGTCTTAGGTTGCCCTTCGACCACCGGTTGCTTTTTGCTTTTCATATAAAGAGCAAAAGCTACTAACGCAACCATGCAAAATAATCCGAAACCAACAGCGAGCATCAAAGTAAAATTACTTTCTTTCTCTTCTCCTTTACTCTTCTGCGCCGCGATCGTTTCATCAACGATTTCTTTTACTTCTTCGGCACTGAGCTTTTGAGAGACCGGCCGATCAGGCAAATAATAAATAATTTGCTGACCAACATCCACCTGCGTACCCAAATTTTGGTTCCACTGGTGTATCTCCTTGATGTTTATTCCCTGAACTTTCCAGGTAAACATCAATTCGCCAAGTGTATCGCCGGCTTTTACGGTATAAACAACTTTCTCACCGGCAAACGCCAGCGAACCAACAAACAACATTATAATAACCATTATTGCAACAAATACCTTTTTCATCTTACTACTCACTTTCCGTCCAACTGGACGATTTTTGGGCAACTGCCCATTTTTTTTGTTTAACTAATTGTCAAAGTCCTAATCTATAATTTATCAATCTTGATTCACAATGAATCGCAATCGTCGACAATCGCCGAGTGGCATAAATTTAGACCTCCATTCTCGGATAATTTTTATAAATCATCCGAATATGGCTTTCCAAATATATTTTTCATACTTCCCTGTTTAGCGATTTCTTCTTGATTATCTAAATCGTCGTAACCGTTAAAATTATTACTATCAGTATTATCTAAATTTTCACTAAAATTATATTCTGCTTCCGGCAATGTTTCCGTCGGTTCCGCCACGCTTTCTAAAACGGTCGGAGCAAACTCCGGTTCTTTATAAAAATTATCTTCCGTTTTATTTTTGCTATCGGAAAATTTAGGCATTAATCTAACACTATATTTTTTTTCCGGAAATAAATAAATATAAACACCAGAAAAAATTAATCCCAAAACTAAAGCTAAACCAAAATTCAAAATTAAATTAGGCTTGACCGGATACTTACTAGTGATTGGATCATCAATAACTTTAATTGAAACGTTATCAGCGCCACCATGATAAAGGCCATGTTTAGTTTGCAATGTATAAACTACGGCGCGAGCTATCAAATCAGTTTGCGAACGATCTTTATGATAAATATTTATAGAGATAATACCTGAGTCGCTATTAGATTTAGCGCTAACAGTTTTATCCCAAATTTTCATTTGATCTTTTACTGTTTGGCCGAAGTAACTTTTATTAACCGCGTAGCCAGAATTTAAAACATTTTCAAAAAATGAATTAGAAGAAATAACCTTGGCTAAAATGTTACTTAAATATTCAGTTGATTTTGCGGCCGTATAAGCATCCAAGCTAACTGAGTCTTGAATGATTAAAACTTGCGCCCTTGAACCATATTTAAATGGTTGAGCAACGGTTAAAATAGAGGCTAAAAAAATAAAAATTAAAACAAAGGATATAATAGTGCCTTTTTTCTTATTTATTAGCGATAAATAATCTTTAAATTCCATATGGTTTTTAAATATTTAATAAATTAACTTAACCCAGTATCTTAACATCTCTTAAGATTTTTGTCAAGAGGTGGCCTATTTTATACCACATTTTAGCGAAAAAAACAAAAAAACGGGATTATGCCCGTTTTTTCAATATATTACTTAAAACTTAATTAATTATTCTTTACTTTTACAATTTTACCTATTAATTTATTATTTCCATCTATTTTTGAACCAAAAATCTGACGTTTATCAACCTCAATATCAAAATAATATTCGGTCTTGCCGATTAGTTTATCCTGTTTAATTTGCTCTATAACAATTTCCAATTTTTTACCCTTGAATTTTCTTTTATAATCTCTCATTAATTTAACGCCGAACTCTCTTAAAATTTTAGCGCGTTTAGCTTTAATTTTCTCTTCTACTTGATTAGGAAATTTAGCGGCAGGCAGTTTAGCGTGAGCCGAAAAAGGAAATATATGTAAACGGCTAAATTTTATTTCTCTAATAAATTTTTTCGTCTCTATAAAATCTTTTTCCGTTTCTCCGGGGAAGCCGACGATTACGTCCGTAGTAATGGCGACGTCTGGCATGGCTCGCCTAATTTTTTTTACTTTATCTAAAAAATATTTTTTGCTATATGGCCGATTCATTAATTTTAAAATTTTATCAGAACCTGATTGCAAAGGAATGTAAAGATGCTGGCAAATTTTTTTTGAATTCGCTATTAGCTTTATCAAATCATCTGATACTTCGGTAACTTCGATTGAACTTAAACGCACTCTTCCTAAATCATTAATTTTAATTATTTTTTTTAACAAACTGACCAGATTGTCATTGCGAGGAGCGTCAGCGACGTGGCAATCTAACTTACTATTTACTTTGAAATTTGTCCGTGAGATTGCTTCGCTCCTTTTAGTCGCTCGCAATGACAGTTGTCTTTCTTTACCGTAAAGCCCTAAGTGTATGCCGGATAAAACAATTTCTTCATACCCAGTCTTAACCGCTCTTTTAATCTCGCAAATAATTTCTTTTTCTCCCCTGCTTTTTAATTTGCCTCGCGTGTATGGCACTATACAATAACTGCAATATTGCTCGCAACCATCTTGAATTTTAATAAAATAACGAGAACGATTTTCTTGTTTTACTTCTTTAATTTTATTCGCCACTAGCAATTTGCAATTAGTAATCTTTTTAACCAAACTATATATCTTATCTCTGTTCATAACATAATCAACATCAGCGTCTTTTGTCTTATAAGCTTTAGGCCAGCAACCAGTTAAAATAATTTTAGCTTTAGGATTTTCTTTTTTTGCCAGCTTAACCATGCGTCCACTTTTTATTATGGCCGTTTTAGTAACAGCGCAACTATTAATTATTGCTATACCTGCATTTTTATTAACCATAGTAAATCCGGCCGTTTTTAAACTTGTGGCTAACGAGCCTGAATCATACTGATTAACTTTACAGCCTAAGGTGTAAATTTTATATGTCTTCATACTATTTTATTTGTCATTGCGGGCACCCCGCCTAGACTCGTTAGGCGAGGCTGGCGACCCGCAATCTAGAAAAAAGTTATAACCGACTTAACCTGGACCCCGGGTCAAGCCCGGGATGACAAGCGCTAGTCTTCATACTAAAAAATCCCATTCAAGGGATATTCATTAATTGGAGCCACCCGTCGGATTCGGACCGACGACCTACGGTTTACAAAACCGTTGCTCTACCAGCTGAGCTAGGGTGGCATTATGAGAAATAAAATGGTGCACCGTACTGGATTCGAAGGGGCAAGCCCCACGCCGACACAACTTATTCTCCACCGTACAGCATACATAAAAATTAAATCAGCCTAAGGCTGAGTTAATTTTTATGTGCGCCGTACTGGATTCGAACCAGTGACCTTCTCCTTAAAAGGGAGCTGCTCTGCCAACTGAGCTAACAGCGCGTAATATAATTATCAATTGAGCGGTAACATCACGTAAATAAAAAACCCGCTTCAACGGATATGTTAATAATAAAATAACACATCCTCTATAAAAATGCAAATATTTGGTGAAAATCTGTGGAAAAAAAGTGTGAATTTTGCTCTTGCTTAAACTGATTTCAAAAGGTATTATAAGAACATGTCAGATAAAAAAGATTTGATATCAAAACTACCACCGCAAAACATAGAGGCTGAAGCCTCTCTTTTAGGCTGCTTAATGATTGATAAAGACGCAATTTTTAAAATCGCTGATACGCTCCGACCAGAAGATTTTTACAAAGACAGCCATGGCCTTATTTATGAAACTATGCGGGAATTATATTCTCGGCATGAACCGATTGATATTTTAACCTTAACTTCAAAACTTGAAGAAAAAAATAAATTAGAAGCCGTTGGCGGACGAACTTATATATCAGAACTTGGCAATACTGTAGCCACTTCAGCGCACATCGTCCATTATTCTAATATCATTCAGCGCAAAGCAACTCTACGACGCCTTTTATCTGCTTCGGCCGATATAACTGAACTCGGTTATCGAGAAGATGAAGAAATTGAAAAATTGTTGGACGAAGCCGAACAAAAACTATTCGGCGTCTCACAAAAATATTTAAAAAATGTCTTCCAACCGATTGATAATTTATTAACCGAAGCTTTTGATAGAATTGACGAACTTCATAAACAGAGCGGAAAATTACGCGGCTTACCTACCGGCTTTCATGATCTCGATAATTTACTGGCTGGTTTACAAAAATCAGACTTAGTAATTTTAGCCGCTAGGCCGAGCGTGGGAAAAACTTCTCTAGCGCTTGATATCGCCCGACAATCGGCTATTATCAGTAAAGTTCCGATTGGCATATTTTCTTTAGAAATGAGTAAAGAGCAATTAGTCGACCGCATGCTTTGCGCCCAGGCAAACGTAAGCTTGTGGCGTATGCGCACGGGAAAATTATCAGACAAAGAAGAAGATAATGACTTCTCTCGCATTGGTGAAGCTATGGGAAGATTATCCGAAGCGCCAATTTATATTGATGATTCAGCCAGCTCAAATATTATGGAAATAAGAACTAAAGCGCGCCGCCTTCAAGTTGAAAAAGGCTTAGGTTTATTAATTATCGACTATCTGCAATTAATGGAAGGTCGTAGCAGCCATGGCGACAACCGCGTGCAAGAAGTTTCTGAAATTACCCGCGGCCTTAAAGGTATCGCTCGTGAATTGAATATCCCGGTATTAGCCTTATCTCAATTATCACGCTCTGCGGAAATGTCTAGGCCGGCCATACCGAGATTATCTCATTTAAGAGAATCTGGTTCAATTGAACAGGACGCGGACGTAGTTATGTTTATTTACCGTAAAGCCGCTGACCGAGGTTATAATTATGAAGAGTTGTCAGAAAGTGAAAAACATACAGCCGAGGTCTATATTGCTAAACACAGAAACGGCCCAACCGGTAAAGTCAATTTATTCTTTGACGAAGATACTGTTAGCTTTAAAAATATGGAAAAAACCGGTTTAGAAGAACCGATTGAATATTAATAATTAATCATTAGATATACTATGTTTAATAAACTAAAACAGTTTAAAGATCTAAGAAATCAAGCCAAAACTTTACAAAATGCTTTAGCTCAAGAATCAGTTGAGTATGAAAAAAATGGCGTAAAAATTATTATGAATGGTAATATGGAAATTACTAAACTCGACATCAACGCTGATATGGCTAAAGACAGGCTAGAAAATACTTTAATCGAGACAGTAAATGAAACTATTAAAAGAGCGCAAAAAGTCATGGCAAAAAAAGTTCAAGATATGGGAGGGATTCAAGGATTTAATTAAAATTTTGTGCGTTATCCTGCTTCTATTCAAAACTTAATAGATTACTTTTGCAAATTACCGACGGTCGGTCCTAAAACGGCCGAGCGTTATGTTTTTTATTTATTAAAACAGCATCCGGAATGGCTACAACAATTCGCTCAAGCCATCGCCGAAGTAAAAGAAAAAACTACTGTTTGTAAAACTTGTTTAGCTATTGCCGAATCAAATCCTTGCCGAATTTGCTCTGACCAAAAAAGAAATCATTCGGTTATTTGCTTAGTAGCAGATACACGCGACATGCTAGTCATTGAATCCACTAAACAATATAATGGCGTTTATTATATTTTAGGCGGAGTTATAAATACTATTGAAGGTATAAAACCAGACCAACTAAACATTAAAGCCTTTCTAAATCGTTTAAAACAAGAAAACATCAAAGAAATTATTTTGGCTTTTAACCCTAATCTTGAAGGCGAGACCACGGCTATGTACCTTGCAAAATTGTTAAAACCGTGTAAGATAAACCCACACACCAAATTTGGTGTGGGGGTAAAAGTAACCCGCCTAGCCAAAGGTTTACCTATGGGAGCCGACCTTGAATATGCGGATGAAATTACTTTAAGTAATGCTTTAAAATATAGAAACGAAATAAATTAAATAAAAACAAACATAAATATAAACTAATAAAACAAAAAAACAAGGAGCAGAGAATGGCGCATAAAACTTTATCCCAGATTTCAAAAACAGCTCTTTTTGAAATAGTGGAGTATGTGCATAGACACCATGGCCTATTGCCATACTACCGGGGTAATCTTGCCCCGACACTTCAAAACGCAAAAATTATCGAAAACTTTACAGTTTACGGGACAACGGGAGACAAATCTGTCGTAGCTGAATTATCAGAAGATCAATTATTATGTTTAAAGTATTACCGAAGAATTAACAACGGCAATACTCTAAAACGTTTTGCATGGATGATGCTTCTGAATATTTTTCACTCAGAAAGAGTCAAAAAAGTTCATGAACAATGCAAAGAGCTTGAAAAAGAATTATCCGGAAAAAAATAAAGCCGGAATAACAGAAAAATCCAAACAAAAAACCCGAGCTAAAAGCTGCGGGTATTTTTATTTAAAAAAATTATTTTTAAACAATCTTTGTAATTTCTATTTTAGTGAAAGGCTGTCTATGACCGACATTCTTTTTATATCTGGTTTTATTTTTAAACTTTACTACGCTGACTTTTTTAGCCTTACCCTGCTCTAAAATTTTACCTTCCACTATATCGCCTAAACCAGGTGCGCCTATTTTAATATTTTCTCCTTCGGCAACAAGTAAAGTCTGAAATTTCAAAGCCTGACCGGCTTCACCGTTAATTTTTTCAATTCTTAAATTTTGTCCTTGAGCAACCTTATATTGTTTGCCACCGGTTTTAATAACTGCTATTTTTACCCCGTTAGATAGTTCATTTTTTTTAATTGCCATATGTTTAGATATAATAGCCCCGCTATATAAATATAATAAAAATAAAGTTATCAGCTTTATCTAACGGGGTGAATAAAAATATTTCTCGTTAAAAATAAAATCCCCGTTCGGGGGATAAAGCCTGCTAAAATCAGGCAGAATATTAAAATCTTAAACTATTTTCTGTTTCCTGTCAAGATAAGCAAAAAACATAACAACCAATATCATAATAACTGAAAGCACGCCTAAGGCAAGTACTTTGCCTTTACTTTGCAAAAATAAGGCGGCTAAACCAAAAATAATTGAAACGGCGTAAAAAAATAAAACTGATCTTTTAACGCCTAAACCCATATTTAATAAGCGAAAATGCAAATGCTTCCTATCAGCAAATTTAAACGGATTTTTACCTTCGGCTAAACGTCTAATAATAATCCAAGCTACATCTAAAATCGGTATACCCATAACAAGTAAAGCAATAGCAATTTTTCCGCCTGATATAATTGACAAAACCCCTAAAGCATAACCTAAGAAAAGCGACCCGCCTTCGCCTAAAAATATTTTTGCCGGATGCCAGTTAAAAAATAAAAAACCAAGACAGGCAGCGGCTAAAATTAAGGCGGCTAAACCTATATCCGGCTGATAATATTTTTCACTCATAGTAAAGAGAAAAATTACTACCGCGCCAATAGCGGTCATGCCGGTAACTAAACCATCTAAACCATCGAGTAATTTTGTTGTATACATCATGCCTAAAAGCCAAAAAGAAATTAATATAGCCGATAAAGCACCTAAATAAAAATAACCGCCGAACGGATTAGTAATTTTTTCAATTTCCACCCCGCCAGCGATAACGCTTATGATTGCCAAAATAGGCCAGATTATTTGCTGCGCTGGTTTTAATTTATATTTATCATCAAAAAAACCACCAACCATTAAAAAAATACCGCCGATAAAAAAACCTACCCAATGCCGGGGTTCAAGATTACCGGTTAAAAGTTTATCATGCGTAAAATACAAAATAATAAAAAACGCCGCGAAAATAGCTAAGCCGCCAAGTAAAGGCACTTCGCGCTCATGAATTTTTCTATCGCTATCTGGTTTATCCGTAATTTTAAGCCGCGTGGCCAAATAAATCACCAACCGAGCAAAGATTATGGATATAAATAAAGTAACTACAAAAATTTGCGAATAATATGACATATTAAGTTATCAACAATGTAAATTTGCTTTTTTCTAATAATAAACTATAATAGATTATTATTGCACATATGTAAATAGGTGGTAAAAAAATATTTAAAAATATATTGCTAAGGAGGCGCGATGGAACGTAAGGCAAACGACACGAGGCAGAGACACGCAATAAATTATTTAAAAGGTCAAAAAGTAAAAGCCTATCTCGGCATTAAAAAGTATCAGGTTCCGAGAGAAAATGTACATCGACAAACAATTCGCAAATGGTTAAAAAATCAAGGTATAAATGTCTTAGATATAATTATTTTTCTTAAGACTAAGTCGGGCAAAAAACCGCCGACAGACCAAAATGTTATAAATATTTTTTTAAGATTTACCGGGGAAAATTCAATTGAAATAATTTTCTAACCGACAATCCCAACGACTGCGTAATCTAAAGCAGTCGTTTTTTTATTTATTCTAACTTATATATTTGACTTTTTTAAAAAAATATACTATAATTTATCACAATTTCGTATCAGGAGGGAAATAATGTTAAAAAGGATTAGCAGTAACGGGCTTAATACAGGAATTTTTGGCAATTTTCTGTCGCTTAGTAATCATATTTTTCTAGATTACTTATTTGAGGACAAGGAAATCGGCGGATTTATTTATAAACGAAAGCCAGTAGTAAAAGATTTTCACGTTTTTTCTACCATATTCTGCTCGGTAGATATTTTCAAAAAATATAAAACCGAACTAATCAAACTGGGAGAGAAACGAAAAATTACTGTCGTACATGAAAATCAAAAAACCCTAATGGATGAGATGATCGCGGTTGATGTTGGCATACGACATCTGTATATATCTCATAGTCAAAGGGCTCTGGTGGGCGCCGATTATAAGCATACTATCAGAAAACCATTCTCAGATGACAGCGAATAGTAATAAAATAAACTGTCAACCAAGACGACGTCGCTTATAAATTCTTTCGGATTTATAAGCAGTCGTCTTTTTTTATAACTCTCTCCCCTTTTCAACTTTTATATTCGCCTCGCTATCTATAATAATCGTATCCCTTCTTTTTAAACCATCTGATAAAACTTTATTGGCAATTTGATTTTCAATTTTTTCCTGAATTAATCTTCTTAACGGTCTAGCGCCGAATTTCGGATCAAAACCTAAGGCAGCTAATTTTTTAATCCCCTGCTCGTCATATTTTAAACCAACACCTTTAATCTCTAAAAGACGTTTAACTTTATCAAGCATTAATTTAGTAATGCTTTCAACTTCTTCTAAACCTAAAGGTTTAAATACCACTACGCCGTCAAAACGATTTATTAATTCTGGCTTTAGATATTTATTAAGCTGATCATTAATTAAAGATTGTTTAATTGAATCAAGCGAAGCGCCGGCCTGGATCTGATCTTGAATATAAACCGCGCCGATATTTGAAGTAGCTATAATAATACAATTAGTAAAACTAACTGTTCTGCCCATACCATCAGTTAAACGGCCGTCATCCATCACCTGCAAAAATAAATTTAATATATCTGGATGCGCTTTTTCTAATTCATCTAAAAGTATCAAAGAGAACGGCGCCTTACGCACGGCTTCGGTTAAATAACCTAAAACGCCATCAGGCGAACCAATCATTTTTTCAACTGATTCTGGACGCTGATATTCGCTCATATCAATCCTTACCATATAATCTTCGTTGCCAAAATAAACTTCGGCCACGGTTTTCGCCAATTCGGTTTTACCGACTCCGGTCGGACCCAAGAATAAGAAACTGGCAATCGGACGCTTCTGCTCTCTTAATTCGGTTCGCGCTCTTCTTAAACTCGCCGCTACCATATCAACGGCTTCAGCCTGGCCAATCATGCGGTTATGTATTTTTTCTTCAAGATTAATTAAAGTCTCGCTTTCTTTTTCGGTAATTTTCGTTAAAGGAATTTTAGTTTTTTGACTAACGATTTCCGCCACATCCTCAACGTCAACCATGCTATTAATACCCTTATCTTTAGAGACTTTAACGGCGATGGCTTCTAAAATATCAACCGCTTTAGCCGGCAAAGATTTATCATAAATATATTTAGCTGATAACTCTACGGCTTTAGCAATGCTGGCGTAAGTAAAATAAACTTGAAATTTAGCTTCGTAAAAACCAATTTTACTTTCAATCATTTGGATGGCTAAATTATTATCCGGTTCTTCTACTTCCACTTTATCCATAATACCCCCTAATGGTTTATTTTCAATATATTTCGCATAATTTTCCTGAGTTACGTTAGCTAAACAAATAATATTATGACGTTCGATAGCGCTAACTAACACATCTGACAATTCTAAACTTTCTTCGCCGCCGGAAGTGATACCCATTAAAGTTTCAATATTATTAATATATAAAATAATATTACCAGCGCGAGCTACTTCATCAATTATAACTAACAGCCTTTCTTCGGCTTTAGCCGCCGAGGTTCCGCTTAAAAGGCGCGAAATATCTAATTCTAAAAGACGTTTATCTTTTAGCATAGCCGGCACGTCTTCCTCTACCATCGCCCTAGCGATTTGCCCAATTATAATATTTTTACCAACGCCTAGATTGCCGCAAAGCAATACTCCGTTCTTACCGCTTTCTAAAATCTGAAAAATATTTTTAATTTCAGCTTCGCGTCCAACGCATAATTCTAAGCGCCCCCATTTAGCTGCCAAAGTTAAATCATAGGCGAAATGATTTAAAATCGGCGTAGCCACGGCCGTATAAGCTCGATCCATGGCATTACCAGGTTTAAAACGCGAGGCCTTGCGGTATAATTTATAATTTTCCATCAAACGCTCGCTAATAATAAACCATTGAATTACGTTATTTATTTTGTCATGGTCAATTTCTAAATCATAGAGCAACTCGCTTAAATTTTTATCCCTAGCCAAAATCGGTAGAATAAAATGAATTGGTTCTACTTTTTTCTGCCCAGAGTTTAGAGCGCTTATATAACTTTCAAAAAAAATCTCTTTAATTTCCGAGGATATTTCCGTCGGTTCATTTACTACCTCTAGAGCTAATAATTGATTTTTTAATTTAGAAATTAATTTAGCCGAATCAATATTTAAACGGGAAAAAATCGCGGCCGCTCCCCTATCTTTAAGCAAATTAAAAAATAAATGAATCGGTCTAACCCGGCCATGCTTAGCGTAATTAGCTAAATTAAAAGCTTGCTCAATCGTATTAAGCGCTTGCTGACTAAAACCGCTAGAAACTTCTATCTTATATTTACTTCTTATTTTATTAAACTCTGACCAATTATTCGGAGAGTTATATTTATCTGCTTGATCATATTTGATTTTTTTTATTTTATGCTTGGCTGCCTCTTCTTCGCTTAAACGATAAATTACAAACATATCAGCGAATAAACTAAGCCAAAAAATTAAAATCAACGGACTTTTAGAGCGCCAAAAAGAAAATGCGGCTAAAGCCTGAGTATTTTGACTGACTACTACAACCCAGTACGTTAAAGCCGCTAACCCGGTTAGCCCGATAATTAGAGCGGCAAAATTTAAAACTAAATTTAAGCCTTTTTTTAAATGCCTTAATTTTATAGCCGGAATACTAAAAAGCAAATTCCAATAAAAAAATCTACCCTCGTAAATCGCTATAACTCCGGCGCCAGAACAATTTCTGCAAACTGAACCAGCGGCAGTTTTACCTGTGCCGCTACAAGCCGGGCAAGTTATGAATTGGATATTTAATTTTTTGCTAGACTCTTCTGGCATGAAAATAATGGTTTATAAAAATTGAAAAATAATTTCATAAATAACAAACGGCGGCAACAAAATCCAAAAAGCAATAACGACTAGAGAAAGAATTAACCAAAACAGCATAATAAAACTTCTAATAATAATCTGCACTAAACGTATAAAAAAACTAATTAAGATACCGGCAAAATCGTATTGCGCGTACATTGGGCGAAAAATATTTTTTATCCAAACTAAAAGCGCTAGGGCTTTCTGCTTATCGTTTAAAAAATGAATTACGCCGACAATTAAATTAATTAATCCTCGGCCATACCACCAAATTGGGAAATATAAAACATCTCGAATAAGTTCGGCTATTATTTGGATACTATAAAAAATAAAACTGTTTGAGTTCATAATTTTAAAATTATTTATATTATACCATATTATACTTAATTCTACCAAGCGCTTGACAGTCATTATGGCATTGTGTAATATATAAATATTAATAAATACCGCCCGCCAGGGCTGTTTTTTAAAACTTTTAATAAATATGGGAAAAATCATTAATTACATTAAGGCCTCAATTGAGGAAATGAAAAAAGTTACTTGGCCGACTAAAAAAGAAACTTATAATTACACTTTACTGGTAATTTTTATCAGTTTAGGCGTAGCTTTATTTTTAGGACTCTTAGACCTAATTTTTACTAAAGGTTTAGAATATTTAATTATCAATAAATAATTATCCTCATATGGCTAAACAAACATTAAATCAAGGCCGCCGCTGGTATGTTCTGCATACCTATTCTGGCTACGAAGAAAATGTATCGCAAAATTTAAAACAAAGAATTGAATCCATGGACATGGAGGACAAAATTTATAATATTTTAATTCCTACGGAAAAAAAGATTAAAATTAAAAACGGTAAAAGAAAAATTGTTGAAGAAAAAATATTTCCTGGCTATGTTTTAGTGGAAATGATTGTTAATGATGATTCTTGGTATGTAGTTAGAAATACGCCGAACGTTACCGGCTTTATCGGCACGGGCACTATTCCGACTCCGATCTCGGAACATGAAATAAAAGATCTGCAAAAACGTATGGGCGTTGAAGAACCTAAATTCAAAATTGATGTTTCAGTTAATTCGCCGGTACGCATTATTGACGGACCATTTAAAAATTTAGAAGGTAAAGTAGCCGATATTGATGAGGCTAAAGGAAAAATTAAAGTTGTGGTTTCAATGTTCGGCAGAGAAACTCCGGTTGAATTAGATTTTTTACAAATTAAAAAAATATAACAATAAGTTAAAAGTAGAAAGTTATAAAGTTATAAAGTAAAATTTACTTTATAAAAGCTTCTCTTTCATATAACTTTCAACTTTAAAAACTTTATAACTTTTAACTAACATAATATGGCTAAAAAAATATTGACTAAAATTAAATTGCAGATTCCAGCCGGTCAAGCCAATCCTGCGCCTCCAGTAGGCCCAGCCTTAGGTCAACACGGTTTGAATATTGCGCAATTTTGTAAAGATTTTAATGATAGAACAAAAGATAAAATGGGAGATATTACACCGGTTGAAATTACGGTTTTCGAAGATAGAAGTTATACTTTTATTTTAAAAACCCCTCCGGCTTCTGAATTAATTAAAAAATTCGCTAAAATCCCAAAGGGTTCGGGCAAACCTTTGTCAGAAAAAGTTGGCTCAATCACTAAAGCTCAACTTAAAGAAATCGCCGAAATTAAAATGCCTGATCTTAACGCTAACGACGTTGAAGCGGCAATGAAAATTATTGCTGGCACCGCTAGACAAATGGGAGTAGAAATTAAATAATTAAATAATTTGTGGGAGCTTTGATTTATATCAAGGCGCTCGCACCACGAAACTTATGGCTAAAGAAAAAAAACAGAAAAATCCAACGGTTGAATACGACGCTAATAAAGCTTATTCAATTACGGAAGCTGTTGAATTGACAAAAAAATTATCTAAAACAAAATTTGACGCTTCGATCGAAGTCCATTTTCGCCTAGGTATTGATACTAAAAAAGGTGAACAGCAAGTAAGACTAGCCGTTTCCTTACCAAATGGTACAGGCAAAACCGTTAAAGTGGCGGCTTTCGTCACTCCTGATAAAGAAGCGGAAACTCGCAAGGCCGGCGCTGATTATGTGGGCGGCGAAGATTTAATAAATGAAATTAAAAAAACTGAAAAAACCGATTTTCAAGTAGCCGTAGCCGAACCAGCCATGATGAAAAATTTAGCTTCAATCGCTAAAATTTTAGGAACACGCGGACTTATGCCTTCCCCTAAAAATGAAACCGTTACTCCTAATCCGGCTAAAGCTGTCGCGGAATTAAAAAAGGGAAAAGTAAGCTTGAAGAATGATGATACTGGTAATGTGCATGTAGCGATTGGTAAAGCCTCTTTTGAAACTAATAAATTAGTGCAAAATTTTGAAGCGTTACTTGAAGCAATCAGAAAAGCTAAACCGGCGACTTCAAAAGGCATTTACATTAAAAAGGTTTACGTAAGTTCAACCATGGGTCCTGGTCTAAAAATAGCCTTGTAAAAATCTTACATAATAAAACACTCCGCGATTTGCGGAGTGTTTTTTATTTATTGCTTTTTCCATTATTTTCTGCTAAATTTACTCTATTAATTCTTAACTTAAAATTATGCTCACACTCTATTACGTTTTGCTCTTCGTCTTCGTTTTCATTATTTTACCTGGCTTTAAAGTGGTTCAGCAATATGAAAAGGGCGTAGTATTTTTCTTGGGTAAAATCATTTCTGTAAAAGAACCTGGTTTAAATTGGATTGTCCCCTATTTTCAATGGATGCGCAAAGTTGATTTTAGAACTATGACTATGCCAATTCCACCGCAAAAAATTATTACCAAAGACAACGTCTCGGTAGATATCTCGGCCGTGGCCTATTTTAAAGTCGTAGATGCGATTAAAAGCATTGTCGCTATTGAAAATGTTAGACAGGCGATTGATCAAATCGCGCAAACCACGGTTAGAAATATCGTCGGTCGTTTTCAACTAGACGAAGTCTTATCCGAGCGCGACGCTATTAATAAAGAAATTGGCACGGTTTTAGATAGTCATACTGAACCTTGGGGCGTGGTCGTTTCTCTAGTAGAAATAAAAGATATTGAATTGCCGGAAAATATGCAGCGCGCCATGGCGAAACAAGCCGAAGCCGAAAGAGAAAAACGTTCAAAAATTATTGCAGCTGAAGGCGAACTTTTAGCCTCAGAAAAATTAGGTCAAGCCGCGGACGTTATGGCCTTACATCCGATTGCTCTACAATTAAGAAATTTACAGACTCTAGCTGAAATCAGTATTGAAAAAAATTCTACTATAATTTTCCCGGCCCAGATGATGAGCGCGGTTGAAGACATAAAAAAGTTTATTAACAAAGAACAGTCGACAAAAAGTTAACATATAAAAGACAAAAAATACCCCGTAAATACGGGGTATTTTTTTATTTGCCCTATTCTATTTGATTTGATAAAATATAATAACCTATTAATAATTTAAACATACAATAGACTGATTTTTATTAACAATTTTATTTTATGGCAAAACTAAAAGAACCAAAAACTTCCCGTTTAAACTGGGATGAATTGTTTATGAACATGGCGATTCTTGCTTCAAAACGTACCGCTTGCCGTTATGTTGAAGCCGGAGCTGTATATGTCGACAAAAATAACCGCGTCATTTCTATCGGCTATAATGGACCGACTGAAGGCGATTATCATTGCATTGATGTTGGTTGCGCTAAAGTTGACGGCGACCCGCAAACCAAAGAATTAAAACGCTGCCGCGGCGCCCATGCCGAAATGAATGGTATCGGCAATGCTGTTGATACAACTCGTTTAAGAGGCGCCACGCTTTATTCTGCGACCTTCCCCTGCTACGACTGCATGAAATCATTAAATAACGCCGGTATTAAAGAAATTATATATTTTGAAGAATACGAAAGAATAAAAGCCGGCGGTAAAGAAACTGAGAAAGAAAACGAAGCGCGAGAATTAGCCGACCGCCGAGGTATAAAAATTAGAAAATATGACGGTACAGTTTATTGCCAGGTTGATTTTAAAAATCACGATTAATTTATAATTGCAAAATAATAAAATATGATAATTGGCATAAAAAAACTTCACGAATTAGTAAAAGAAATTAAGCTAGTCGAAAATCTTTGCGATCGGGAAATGAACAACCCAGAAGGCGCAGGCTTTGATTTGCGCTTAGGAGAAATTTATGAACTTTCTGGCGATGGCTTTTTGGGCGTTGAAGAACGCGATACGCCAAAAATAAACTTAATCGCAAAAAACCAACCGGAAAAGGGCGAAACGGAAAACTTTTTTATCTTTGAACCTGGAAAATATTATTTAGTAAAAACCATGGAAAAAGTTAATCTGCCGGTTACTTTATCGGGCATAATTTTTCCGCGCACTACTATGTTTCGTTCTGGGCTAGGATTATTTAATGGCATAGTCCAACCGGGTTATTCAGGTGAGTTAACATTTGGCCTATACAATTTAGGAAAAAGTAATATTAAAATATCATTCGGCGCGCGCATTGTGCATATTACTTTTCATGAAGTTTTAGGTGAAGGTAATGAATACCGAGGCCAATGGCAAGGCGGCCGCGTAGCTACGGATGGGAAAGAAGTGCAAGTATAAATAAATTTTATGCAAACAGAAAAGCGTATTATAGTCTGTGGGATAATTCGTAACGGTAATAAAATATTGCTTGGTAAAAAAGCAAAGGGCGTTCCTCCCTACCCTGATGTCTGGCATACTTTAGGCGGCGGCGCAGAAGATATTGAAAAAGCGGAACAGTTATTACTAAACAATGGATATAATAATCAATATTTTTTTGAAGAGTTGAGCCGCGAAATGAAAGAAGAAGCTAATATAAAAATAAGTAATCCAAAAAATATTTGTCCAAAATACCGAGAAACCCCGCGCGAAGCTATTACAGAAAATAAATATGGCATAGCAACTAAGTATATTTTTTTAGAATATTTATGCGATTTAGATTTGAGCGGTGGAAACGGAAAACCTGGCGATGATATTGCGGAACTGCAATGGGTTAAAAAAGACGATCTTAAAAAAATACAACTTACACCGCCGAGCCAAGAGATGTACAAAGAATTAGGTTGGATATAAAAAAGAGGATGCTTATTAGCATCCTCGTCAAAATCGTTATTAGAGACCTTTGATTGATCCCCAGATTATTTTTTCCTCCCTCATTGCGCTTGCGGCTGAATCAGAAGCATGCGCGCCATTTTTGGAGCCAGGGTCTGTTTCCTCCGGAGCAACCTTAATCCCATATTTACCCCGAACAGTTGTTTCGTCTAAATTTTTACGCGAATCAGTCGGGCCGGTAATTCTTCGAACTTTTTCCACGGCATTGAATCCTTCTATGAGAAAAGCTACTGATTCACCTTCCGTTGACGTATCCATCAAATTTTCAAAGAAGAATTTGCCTTTATGCTCGGCGTAAAATTCTTCTGCCTTTTTCCTGGTAAAAGTAAAACGTAATTGTTTTATAATTCTTAAACCAGGATCTGCTGAATAATACGATGCGATGTCGGGTATTGCATCATTTCCATGTTCAATTATGACATGGGGTCTTACCAGAACAACCGATATCTGCTTTTTTTCCAAACTGTTCACCTCCGTAAAATGTATTTTCAAAATTAAAAAGTGCTTTTTTATTAATAACATCTTAACTATAATAAAAGAATATGTCAAACCAAAATCATCCTGAATATCAATATCTAAATCTGCTTCAAGATATTTTAGATAATGGCTCGGATAAAAAATTATTCTTTACCCCCGAAGTGCTGCAGCAATATGCGGACAAAGGCGAAGAGCCGCCTTATATAAGGTCGGTTTTCGGCCGTCAAATCCGCTTTGATTTATCTAAAGGCTTCCCGGTATTAACCACCAAAAAAGTTTTTACTCGAGGCATTATTGAAGAATTAATTTGGTTTCTATCCGGCAGTTCAAATATTAAATATTTAGCCGATCGCGATGTTCATATCTGGAATGAATGGGCCTGGAAAAGGTACCATAAATATTGTTTAGCTAATGCGCCGGCCGAAGATTTAACGCAAGCTGATTTTATAAAAAAAATAAAAGAATTGCCGGCCGATAATGAATTTGTTAAAACTTGGGGCGACTTAATTACTATTTACGGACGCATGTGGCGCCGCTGGCCAGCATCAGACGGACGCGAGATAGACCAATTAGGTTGGTGCATCCAAGGTTTAAAAGATAAACCATTTAGAAAATCTTATGTGGTTTCCGCTTGGAACCCTGATTTTATTTACGCCATGGCCTCTAAAGGTAACGCTAATGAAGTGCCGCCATTTTGCCATACTACTTTTCAATTTCAAGCTACCGGCGATGGCGTTCTGAATTTAGGTTTATACCAAAGAAGCGCTGATTCATTTTTGGGCGTACCATTTAATATTACTAGCTATGCCCTGCTGCTTTTAATGGTGGCGCAAGTTACCGGCTTAAAGCCTGGCGAATTTGTCCATACTTTTGGCGACGTGCATCTTTATTCAAATCATTTTGAACAAGCTAAATTACAACTATCGCGAGAACCCAAGCCTTTCCCGACTATAAAATTAAATCCGGATATAAAAAATATAGACGATTTTAAATATGAAGACATAACCATAGAAGGTTATGATCCGCACCCGGCCATTAAAGCCGAGATCGCTAACATCGGGGGGTTTTAATATGATTTCAATTATTTGTATTATTGCTAAAAATCGCGCCATTGGTTTTCAAAATCAATTGCTTTATGATATTCCAGAAGATATGAAACATTTTAAGGAAATTACTACCGGTCATGTTGTTATTATGGGAGAAAAAACTTTTCGCTCCATGAATAATAGACCGCTGCCTAATCGCGTTAATATTATTTTAACCTTAGATAAAGACTTTAAAGCTGAAAATTGCCTAGTCGCCAACTCTATCGAAGAATCAATTGAACTGGCTAAAACGCAAAATAAAGGCGAAATATTTTTTATCGGTGGTGGTATGATTTATAAACAGGCCTTGCCTTACGCAGATAAATTATATTTAACTATCGTTGAAGATGAGCCAACTCAAGCCGATACTTTTTTCCCTGAATATCCTGAATTTAAAAACATTATAAAACAAGAAAACAAAGAATCGAGCGGCTATAAATATAGTTTTGTAGAAATAACTAAATAACTATGAAAAATAAAAAAGTTATTGCTATTATCGGAATGGCCGGATCGGGCAAATCAGCCGCGGTTAATTATTTGCAACAAAAATATGGTTGGCCTAAAGTTTATTTAGGTCAAGCTACTTTTGATAGATTAAAAAAAGAAGGCTTAACTTTAAATTATACTAACGAAAGAATTATTAGGGAAAAAATAAGACGAGAACTAGGTATGGATGCTTATGCTAAATTAGCATTACCCGGGGTTGCTAAATTACTAAAAACTGCTAAAATTATCTTAATCGAAAGCCTTTATAGCTGGGGCGAATATAAAATATTTAAGAAAAAATACGGAGAAAACTTTCTCGCTATAGCCATAACCGCTCCGTCAAAAATAAGATTAAAAAGACTAAAAACCAGATCAATTCGCCCCATAAAAACCGCGGCTGAATTAACTAAACGAGATTTTACAGAAATTGAAGGAACGGATAAAGGCGGGCCAATTGCCGTAGCTGATTACACTATAATTAATAACGGCTCAAAAGAAAAATTAGAAAAAAATATTGATTTAATTATTAAAGAAATTAATAAATAATTTTAATAACATAAATTTCGCTAGTTAAGGAGGAGTGCCCGAAGAGCACTCTTTTATTGTCTATCAATATGACGACAACCCAAGGAAAATTTATAGTCATTGACGGCATAGATGGTTCTGGTAAGTCAACCCAAACTAAACTTTTGGCTGAAAGGCTGATGCAGTTTGGCTTTGATGTTAAAATAGCCGACTTCCCTCAATACAATACTAAATCAGCCGGCTTAGTTGAAGAATATTTAAGCGGTAAATACGGTTCGCTAGAAAAAGTCGGTCCTTATCGCGCTTCTATTTTTTACGCCTGCGATCGCTATGACGCTAGTTTTAAAATAAAAAAATGGTTGGCGGAAGGTAAAATAGTTATCTCTAACCGTTATGTTACAGCCAATATGGGACATCAGGGAGGAAAAATTAAAAATCCACTAGAAAGAAAACATTTTTTTGATTGGCTGTTTCAACTTGAATATGAAATTTTTAATATACCAAAACCTGATTTAAATATTATTCTTCATTTAGATCCAGAAGTTGCCAAAACTTTAGCCGACAGAAGGCAAAGACAAGACTGGTTAGAAAAAACTAATGACATTCATCAGAATGATTTAGCTCATCTTAAAAAAGCCGAGCAAATTTATTTGCAAATTGCCAAAATTTATCAAAATTGCGTTGTCATTGAATGCGCCGACCCAAAAGGCATTTTACCGCCAACCGAAATAAATAATTTAATTTGGCAACAAGTTATAAATAAACTTAAAATTTTCTCTCAAGCTTCAACAGAAAATAAAGCAAAAAGAAAAATGATAATTGAACGCTTATTACCAACCGCTTTTATGCCGACCCGAGCCGATCATGAACAACCGCTATTTAATCTATATTCAGCCATCGGCATCGCAATAGCTCCGGGCAAAAGCGCGAGCGTAAGAATCGGTTTAAAAATTTATCTGCCTAAAAATTATAATGGTTTAATTTTAGATTATCCGCCCAATCTGCAAAATAATTTAATTACTTCAAAAAATAAAATTAGTTATGAAACCACCTCGGAAATTATTATTCATCTAACTAACCATAGCAACCAGCCAATAGCTATTCCGGCCGGACAAAAAATTGCGCAAATGTTGATAATTGGTTAAAATGACAATATGCAATACGACATAATTATCGGCCTGGAAATCCATGCTGAACTAAAAACTAAATCAAAAATGTTCTGCGAATGCCCGCTTCGCCATAGCGACAGCGAGGCGAGCAATAATGACGCGCAGGGCAAAAAACCGAATACTACGGTTTGCCCGATTTGCATGGCGCATCCCGGGACTCTGCCAATACCTAATAAGCAAGCAATTGAATGGACGATTTTAATCGGCCTAGCTTTAAATTGTAAAATTAACGAACTATCTAAATTTGATAGAAAAAATTATTTTTATCCTGATTTGCCTAAAGGTTATCAAATTTCCCAATATGATTTGCCAATCGCTTATGACGGTTTTTTAGAAGTTGACGATAAACCGGTTTTAGTAACAAGAATTCATTTAGAAGAAGATACGGGAAAATTAATTCACCCAGCCGGAAAAAAATATTCTTTAGTAGATTATAATCGCGCCGGTACGCCGTTAATTGAATTAGTAACCGAACCGGTTATTCGAGATGCGGCCACGGCCAAAAAATTCGCGATAGAGTATCAGCAAATTTTAAGATTTTTAGATATTTCTAACGCGGACATGGAAAAAGGAGAAATGAGATGCGAAGCTAATATCAGCGTGCAGGAAAAAGGAAAATGGAAATATGAAAATGGACAAATTTTACCAATCGGAAATTATAAATTAAATCCAAAAGTAGAACTAAAAAATATAAATTCTTTTAGATACATGGAAAAGGCCGTTGATTATGAGATTAAACGGCAGATTAAAGCTTTAGAAACACAAGAAAAATTAGTTCAGGAAACTCGCGGCTGGAATAATGATAAAGGCATAACTTTTAGCCAACGCGTAAAAGAAACTTCGGCTGACTATCGTTATTTTCCTGAACCGGATATTCCGCCACTTAAAATTAACCAAAAATGGGTTGATAAAATTAAAGCTGGTATGAACGAATTACCGGCTCAAAAAATAAAACGATTCCGCGATGAATATTGTTTTTCTGATAATGAAGCGGAAATTCTAGCTGGTGATAAAGCTTTGGCCGGTTATACCGAAAAAGTAATTTCTGAACTACGGGCTTGGGTTGATTCGACTGGCGATGACTGGGAAAGACAAAAACATAAATTAGCCAAAACCTCGGCCAACTGGTTAATAAATGAATTATTTAAACATTTAAAAACTAACGGTCAAAATATAGACCAATTAAAAATCACTCCAGAAAATTTTGCCGAATTAATTTGTCTAATTTATCAGGATAAAATAAATTCTTCAGCCGCCCAAACCATCCTTGAATATATGTATAAAAAAGGCGGCGACCCGACCGATATTATGGCTGATTTAAAATTAGAACAGCTTGATGATAAAGAAGCTTTAGAAAAAATTATTGCCGAAATAAGTTTAAAAAACCAAAAACAGGTTGAAGAATATAAAGCCGGCAAAGCTAATGTCTTACAATTTTTAGTTGGACAAGTTATGGCCGCTACTAAAGGCAAAGCTAACCCAAAAATAGTAATAGAATTATTAAAAAAATCGCTAAAATAAGAGAAAAAATAGATAAACCTATTGACAATATATTATTTATATGATATAATATAATAATTAATAAAATAACTTTATATTTATGATGGAAATAAGAAAAGAGCAACCTCTTAGCGCTCACGAAAATCTTCTTAATTATTTAGCTGGAGAAGCTAAAAAATCAATTGGTGGTAAAGATATGCCCGAAGGACAAGTTGAAAATTATTTTAAAACAATTGATAACATGTTACTGGATAAAGCGCAAAAAGAAGAACTAATTGAATTTATCCAAAACATAGAAAGCGGCAAGCTTAATGAGCCAGAAAGAAATAAGCAAATAGTTGAAGAAATCATAAGACAAGCCAACTACGAAAATAATTTGAATTAACAGTAATAATAAAAAAAGGGGCTTTATTTATAAAGCTCCTTTTATGTTGGTCGCTGAAAACCAGCGACTTCGTTTACTTTTAATGCAATGGTCGCAACGATGTTAATTATCTCCTTATTTTGTTGCAGCACCTCCGCGAAGGCGACACAGGAAATAAGTTTGATAAATGCTTCCTTTCTTTCCCCCATCCAGTTGTAATCAATCTTGATCTTTTTATATTCTCCAGCCTGTAAAAAATCGTAGATGTATTCACAATCCGCTGAAGAAATATCAGAAAAATTATTTTCTTCGAAAAAATTGATTAACAATCTCTTAATTTGGCCATTAATTAAGCCATCTTCCTCTACCTTGTCTAGCAAATCTAGAATATTCTCCAGCAATTATATCACCTCCCTCGTTTTTTATATTTTTTATATTTCAAAGAGCAAAAATCATTTTTGCACTTCAAAAGATTCTAGCATAATTAATCATAAAAGTCAATATAAAGAACATCCAAAGAAAACACATTAACCTTGTCTGAGCTGTGCATAAATAAAATACCAGTATATAAGCTATGCTGGTATTTTATTTAAAATTAGCTAATTTGACAGATTTTCTAAGAGTGGTATCATAAGGATAATGTATAAAATTAAATTCACCAAAATAAAATCATATACTTGCTTGGACTTAATGTTCGAGAGGAAAAATATTTTTTAAAAAAATTCCCCATTCTAACGAATGGGGAATTTTTTTAGGAAGTAATAATAACGAAATAATAATAAAAACAAAAACAACGAACATTTTAACGAAGAAGGAGGGGTTATGATTTGTCCATACTTAAAGTTTTGTGTTTTGGGCGGAAGCGGCTGCGATGATGGAAAAAATTGCGGCGAAAAAATGAGACTCGATGATCTGGCTCAACAGAAGTGCCAAATTATGCTTAACCTTAACCAAACAGCTGACAAAAAAGTTGACGAAAAGTTATGCGAATGCGATGTGCCTTTGTTCCTGAGAGCTCTGATTCCGGGTCATGTGTCATGCGCTCAAGGCACTCAATGTATCTTCGCAAAATATTTTCCTCAGCTTAGATCACAAGGTTATGCCGGTAAATTAAATTCTCTTACCCGCAAAGAAATCGCACATTTATCGGCGGAAATAAAAACAAAACTCCGCAGTGAATTTCCCCAACAACAATTAAAACTTGGGGACACCGCCAAGGAAGGCCAAGGCAGTTTTACTTTTGCCGCCGCAACGTAATAAACGGCGACATACAAATTAAAAAAGGGTTGCATTAAAGCAACCCTTCTTTTTTTTATTTTAAAAATGTTTTTACTAATTTTTCAATCTTCTTATCATCTTTTAACCAATTTATTTTTGCGCCTTGCTTTTCCCAGCGTTTAAACCAAGTTAGCTGCCGTTTAGCAAATTGATAAATTGCGATGTTTAATTTTTCCACCATCTCATCGTATTGTAATTTATTTTGTAAATACAAAGCGATAAATCTATATTCTAGACCAAACTCTTCTAATTTTTTCCAACTTAATCCCCTTTTACGTAATTTTTCTATCTCCCCTATCATATTTTGTTCTTTCAATCTTTGTATTAATCTTTTAAAAATTCTTTGCTGCAAAATTTCGCGCGAAATATTTACGCCGATAAGTAAAACCTGATATTTTTTCTTGCCTAATCGGCTTTTAAAATTTTTATCTTGGCCTAAAATTTCTAAATATCTAATTAAACGGCGCTTATTATTTTTATCGCTTTGATTAAGTTTAGCCGCCATTTTCGGAGCAAGCTTTTCTAATTTTTTAAATAATTCTAGAGCGCTTAATTTATCTAATTTTTTTCTTAAAACTAAATCGCTTTTTATGTCTGATAATCTATAATTATCTATTACGGCCTGCAAATATAGACCGCTGCCGCCGGCTAAAATCGGCAGTTTACCTCGTTTTAAAATGCCGTCGATGGCTTTAAATGCCGCTTCCTGATACTTTGCCAGGTCAAACCTAATCTTAGGGCTTACCACGTCAATTAAGTGATATGGCACGCTATATTCGCTTAAATCTTTGCCTGTACCAATATCCATGCCGCGATAAACCTGGCGCGAATCAGCGCTAACGATTTCGCCGTTAAATTTCTCGGCCAACTTAACCGCTAGGCTTGTCTTACCGCTAGCCGTTGGTCCTAAAATTACTAAAATTTTATTTTCCACTTTTTTCATAATTTATAATTTCGCCTTCAAGACCAAAATCTTTAGCTTTAATAATTTTTACATCAACAAATTTACCAATTAAATTATCTTTATTATTTTTCGCTATAAACTTAACATTTTTTTCTGTTGCTGTTTTACCGAACCATTCTCCCAACTTGCCCTTACCTTCAACTAATAATTTTACATTTTTATCAAGATATTTTTTGTTATTAGCTAACGCCGTTGAACTTAAAATTCTGGTTAATTTATTTTCTCTAACTTTCTTTTCGCTTAAAGATACATTATCAGTTAATTTAAATGAAGCTGTGCCTGGACGAGGACTATAACGAACGACATAAGCTAAATCAAATTTAGTCTCTTTCATTAATCTAGCCGTGTTGTTGGATTGTTTTTTAGTTTCACCTGGAAAACCGATAATAATATCCGTAGTAATACTGGAATCTGGCATGGCTTTTCTAATTTTCTTTATTAAATTTTTATAATGCGCGACCGTATATTTTCTATTCATTAAAGCCAATATTTTATCATCGCCGGCCTGAATCGGTAGATGAATATGACGACAAACTTTTTTAGAACCGGCAATAACTTTTATTAATTTATCACTCATGTCTTTAGGATGGCTAGTAATAAATCTAATCCAAAAATCACCTTTAATTTCATCAACCATTTTTAATAAATCAGCAAAATCAATTTTGCCTGACTTATAACTATTTACATTTTGCGCGATTAAAACAATTTCTTTATAATCATTTTTAACTAATTTTTTAACTTCAGCTAATATCTCTTTAGCCGGCCGGCAAACTTCTCTGCCCCTAGCATAAGGCACGACACAATAAGAACAAAAATTATTGCAGCCATTGCCAATCGGCACATAGGCAGAAAATTTAGATTCGTATTTTGGTTCTATTTTTAAATAATCATTAGGGCACTTTGAATTCGTTATTTCATTAATCGGCTTCCAGACGTCTACATATTTTTTTAGTCTGTTTTTTACATCTTTTCTATTTACTAAACATCCGGTTAAAATTATTTTCGTCTTTTTATTAGCTTTTTTTATGGCTGGGATTAAGCCATAAATTCTATCTTCGGCCATTTGCCTAATGCCGCAAGTATTAACCACAACTAAATCAGACTGATATTTTTTATCAGTCTTTTTATGACCTTGCTTCTCCAATAAACTAGCTATTCTTTCACTATCAGATTTATTCATCTGGCAGCCTATGGTAATGATATGATAAGTTTTCATAAAAATTTTATACCCCTAGCTCTTTTAATAATTCTCTCTGCTTGCGATTTAACCCAGTCGGTGTTTTAACAATCACTTCAACTAAATGATCGCCGCGTCCGCGTCCGTTTAAATGGGTTACGCCTCTGCCGCGTAGAATAAAAACTTTACCGGATTGCGTGCCTTCAGGAATTTTTAAATCAACCGGTCCGTCAACGGTCGCAACTTCAATTTTATCGCCTAGAGCGGCTTGAGAAAAACTAATTTCTGCGCGAGATTTTATGTTAAAGCCGTCTCGCTCAAAACGGCGATCTTGATTAACTCTTATTTTTAAATATAAATCGCCGGCCTGCGTGCCTTTAGCCGCTTCGCCCTGCCCGGACAATCTTATAGTTTCTCCATTATCTATGCCGGCTGGAATTTTAATTTTTAAATTAACGATTTGCTGAGTCACGCCAGCGCCACGGCAAGCTGAACATTTTTCTTTAAATATTTTTCCTTCGCCGCCGCAATCCTCGCAAGTCGCTTGCATTTGCATGTTACCTAAAATCGTTCGTTGAACTTTTATAACGCGCCCCTTACCGCCGCAGGTTTTACAAGTTATAACTTCGGTGCCTGGTTCTCTGCCTTCGCCATCACACTTAGAACATTTTACCGTTTTCTTTAAACTTATTTCTTTTTCTACGCCGAAAACCGCTTCGTTAAAATCAATGGTTAAAGCTACCTGAATATCATGACCGCGCCTAGCGCTTCTTTGCCTTGAACCGCCGCCGCCAAAACCGAATATATCGCCAAAGCCTCCCATAATATCGCCTAAATCATCCATATTAATATTAAAGCCGCCGTTAAAGCCGTCAAAACCCCCGAACCCTTGCGCACCACCGGCTTGACCATTTTGAAAAGCCGAACCAAATTGATCGTATTGGGATCGTTTTTTAGAGTCGCTTAAAACTTGATAGGCTTCGTTGATTTCTTTAAATTTGGCCTCATCACCGCTTTTTTTATCAGGATGATGCTCGTGCGCTAATTTACGAAAAGCTTTTTTAATCTCATCAGCCGAAGCACTTTTATTTACACCGAGTATATTGTAATAGTCTTTAGACATATTAATTCAAACATTAAACTTATCAGCGGAGCCCCGCTAAATCGCGAGCGCTCCGCCTATTTAATTTTATATTTTCACGTTCCTGCCGCTAGCTCCTAGATTGCGGGTCAAGCCCGCAATGACAAAGTTTATTTACTTTTTTTCCGTAAATTCCCCTTCAATCGGTCCTTCATCTTTCTTAGGTTCTCCGGCTCCGCCTTGTTCGGCCCCTGACTGCGCTCCAGCTTGAGCGCCAGGTTGCGCGCCTTGCGCCGACTGATACATAGCCGCTCCGATTCTTTGCGCGACAGTATTTAATGCTTCAAGTTTCTTTTTTATTTCATCAATCTGATCGCCATCTTTAGCTTTTTTCAAATCTTCAATTTTATCTTGTAATTCTTTTAAATCTTCTGGTTTTATTTTATCACCGGCATCTTTAATTAATTTTTCCGTCTGGAAGATTACGGCTTCAGCCTGATTTTTCGTTTCAATTTGCTCTCTTTTTTTCTTATCTTCTTCGGCGTGAAGTTCAGCTTCTTTTTTCATCTTTTCCACTTCTTCTTTATTTAAACCTGACGACGCGGTAATGGTAATTTTCTGTTCTTTATTAGTCGCCTTGTCTTTAGCTTTAACATTTAAAATGCCATTAGCATCTATATCAAAACTAACTTCAACCTGCGGAATGCCGCGAGGCGCTGACGGAATGCCGTCTAAAATAAATCTACCTAAAGTTTTATTGTCTGACGCCATTGGTCTTTCGCCCTGTAATACATGAATTTCTACGCTGGTTTGGCCATCGGCCGCGGTTGAAAAAATCTGCGACTTTGAAGTCGGGATCGTGGTATTTCGATCAATTAATGGCGTAGCTACACCGCCCAAAGTTTCAATGCCTAAAGTTAATGGCGTAACGTCTAAAAGTAAAACGTCTTTAACATCGCCCTGTAAAACTCCGGCTTGAACGGCAGCGCCTAAAGCTACGACTTCGTCCGGATTAACTGTTAAATTCGGTTCTTTACCAAAAAACTCTTTAACTTTTTTCTGGACGAGTGGCATGCGAGTCATGCCGCCGACTAAAATTACTTCCTGAATATCATTAATGGTAAAACCCGCGTCTTTTAAAGCTGACTGGCAAGGCGCGATAGTTTTTTCAACTAAATCCCCGACCAATTCTTCAAGCTTAGCGCGCGTAATTTTCATAACTAAATGTTTCGGTCCGTTAGCATCAGTCGTAATAAACGGCTGATTGATTTCCGTTTCCATAGTAGTGGATAATTCAATTTTAGCCTTTTCCGCGGCTTCCTTTATTCTTTGTAAAGACAAAGTATCTTTAGACAAATCAATGCCTTGATCTTTTCTAAATTCTTCAATAATCCAATTAATAATTCTCTGATCAAAATCTTCGCCGCCTAAATGAGTGTCGCCGTTAGTTGACTTCACTTCAACCGTATCAGCCGAAACATCCAAAATGGAAATATCAAAAGTACCGCCGCCCAAATCGTAAACCGCGATTTGCTCGCCTTTCTTTTTTTCAAAGCCATAAGCTAAAGCCGCGGCCGTCGGTTCATTAATAATACGTTTAACGTCCAGCCCAGCGATTTTACCAGCGTCTTTAGTGGCTTGCCTTTGCGAATCGTCAAAATAAGCCGGAACGGTAATAATCGCTTCGGTGATTGTTTCGCCCAATTTAGCTTCAGCATCGGCTTTTAATTTAGATAAAATCATAGCTGAAATTTCCTGGGGCGTATATTCTTTATCAGACATTTTTATTTTAACTCCGCCGTTAGCTTTAACTATTTTGTATGGAGAAATTTTAATGTCGCGTTGAACTTCGTCGGATTCAAAACTGCGTCCGATTAAACGCTTTACCGCGTAAACCGTATTTTCCGGATTAGTAACGGCTTGCCTTTTAGCGGTTAACCCGACTAATCTTTCTCCGTTTTTAGAAATCGCCACGATTGAAGGCGTAGTTCTATTGCCTTCGGCATTTTCTAAAATTTTCGGCTGTCCGCCTTCAATAATGGCCATAGCCGAATTAGTTGTTCCCAAATCAATACCTAGTATTTTTGACATAATATTTTTTATTTATTAATTATTTTAATTCAGGCTTACCAGCCTCATTTAATTTTTTATTTAAAATCTGACGTTTTTTACTTAAATTATCCGGCGCAACAAAATAAAAATCAAAAAGCTGTTCTAAAACATCAAGCGACCATTCTACTTCACCATCTTCAACATTTAGTATTTCCCCGCTATGCAAAGATTTTATTGGGTGAGCAGCAAAATTTCCTATATTTCTTATTGAATCTATGGCTCCTCCGAGCTGGGTGGGTAAATTTTTTATTGCTTCGTCAATCTCTTCATTTAAATTAGATTTTATAATACCTTGATCATGCAATAAATTTTGTAAGCATCTTCTTGCTAAAGCGGCGCCTGCTTTTTTACTTAAATTCTCAACAAGACAAGCTTCGTTATAATCGTTAGCTATTTCTGTGGGCACCTGCTCTGGACAAGGAGGGCGAGTGGCGCCAAGCGGATGAATCATCACATTGTCAAAAAATATAATCACTCTTCCACAATTAGTACACCTACATGTCTCAAGCTCTTTTAATAAATCATTTAATCCATACCTTAAATAAACGGCTCCAAATTCGCAATTTCGATTATCTATAGCGACTTCAAATCTATTTTGTGTTTTACAATGAGGACATATTCCTCTTTGGTTTTTTTGTATAGACATATATTTTAAAACTAATTAAATACATAACCCCTTGTTGGATATCGGATTAGGCTCGCAATGACAAATTCACATTCGTAATTCGTAATTGTTAATTCGTAATTAAATTTATTTCTTCCCTGTTTTTATCTTAATCGTTTTTGGTTTAGTTCCTAACGCTTTCGGAACCACGATTTTCAAAATTCCATTAACCGCTTCGGCGCTAGCTTTTTCGCCTAAAACATGCGACGGTAAAGGCACGCTTCTATAGAAACTGCCGCGTCTAATTTCTTTTCGGTAATAATTTTTGTCTTCCACTTCGCTTTTCTTTTCGCTTTCGCCTTTAATGGTTAAAACATTATTTTCAATGGAAATATCAACTTTTTCCGGATCAATTCCGGCTAATTGCGTTTCAATATAGACTTTATCTTTATCTTGATAAACGTCTATGGCCGGAACGTAACCGGTAAAACCGGTTCTAGCCGGCATAAAATCTTCAAACATTTTATCCATATCCTCGAAAGATTCGAGCGATGGCATCCATTTTATAATTGGCATATATTTGTTGTTGCGTCATTGCGAGGAGCGTAGCGACGAAGCAATCTCACGGACATCAATCTTTTATCTAAACTTGCCATTCGTGAGATTGCTTCGCTCCTCTTGGTCGCTCGCAATGACATCTTAAAAATTATTTTTTTAATTTATAAACTATAACTTTTACCGGCTCTATAATCTTCCCATTTAATTTATAGCCAGCCTTAATTTCTTTAGCTACTAAACCATCTAATTTTTCGTCTTCCGTTTCTTCATTGCTTAACGCATCCATTAAATTATGATCAAATTTTTTATCTTTAACCTTTATTTCTTCAACGCCAATTTTTTCTAAAACATCTTTGAATTGTTTAACTACATGTTTTACTCCGGTTAACCATTCGTCAGCCGACTCAGCATTATGATGCGCAATAGCCATTTTTAAATGATCATATACCGGCAAAATTTCTCTTAACATCTGCTCGTTAGCATAAACCGCGAATTCCATTTTTTCTTTAGCCGTCTGCTTTAATAAATTTTGATAATCAGCTAAAGCACGTTTATATTTATCCTTAAAACTTTTTTCATCATCTAAAGTCTTTTCATCTTTTGAAATTTCCGAAATTTCATCTTCAATTTTTTCTTCATTCTCTTTATTTTTTTCTTCACTCACCCCATTAGAAGTTTGCATATTAATTGTTTTATTTATGAATACCCCATTTAAGTCCAGTTTCGCTAGGACTTCTAACGGGGTAAATAATATTATTTCTCCATCAATATATTATTAATAAATTTAACTAAAGCTAAATTTTTTTCATAATCCATTCGCATCGGACCTAAAATTCCGAATAAACCGACATTATTATGAAGTTTATATTTAATTAAAATCGTACCGCAAAAATCCCCAAAAGGATTATCGGCGCCAAGAAAAATTTGCGGACCGGCTTCAAGCTTATTGTAAATACTATCAATTATTTCATCCACCCGATCAATAATTTGCGAAATGTCGTAAATTAATTGAGTCTCGTTAAATTCCGGCTGGGATAATAAATTTGAAATGCCGGTATAATATAAATTATTGCGGTGAAAAGCCCAAAAAACCGCGTTGCCGGAAACCTTAGCCAACTCTTTAGCCGTTTGCTTAAAACTTAATTCGTCTTTATTTTTTAATAATTTAGTAAAACTTTTAGTTTCTAAAGCGCCTAATTTTTTTTCAACTAAGTTTTTGATATACAAATTATAGGCTTTCTCGGTTGGGATGCGTCCGGCTGAAGTGTGCGGCTGCGCAATATAGCCGGCTTCTTCAAGATCAGCCATTTCATTTCTAACCGTAGCCGAAGAAATATTTAATTTATATTTATCAACTAAAACTTCTGACCCTACAGGAGCGCCAGTTTTTATATGTTCTTTAACGATGGTATTTAAAATTAAAGCTTTTCTTTCATCCACCCCATTAGAAGTTTTCATAAATTTTAGTTATTATCAACCCCATTTAGTAGTTTCTTTTTCCCTAGAAACTTCTAACGGGGTAAATATATTATCATTATATAACATTTAGCACTCCTGTCAAGAGAGTGCTAAATAGCTAAAAAAATAGGCTAAAATGTAATAAAAAAAGCCCCTGCAGATAAATCGCAGGGGGGGTAATAATAATAAACTAAGTTAATTTGATGATTGGCATTCCATAATACGATAATCCTGGCTATTGGCAGTTATCAAAAAAAGAATAAAAACAAAAAAACTAGCATAACCAGGAATTTTTGGAATACTTGCCAGACCTCCTATGGACGACATAATAGCTTCTGCAACATAACCGCCATCAAGAGGATAAACCGGAATGATGTTTACAAAACTAAAACCTATATTCATGACAATTAAATTACCGAGTAATAGCGGCTGGTTTATTTTACCAGTTGAAACAAGAAATTTTTCGGTTAAATTTACTCTGCCGAAAGTTAGACAGCCGATTATAAAACTAAAAAAACGAAGAAAAATTTTAATGGGCGTAAATAACATTGTTCTAATAAATTCCCTGGAAGACAAACAACCCTCTCTCCAACCAACAAATTGGAAAGAAAAAATGATTGCTAGTCCCACTAAAATATTATCTCTTATTCCGGCCGTACTAACGACAATCTTGTCCCACGCTTTTCCTTGTTTTTGAAAAAGCTCAAAATTCTCTTTTGCTGGCTTAACATATGCCATTATGGGCACGAGCCTAAAACTCACAACGCATGAGGATATTTTATGCTGGTACAGCAAAGGCCCAATGCCCAGAGAAAATTCCTCAACAGTAATATTTCTTTTCTGAAATTCTCTGAAATGCCCATACTCATGAATAACAAACGTCAACTCTAAAGCAATAATAATGCAAATTGCCGATACAAAAAATTTTTTTATTTTCAATGTGCTTCCTCCTTAGAATATATTTAAATACTTACTTTTAAAAAATTTAATAATTATTTGATATTACAGCCAAGATCCAAAAAAGTCAAGATTAAAAAAGAGGTTCGACCTTAATGGCAAAACCTCGTATTCTACATTTTAGAAGAACGGATCATCAAGCAAAGGGTCATTTTCCCTTGCTTCAGTCCCGGCAGAATAAACTTCCCCACCAGAATTGGCGTCCATCATAATTAGCATCGCCAATATGTTACCGACACCAAGCTTCGTGGCTTCTAAAGACCCAGAAGCTGTTCTATCATTTTTTTCCGTTGACATATTTACTCCTTTTTTACTGAGTCTAGACAAACCCACCGCTTATCTCGTCATCTCTTATAACAACTATTCTATCAAGAATCATAATACAAACCACGCAGATAATAAACGAGATCATTCCCCAGCAAAATAAAAAAATATTGTGCGGGTATGCGCTGATGCCAGGGGGTAAAATAACTACATCTCCAATCGGACTAGATTTAAATAACGCTTTCTTTAATTGAATGAGCATTTTTAATTCGCCATCCCTTGTTGTGCCTGAAGTAATTTTTTCAAGACCTCTAAGACTCCCTTTCACTTTACTGTACCAAAGCTTTACGTTCTCATCTTTACTTCGATAAAAAATTGAAGTATAACCTTCAGTTAAACCTTCTTGCTCAATATAAGCAACAGCCACTTTAAGGCTCTCTCTTGCCTCTTCAACTGTAACGGCTTTAGCGGCTCGTTTTATATGCTGCGCACAGTTATTATCAAAGCCAACGGCTAAGCTAAGCCTAAAGACAGCCCAGACAACAAAAGAAATCGCGAATAGAATAAACGATACTCCGCATACTAATTTAAATGTTTTATTTTTAAACATCTTTTACCCCCTTTTTTATTGCATTTATTTTTATTTTTAACTTCAAATTACTTTATCATTAAGCATTCTGCATGTCAATAATTATAAAATTCTGGATTCCCGCTTACGCGGGAATGACGTTTAAAAATCACCCTGGGGGTTCGGGGGTTGGAGTTGGCGACAAGGCTTACAGTAAAAAGATAAATCAATATTATAGCCAATCGGAAACCCCCGAGACTTTTTGCTTACTTTTTAGTCATAAAAAGTAAGTCCTAGCGAAGCGACACGAATGATTATGTTCATAAAAGATATAATAAACTCATTAAACTATCTACTCAGAAAATAGATAATACTAAGTTTATCTCACCAACCCCTAGATTCCGGCTCGTAGGCCGGAATGACAAAAAATTAATTCGCCGGCGTACTGGTTGCCATATCTCTCTTAAAATACCAAGTTAAAACTTCATTAGCGATCGGCACAGCCACGCTTGAACCTTCTCCGCCAGCTTCAATTAAAATCGTAATAACTATTTCTGGATTATTATATGGCGCAAAACCGGTAAACCAGGCATGAGTCGGCTTAGTCGTCGACCATTGAGCCGTGCCGGTTTTTCCAGCCACTTCTACGGGTACTGATTGCAAACTGCGCGCGCTACCAGCCGTAACCGTCTGCCTCATACCTTCTCTAACAATATTTATATTTTTAGAACTTACAATATTAGATTTAATCGGCTTATTATCAACTTCGCTAATTAATTGATCTTGGCTATTTAATACTTGTTTAATTAAATGCGGTCGATAAAGCGAGCCGCCATTGGCAAAAACCGCGGTATAGTCAGCGACCTGCAGCGGCGTGACTAGAGTATCACCTTGCCCGATAGCTAAATGATAAGTATCACCGATATACCAAGGCTCGCCTTTAGTTTCTTCTTTCCATTCCGCAGTTGGTAAAAATCCGCTAACTTCACCCGGCATATCAATTCCGGCCTGGGTATCTAAGCCGAATAATTTTTCATATCTTACCATTCGTTCAAGTCCTAACCCGGTAAAATCGCCGTAACCGCCGCCGATGTAATAGAAAAAGGTATTAACCGATTCGGCTAACGCCTTTCTAACGTTAGTCGTGCCATGGCCGCCGGCTTTCCAGTCAGGAAAAAACCATTGCCCTATTCTTAATCCGCCCACGCTTAAAAAACTAGTATTTTCGTCAATCACATTTTCTTCAAGCGCCGCGGCCGCAATCACCGGTTTAATTACCGAGCCTGATGGATATTCGCCGCTTATGCAACGATTAAATAACGGGCGATCCGGATGATTGGCGATTGCTTGATATTGCTCGCTAGTCATACCTTTAGCAAAGTCGTTGTTATTGTACGACGGAAAACTCACCATAGCTAAAATTTCACCATTATTAGGGTCAAGCGCGATAGCGCAAGCTTTATTCAAATTATTTTTTTGCAAAACATTTATTATTGATTCTTCTAATTTTTTTTGCAATTCCACGTCAATTGATAAAACTAAATTATGTCCGTTCTCTCCTGCTTCTTGATTAATAATCTTTTTTTCTTTGCCAAGCGCGTCAACTTCAATTTGTTTTTTTCCATTAACGCCTTTCATTTCATTTTCCCAAAAATTTTCTACGCCAGATTTACCGATATAATCAATCGGTAAATATTCTAAACCGAATTTAGCCAATTCTTTATCATTAATTTTCCCCGTATAACCTAAGACATGTGATAAGGATAAACTATATAAATTATATTCGCGCCTAGTCTTATTAGTTATAACAACTCCGGGCATATTATCCGATTCTAAATAAAGCGCTATAGCTTTATCATAATCAATATTATCGGCAATAAACAAAGGCTGATATGATTCAAGCGAGCCAGTCTCAACCCCGGATAATAGATTTAAAATATCTTCTGGTTTTAAATCTCCTAAGATTTGACTTACCCTATTAATGATAGCCTGTTTAGTCTGATTATCTTTTGGCAAGTCGGACGGCACAAAATATAATAAAAAATTAGCTGAATTTCTGACTAACGATTTATAATTCCGATCATAAATTACTCCTCTTCTGCTTTCCATCCTTTCCACTCTAATACGATTGCCTTCAGCCAATTCATAATAATAACTTCCCTTAACTACTTGCAGCCAAGCGGCGCGCGCTAAAATAATGCCTAAAAATAAAAACAAAACTAAATTAATTTTAAAAATTTTATTTATATCAAAATTTTTGCCAATAGTTTCCCTGGCGCTTGAAAGCTGATCTAGCCAATCCTCAGCCGAACCTCGATTTAATTTGCCAAGATTAATATCGCCTTCTTTAACCGTAAAAGGTTGACTCCTTTTAAATTGTCTTTTAAAAAAAGCGGACATATTAATATTTTGTTTACCCCTGTTAAATAATTTTATTAGGGATAAGATTAGCGCTCGCCCTATGAAATACGCTTCGCGTCCCGTAGGGATTTAATGGGGCGAAGCGCTATTTAACGGGGTGAATTAAAAATACTGGCTTTAAATTTTTGCCTAAAAAATAAATCGCGTAATAAATAATTAAAGTAGCTAAAAGATTCATGCCGATTTGCTCTAATAAAGAAAACCAAAAAACACCGCCGGCCATCATAGCAAAAGAATTCGCCTCGACAAAAAGGAAAACAAAAAAATTGATTATTAATCCGTAAATAATCGTAGCTAAGCCGGTTAGGGCTAAAAAAGAATAAAGCGAACGATTGGTAAAAAAATGGTTTAATAAAAAATTAGCTACTAAGATAGTTAAGCTTAAGCTAAAAATATAGGCGCCAAAAGGCAAAAAAGAAAAAATTTCAAGTAAAAAACCAACGCTAACCGCCCATAAAGCGGCTAAATCAAAATTATAAAATCCTAAAATAAAAATTAAAATTACTAAAACTAAATTTAAACTGCCTAATACGGCCGGCAAATCACTAATCAAGGAAATTTGTAAAATTCCTAAGCTGCATATTAATATAATATTGGAAATTATTTTAACTATCATATTAGCAAATTTTCTCCGACTCTAAATATATCCCCAGCGCCCATTAGCACTACAACATCATCTCTCTCAATTTTTTTTCTTAAATATTTTTCGCATTCAGTTAAAGTTGAAATATATTTTGCTTCTTGTTTAACGCCTGATTCTTGATTATTAATTTTTATTTTTTCAACTAATTCTCGACTGTGCACTCCGCCTTGTTTTTCGCGCGCCGAGCCATAAATATCTATAATAATTAATTCATCAACCTTATTAAAACTTTTAGCAAAATCTTCGAATAAAGCTTTAGTGCGGCTAAAAGTATGTGGGTGAAAAACTACAATTAATTTTTTTGAACCATATATTTGTCTTACTGCCTCTATAGTGGCTTTTATTTCTGTCGGGTGATGAGCGTAATCGTCTATTATGGTAGCGCCTTTAAATTCGCCTAAAACCTGCATTCTTCTAGCCGTACCGCTAAATTCTTCTAAATATTTTCTAATTTTAAAAAGTTCAATATTTAATTCGACGCATACGGCAATAACCGCTAAGGCATTATAAATATTATGCTTGCCGCCGAGCTGAATGGAAAAATCGCCTAATTCTTCAGCTTTAACTTCATCGTCATCATCAGTATCTTCAACGCCTAATTTTACTTTAAAATATTGCTTACCATTATTATTTTTAATGTCATAAGCAACGTAGTCGGCCGCTTCGTTAATGGCATAAGTTATAACTCTGCCGTGGCAATTTACTTGCGCGATCTTTCTAATTATCGGATCATCGAAATTCGCTACTAAAAATCCCTTATTCGGTATTTTTTTTATAAATTCAATGAAAACATTTTTATAATCTTCTGGCGTGTGAAAAAAATCCGGATGATCATAATCAATATTATTTAAAATTACGGCTTTAGGCTGATAATTTTCTAGCTTATTTTGATATTCATCGGCTTCAATTAATAAATAATCGGAATTGCCAATTAAAGAACAGCCTTCAAATTGCGGCACTCGCGCTCCAACCATTACGCTTGGTTCAAGCTCGGCCATTTTCATAACATAACCTAGCCAAGCCGTGGTCGTAGTTTTTCCATGCGAACCGACAACGGCTATGCCATATTTCTGATTAAAAATTTCTCCGAGAGCCTCGGCGTAAGTTAAAATTTTAATTTTTCCATTTAAAGCTGTGGCTAATTCAATATTGGTTTCAGAATTATAAGCGGTTGAATAAATTATTAAATCAGCATCAGCCGGAATATTTGACGCTGAAAAATTTTCTATTACTTTTATGCCGGATTTTTTAAGCACAGCATCAGTCATATATTTTTCCGGGCCATCCGAACCGCTAACTTCAGCGCCGTTAGCAGCCAAAAACTGCCCAAGCATAGTCATGCCCACGCCTTTTATACCGATCATGTATATTTTTTTGGTTTTACTAAAATCCATATTTATTTATAATTTAAACTCCCCTGCCTGTTCTAATATTTTTTCTTCATCCAAAGTTTTAACTTCTCTATTTTTCATAATAACTTTTCCATTTACAATTACATTTTCTACGTCATCCGCATTAACGCAATAAACTAAATGCGAATACGGATCGTAAATCGGCGTTAAATGCGGCTTATTTAAATTAATTGTAATTATATCGGCTTTTTTACCGACTTCAAGCGAACCAATTTCTTTTTCCATACCTATTACTTTTGCGCCGTCAATCGTCGCCATTTTAACTACTTCGCGAGCGCTAATCGCCGTCGGATCAAAATTATTTACTTTATTTATTAAAGCAGTAGCGCGCATATCGGAAAATAAATCCAAAGTGTTATTACTAGCCGCGCCGTCAGTGCCTAAACCGACAGTAATTTCCATCTCTAACATTTTTTTAAGTGGCGCTACGCCTGAAGCTAATTTCATATTACTAATCGGACAATGCGCGACTTTTACACCTCTCTTTTTATAAATTTCTAAATCGCTATCGCTAAGCCAAACGCTATGCGCTGCCATTAATTTATCTGACAACATACCCAATTCTTCTAAATATTCAACCGGCAATTTGCCATTATTTTTTATAGAATCTTCAACTTCTTTTTTAGTTTCGCTTGCATGAATATGAATGCGCAAACTTTCCTCTTCAGCAACTTTTTTAATTTTTAATAAATTTTCCTTTGAACAAGTGTAAATTGCGTGCGGCGCTAAAACAATTTTTATAAATTCATTATTTTTATATCTTTTTGATAATTCAATCGCTTCTTTTAAAGCTAAATCTGGATCTTTAAAATCTATCCCGGTAATACCAATTAAAGCTCGTAAATTACTTTTAATTGCCGGTTCGGACATAGCCTCGCCGAAAAAATACATATCATTATAACTCGTTACTCCGGCCTTAATCATTTCTAGACAGGCTAACTCGCTCGCCTGTTTTACAAATTCAGCATTAACATATTTAGCTTCAGCCGGCCAGATATGTTTATTTAACCAAACGTCCAAAGGCAAATCATCGGCTAGCCCGCGAAAATATGTCATAGCCGCATGCGTATGCGTATTTATTAAACCTGGCATAACAATCGAATTTCCCGCGTCAATTATTTCTTTAGCCTGATATTTTTCAATTTCACTAATCTCACCTAAGGAAACAATTTTATTTTCAGACACGGCAACAAAACCATTTTCAATAATAGTCAGCTTTTCATCCATGGGTAAAATATATTTTCCTTTTATAATTAAATCGCATCGCATATATATTCTGTCATTGCGAGGAGCGTAGCGACGAAGCAATCTCACGAACTATAAACTTTTTTCTAAACTCACCATCAGTGAGATTGCTTCGTTTCTTTCAGAAACTCGCAATGACAATTAATTTTTTATTTTAATAAATTTTTTATAATTTTCGCCATCTCTTGGTTAGCTCCTTTTTTCATAGCCTGCGCCATATTTACGGATAAATTAGTTAGCATCTTCTCGTCAGCCAATAAATCCCTTACCATATGTATAAAATTTTCAACGGTCAAATCTTTTTGATTTATTACAATTGCGGCCTTTCTATTCTTAAAAAATTCGGCGTTAACTTCCTGATGCGAATCCGGCATAGGAATTATTATGGATGGCTTACCTAAATATGATAACTCGGATAAAAACCCTAAACCCGCGCGAGTTATTACTAAATCCGCCGCATGTAAAACTTCAACCATTTTTTCTACATCTAAAAATTCATAATTTTTATAATTAGCAATTTCATTATTCAATACGCTTTTTTCTTTCCCAGTTATATGAATAACATGGCAAAACTTAACTAATTCGCTTAAACTATCTTCTGCTAATTTATTAATTGCCATTGCCCCGGTTCCGCCGCCAATAATTAAAACTACCGGTAAGTGGTTATGCGTTTTTAAACTATTAATTTTTAACTCTCGCCTAATCGGATTGCCAACCCAAACTGCCTTCTCGCCATAATCTTTTAATGAACTTTCAAATGTTACCGTAATAATTTTAGCGAACGGCGCCATTAATTTATTAGCTAAACCGGCTATAATATCCTGCTGATGAATTAAAACCGGCACGCGTAAAATCCAAGCCGCCCAAACGATAGGCACGCTAATGAAACTACCAGCACTAATTACTAAATCTGGTCGCCATTTTAGCATAATAAATATAGCCTCTAAAAAACCTAGTTTAATTTTTATAATGTCAACTAAATTTTTAAAAGAAAAATACCTACGCCATTTTCCACCGCTAATCGCTTTAAATTCTATTCCAGCTTTTTCTACCATTTCACGCTCCGGACCAAACTTCGTGCCCAACCATAAAAAATCAAACACATTTTCATCTTTAAGTTCGTCATAAATCGCGAGCAGTGGTGTTACTGACCCGCCAGTTCCGCCACCGGTTAACAAAATTTTATAATTTTTATTTTCAGAATTCATAAAAAATATTTAAAAAGACCAACCGAAGCTATCTTTATTAATAATTTTAAAAATGCCTAACCCTATACATTTAGTGCCATAACTACCAGGCGAACTATACATATTAGATTTGTAATCAATTTTTTTTCCAATACACGCACAAGATGAATTTTGGCGCTCTCCGTCAAGAAAAAAAATGAACTGGTCGCAAGGAAATAATAATCCGAAACAAAACCAAAATATTAGCATTATAACACCAAATAAAATTAGGAAAATTTTTAAAACTTTAACCTTCATAAATTTATAATATATTTAATTTTATCTCGTCTGCTTACTAATATTAATTAATATGCCAATAGAAGCTAAAGCTACTAACATAGCTGAACCGCCATAACTAACCATAGGTAATGGCACGCCAGTCATGGGCATAATATTAACCATGCCGCCGATATTTATCAAAGCTTGCAAAACAATCCAACTTACTATGCCAATAGCTAAAATTTTTCCAAAATCATCAGACGCGTGCTTAGCGATATAAAAACCTCGATAAAATAAAGCTAAATATAATAAAATCAAACCAGCAGAAAAAATAAATCCTGTTTCTTCGCTGATAATGGGGAAAATCGCGTCATTTTGCGCTTGCGGTAAATATAAAAATTTTTGCCTAGAAGCGCCAAGCCCACGACCCAAAAAACCACCTGAACCAATAGCAATTAAAGATTGATTGATCTGGTAACATTCTTTTTGCGGCGCATATGATGGATCCATCATACATTTAAATCGATTGGCTTGATAAGGATAAATATTTATCATAACAATTAAAGCCGTTAGACCTAATAACATTAAAATAATTAAATGTTTAATGCTGCCGCCGCCAATAAAATAAACTATTAGCGACGCCAAGGCAATAATCGTTAGAGTACCCATATCTGGTTGCAATATCATAAGCAAAGCAATCACTCCTAAAATCGCAACAAACGGTCCGATACCGCGCGATACTTCAGCCAGTTGTTTTTTTCTGCCTTCAAGCCAAGCCGCTAAATATATTAAAAAGGTTATTTTAACGAACTCCGAAGGCTGCAAAGAATAACCAAAAACATTAATCCAACTTCGAGACGTCCCCCATGTACCCGCTAGACCAGGAATAAAAACTAAAAGTAACAAACCGATTGAAGCAATTAACATCCATAAAGCATATTTACGCCAAACCTGATAATCAATGCGTGAAAAAAACCAAGCCGCCGCTAAGCCCAAAACCAAACCAAACAGCTGATGTTTAAAAAGATAATAACTGTCATGATAAGTATTATAAGAAATAACCGACGAAGCGCTAGAAAGCATAACTATACCAAAAATAATTATAGCGCCAACTATAAAAATAAGCGGCTTGTCTGATTCATGCTCGCCGCGATAAGAAATTAACTTGTTTAACCAATTTATAACTGAGCTCATATTAATAAGATTGTATATATTTACATGGTTTTATCTAATAAAAATACTATAAGCCCCATAGCCGCGCTAACTCCGGCGATAACCCAAAAACGCATAACTATTTTAGGCTCGCTCCAGCCGATAGCTTCAAAATGATGATGAATCGGTGAAGAAATAAATATTTTTTTTCCTCTAATTTTTTTTGATAATTGCTGAATGATGACCGAAAGAGATTCTATAACAAAAACTAAACCGATAATCGGCAAAATTAAAGCCGAATTAGTTAGCATAGCGATTACGCCCAAAGTAATGCCTAAGCTCATAGCGCCGGTATCGCCCATGTAAAACCTGGCCGGATTAATATTAAACCAAAGAAACGCTAATAAAGCGCCGACAATAACGCCACAAAAAGTGGCTAAATCATATTTGCCAGTAGAAAAAGATATGACCCCGAAAGAAGCAAAACAAAAAAGCAAAACACCGCCGGCTAAACCGTCTAGCCCATCAGTTTCGTTAACCGAAAAAGCCGTAGCCACTAAAACAAAAATAAAGATTAACATATACGGCCAGCCCATTTGATAATCGCCTAAAAATGGAACATGAAAAACATCCCAACCCAATTTAAAATAAAACCACCAAGCGCCAAAACAAGCAATAATTGTATAAATCAACAAACGATGTTTAACCTTTAGACCGCCGCCGCCCAAAATACCTTTGCCCCTAACGTCTAACCAATCGTCCACTAAACCAACTAAAGCCGTAGCTACTAAAACTCCTAAAGGCAAAAGAGTTTCTTTACGGGATAAAAAATTAAAATAATTTAAAAAATCCGTAGAAAAAATTTTAGGCAAATAAAAAAATACAACTGCCAGAATTAAAACCGTTAGCCAAATTAAAATTCCGCCCATAGTCGGAGTGCCATCTTTATGAGCATGCAGTTTAGTAAAAATTGGGGTTGAGCCGTTCGATCTTATTTTTTTACCAAGATTATACTTATATAAATAATGGGTTAATAGAGGCGTCCAAGCAATTGCAAAAACAAAAGCCAAGGAGGTTAAAAACAAAATTTTAATAACATAAAAATCAAACATAATATTATCTAAAATTAACTAAATATATAGCCAGTGTACCAGCTATTAAAAACAAATTAATTAGCAAAGAAAAACCCAAAATTAAATGAATTAAAAATTTATTCTTTCTAAAAATATTTAATAGCAAAATAAAATTTATTAATATAAAAGACAAACCTAAAAACGGAATAATATAAATTTCTTTAGCCTCACCGATTAAATTTACTCCTAAATTAACATTATAATGCAAAACTACAAGATTCTGACTGACATTATTATTAACATAAAAAGCTAACAGCCAATTTAAAATATTTAAAACAAACAAAAATATTAAATATATTCTAACGAAGGAAAAACTAACTAAATAAAAAACAGCCTGAACCAGCTTTTCGCGGCTAAGATAAAAAGAATTCAATATTTTATGGCCATCAATCGCCATGTATTTAATTTATCATACTTTTGCTTAAAAACAAAACTCCAAGCCGAAAGTTAATATTTACCTAATTTATAATTTTATGTTATAATATAACCAAGCAAAATTTTCTCTTTATTTGTTTTAATTTAATCAAATGTTATCAACTCAACAACTTAAAAAAATCACCGAGCAATCAGATATCATGCCGCCAGAAGAATTTGAAAAATTTTCTAAAGAAGCGGAAAAATATGGCAAAACACTGGAAAATTATTTAATTGAAAAAAAAATAACCACTTCAACTTCTTTATACGAAAATGCGGCTAACTATTTTAAAGTGCCTTTTATTAACTTAAAAGATCAGGTTATAAGAAAAGATGTCTTATTTAATATTCCTGAACCAATTGCTACAACTCACCAAATAATCGCTTTTTCCGCCGATGACAAAGAAATAAAAATCGCGACCTTAGACCCTGAAAATATAGAAATTTTTGAATTTATTAGAAAAAAAACTAATCTAAAACCGGTTATTTATTTAACCACCCCAGAAGGCCTTAATGAAACCATAAAACAATATCATAAAAGTTTAAAAGCTGAATTTAAAGATCTAGCCGATGAAAACATAAACAGCGGCGACGAAAATCTAAAAAAATTAGCAGAAAATTTACCAATCGTTAGAATTGTTGATACGCTTTTAGAATACGCTATTTTTGAAGGCGCTTCAGATATACATATTGAACCGGAAGAAAAAGATATTATAGCGCGCTATCGCGTTGATGGCATTTTAAGAACTGTTATGACTTTACCTAAAAATGTCCAACCGGGAATTATTGCTCGTATAAAAATATTAGCCAATTTAAAAGTTGACGAACATCGCCTACCGCAAGACGGGCGCTTTAAAATAAGCTCTAAAGAATATAACGTTTCTTTTAGAGTTTCCATAATCCCGACTTTTGATGGAGAAAAAATTGTCATGCGCTTATTAAGCGAAAAAGCGCAAGTTTTGACTTTAGAACAACTGGGTTTACAACCTTCCGCCTTAGAATCTGTTAAAAGAAACATTTCTAAACCGCACGGCATGATTTTAGTAACCGGACCGACTGGTTCTGGTAAAACTACTACTCTTTATACGGTTCTGAACATTTTAAATACGCCGGAAGTTAATATTATGACTATTGAGGATCCGATTGAATACCGTATGCCACGTGTTAATCAATCCCAAGTTAATCCAAAAATCGGCTATACTTTTGCCGCCGGCTTAAGAGCTTTTTTAAGGCAAGATCCAAATATTATTATGGTGGGAGAAATTAGAGATCAGGAAACCGCAGAAATTGCCATTCATGCCGCCATGACCGGTCATTTAGTCTTATCAACTTTACACACTAATGACGCCGTCACCACCCTACCCCGCCTTTCTGATATGGGCATCCCGGCCTTCTTAGTATCCTCAACAACTAACATTATAATCGCCCAAAGATTAGTTAGAAAAATTTGTCCTAATTGCATTCAAAGCTATAAATTAGACAAACCAATAGTAGACGAATTAAAACAACAGCTTGATCTTGAAAATATTATGAAAACGCTTGAAGAAAAGAAAATTATTGTTAATGCTAAACAAGGCATAGAATCTTTATTATTTTATCGAGGCAAGGGCTGCAAGCAATGTTCTAATTCAGGCTATAAAGGCAGGCTTGGCATCTACGAAGTTCTTGAAATAACCGATGAAATGTCAGAATTAATTTTAAGAAAAGCTACGCCTTCCGAACTTAAAAAACAAGCGGAAAAACAAAAAATGCTTACCATTGTTGAGGATGGTTTTATTAAAGCCAAAAACGGCATTACCACGATTGAAGAAATTATGAGAGTAACTAAGGAATAATTTTTATAATTTAAATTATGACAGTAATTTTACCTCCACAAAATAATCCAGAAAATCAACCTGAAAAAAGCGCCGAGACTGCCGAGGAAACGGCCGCGGAGTCATCAGGCGCGCCAAACGCCGCGCCCAAAAGCGTTATGAGGTCAATTAACCGGTTTTTGGAAAAATTTTCTACCATCCCTATCTCTGAAAAATTATTTTTTGTGCAAAATTTAAGCATCATGCTTAAAGCTGGGATCTCTTTATCCGTATCTTTAAAAACTTTAGCAAAACAAACTAACAATAAAAGATTCTCCGCAATAATAAATGACATTTCAGCAAACGTAGAAAAGGGCGTAAGTTTTACTGAGAGCTTAAAGCCGCACGAAAAAGTTTTTGGCCAACTTTTTGTTAACATGATTGAATCAGGCGAAATTTCCGGAAAATTAGAAGAAGTCTTAAAAAGATTATTTATCCAATTTAAAAAAAATCATGAATTAGTTTCTAAAGTTAAAGGCGCCCTTACTTATCCGGCAGTAATTTTATTCGCCATGGGTGGCATTGGTATTTTTATGATGGTCGCAGTGGTGCCTAAAATTACGGCCATGTTTAAAGATTTTAACGCCGAATTGCCATTCGCTACTAAAATATTAATCAAATTTTCTGATAGTTTAGTCTCTAATGGGTTGCTTTACCTTATCGGCTTGGTCGTCTTTGTATTAATTCTGGTCCAAGCCATAAAAACAAAAAAGGGTAAATATATCTTTCATGGTCTACTTTTAAAACTCCCAGTTTTTTCAACTATTATCAAAAAAATAAATTTAGCCCGTTTTGCTAGAACTATAAGTTCGCTTTTAAAAACCGATATCATGATCATTAAAAGCTTGCAAATTACGGCTAGTGTTTTGGGTAATGTTTATTATCGCGACGCCTTAAATGAAATGAGCGTAAAAATTAAAAAAGGCGGCACAATAAATGAAGTTATTTCTAGCTATGAAAAATTATTTCCGCCAATAGTAACTCAGATGATTTCTGTAGGTGAAGAAACTGGCGAGCTTGATTTTATACTTGAAGAGTTGGCTGAATTTTATGAAGGGGAAGTTGATCAAACTATGAATAACTTGCCAGCGATAATAGAACCTATTTTAATTTTAACTCTCGGCTTAGTCGTCGGCGCTATGGCTATAGCCATCATCATGCCGATGTATTCCTTAACCTCGGCCATATAATCATCAACATATTATGCAGTCAAGCCAAAATCAAAAAGGCAGCATGCTCGCAGACCTGCTTGTTGTAATGGGCATTATTGCCTTGTTATCAACTATAAGCATACCTTATTTAAGAAAATATCAACCAAACTTAAAACTTAATGCCACGGCCAGAAATTTAACTACTGATTTAAGATATGCCCAGCAATTAACCATAACTGAGCAAAACATTTATCAAGTTGTTTTTGATTTAATTGATAATACATACGAAATACAAAAAGTGGATACGGCGACAACTTCTATAAAATTAGTAAACCTTGATTCGGAAATTAGTATTAAACAAATAACTGATTTAACTGACAATAAAGTAGTTTTTAATTATTACGGAGGCGTTAGCCAATCCGGCCAAATAATTTTAACTAATACTAACGACGTAGAAGCTACTATTAACATAAAACCATCGGGCTATATCCAGCTTCAATAATAATTATGAAAATCAAACAAAAAATATATAAAAATCAAACTGGCATGAGTCTTTTAGAAATCATGGTATCTTTATCTATTTTGGTGGTTACCTTTATCACTCTGATGCAATCTTTCCCGATGGCTCTAGCCATAAATAAAACTTCAGAAAACGCCACTAAAGCGTCTTATTTAGCTCAAGAGAAACTTGAAGAGTTAAATTCTCTTGGCTACAACGGTATTGCCGTCGGCGCAATAGAAACTAAACACCGCCTATCTAATACTTCAACTGATTATTTATATTATTTTCAAAGAGAAACTATGGTCGATTATGTCGATAGCAATCTGCAAAATAGTGTTTCTGATACTGGATTAAAAAAAATTTCCGTAATAATTTATTACACTAATTCATTTCTAAAAAATGAAAAAACTTATTCTACGGTTACTTTGATAAGCCAATTATAAAAAATATGAAATCCGGTTTTTCTATTATAAACATCATTATAATTATCGGTTTAATTACGCTAGGTTATCTTGGTTATACGCAATATCTAGATAATAAAACTGAAAAAGTTTTAAATAATTTAAATAATGAATCCATTAATGAACAAACACCAATAACCGCAACATCAACCGAAGAAAAAATAGTTCAGCCTAAAATTACTGCTCAGGAAAATCAAGTTGAAAAAATTAACGCCACAGCCCAAACGATCGAAGAAAAAGGATTCTATAAAAACAATGCTTATTTTTATCAAATCAGTTATCCAACAGATTGGCCGATTAAAATTAGATCGGAAGAAAATGTCTCTTTTGGCACAGTGCCTCCGAAAAACGGCCAAGGAGCCATCACTATTGAAGTAACTCGGGGAGAAAGTAACGAAATTAACCAAGCTAAAGCTGAAGCCAAAAAATATCCTGGCATAATCTCAATTACTGAAGAACTAATTACCTTATCAGGAATTAACGGCGACAAAATTACTATTAACAATCTTGTAACTAAAACTAAAAGTGTGAATATTTTGCTAAAAAAATCAAACTTAAATTACATTATTAAATATAGCGAAGAATCTCCAGAATTTTTAAAACAAGTTAATGAAACGCTAACGACTTTTAAATTTAACAAATAATGAACAAAATAATAAAACAAAATTTAATAAAAAACAACATGGTCGGTTTTACTCTTCTAGAAACTATTGTCAGTGTTTCTTTATTTGTTATTATAATTATTTTAGTCAGTAATATATATCTAGTAACCCAACGAGCTTACACCAAAAATTCCGAATTAGCTGAATTAACTCAAAACGCCAGAGTATCGCTAGATAGAATTTCTAGAGAATTAAGGCAAGCGTCAAACATTATTACAATTCTTCCAGAAACTAACACCGACCCCTTAGACCCACCGACCAACCAAATATTTTTTCAAGATGGTCATGATATAAATCAAATTACTTACTTAAGATATTATCTAGATGGCACTAATTTAATGCGCGAGCACAAAGCTTATTATTTTGATGAAGAACCGTCGATCTATTTCACATACAACAGCGTTGATCAGGCTGGCGATCCGCCATTGGAAATAATTTTAGAAGATCGAATAATCGGCGAGTATTTTACTGAACTAGAATTTTGGGGGAGCAATGGCTTAATTAATATTTCTTTGAATTTACAAAAAAACCAAAATAATTTTCCTATAAAAACTTCTATTTTTTCAAGAAATTATTAAATTATGAAACATTTTTCCATAAAACACAACAAGGGTATAGCGCTTATATTAACCATTCTTTTAATGTCTTTGGTTTTATTTTTATCTTTATATCTTTTAAATTTCACCTTGACTGAAGATCGTATATCCAGAAGCCAGGCCTGGGGAGCTAAAACTTATTATTTAGCTGAAGCCGGCATTCAAGAAATGGTTTGGAAATTAAAAAATGACACTGATTACAAAAATAATTTTGAAACTAACCCGACTTGGACAACCAGTTTTACCCGCACTAATCCTTTTGGCGCTAACAATGGATCTTATACGGTAACCATAGCAAACAGCAGCTTAGCTCATGCTATTATTACTTCTACCGGAACTATAAATATTAGTAACGGCAAAACTAGCCAACGAGTAGTAAAAACCTATGTTTACCGAGCTTTAGGGCAATCAGGCGTTGGTAATAATGGAGGTTTTGCTGACGGTAATATTGATCTTTCTGCTAGTATGGTTAATTTTCATGACGGTAGCGCTCATTCAAACAATAATTTTATTATTAACGGGATAAGCACAGTAAATGTTGACGAAGATTTAGAGGCTGTTAACCAATATAATAAATCTTGGTTTTCAACAGTTAATGTTGCTGGGGAAATTCATTCAGCTAATTACCCGCCAGCCGCTACCACCATCGCTATGCCAGCCGTAGATTTTGATTCAGCCAGCCCTAACTCACTAATTAATAGGGCCACGGTAGTATATACCCAAAACGAATTTGATACGTTAATGAAAAATAATCAAACGCTTACCTTAAACGACCCAATAACTTACGTTGATGGCGACATTGACATAAAAGGAGCACAAAATTTAATAGTTAATGGCTTATTAGTTGCTGGACGAGATATAATTATAGGGCATTTTCTTTGCCGCGGTTTTCGTTGTGGCAATAATTCTCTAACCGTTAATCATACTACTGGGCAAGCAGCCGGCATTTTAGCTAAAAGAAAAATAAACTTCGAACTTTGGGCTGGAGATATTGATATTAACGGCGCAGTTTACGCTAACGACCAATTAAGCTTATTAAGCTTCCCTATTGGTTTTGGTTTTGATGTTACTGGCGGCTTAATCGCCAGAAAATTAACCATAACCAGCGTCTGGCAACCGCTTAATATAAATTATGATAATACAATTCTCATTGAAGTTTTAGGTGCAACTGAATTTTCTCCAGTTATTACAGTTGAACACTGGGAAGAAGAATATTAATTTCGGAATTATCCGCATTATATGATATAATAAATATACATTATGATATTAACTAACGGGTCGACCCGCCCAATTGGCCTAGATATCTCCGATTTATCTATAAAGTTGGTTCAACTTGATAAACGCCGAGATAAAATAAAGATTAGAGCCTTAAGCAAATTAAACCTTACTCAAGGCGTTATTGTTAATGGAGAAATAAAAAATAAAGCTGAACTAATTAAAGCAATTAAAAAAATAATATCTGATCCTTTATATGGAAAAATTAACTCTGAGGAGGTTGTGGCTTGTTTACCTGAATCAAAAACTTTTATTAAATTAATCGAGATACAAAAATCACCAAATCATTTATCTGATATTATTGGCTCGGAGATTGAAAAGCATGTTCCTATGGCGCTAAATGAAATTTATTACGATTGGCAAGTTATTGCGGAATTGCCTGAGAAACATTTAGTTTTAATAGGCGCTGCGTCAAAAAATATAGTAAATCAATATACGGAGATGTTAGACGAAGCTAAATTATCCCCTATTGCGCTTGAAATTGAACCAATAGCTATTTGCCGTTGTTTACTTAAAGAGGAGGGGTCTAATTTAAAACCAATAAAATTTGGCGCTAAAAATAAAACTGATATAAGTCTAAATTATGGCATAATTGATATCGGCGCCAACCATACTTGTATGATCTTTTATTCGGGTAACGCCATACTTTTTACCGTTAGCATGCCAGTCTCCGGCGAAGAAATCACCACTAAAATTTCTCAGGCCTTAAACCTGACTAAAGAGCAAGCCGAGAAAGCAAAAATCATTTGCGGTCTGGACGAAAAAAAAGCTAATGGGGTAATTAAGGATATATTAGCCGATACTTTAAAAAATTTAACAACAAAAATAAAAGAAGCAATTTCATTTTATGAAAATTATTTTCCCCAAAACGGACCGTTAAATCAAATTCTGTTATGCGGCGGCGGAGCTAATATACCTGATCTGGAAAAAATTATAAGCAAAGAGCTTTCCGTTGAGGTTAAATTGGCTGATGCTTTAGTTAATTTGTCAGAAGAAAAAAATAAATTAAATGAAATTTTTACAGAAAAACATACTCCGAATATTAAAACAACTGAGCTAAGTAAAAATGATAATCAGGCCGATCTATCCGTTAAGCAAAATTATAGCAATACTTTTACTACCGCTTTCGGTCTAGCTTTAAGAGGAATTTTTATAGACGAAATATAACGTGAAACAACCATAAAACTATTATGCTTACTCTAAATCTCATTTCAGAAGAATTAAAAAAACAGATTAAACTGCGTCATCTTTATTTATTTATTAAAAAAGTCAACTTAGCCCTGATTATTATTACTATTTTTATCGCTATTATTCTTTTAATCGCTAAAGCCATACTCCAGGTTAATTTTAATAATATTGTTGAGCAAACTACTTTAGTGACTAAAAATAATCAAGGCTATAATAATAAAATAAAAGAAATAAACAGTAAAATAAATTTTGTAGAAAAAATACAGGGTGGCTTCGTTCCTTCTTCAAATTTGCTAAAAACTATAGCTGACGTAACTTCAAAAAATATTAATCTATATTATCTTAAAATAAATTTCTTAGAACAAACGATAAAAATAAAAGGCAGAGCCAATTTAAGAGAAAACTTGCTTGATTTTAAACAAAAGATGGAAGCCACAACTATTTTTAGAGACATTGATTTCCCAATTAAAAATATTTTAGAAAAAGAAAACATTGACTTTGAAATAAATGCCAAAATAAATTTGGCGAATATCTAATTTATATGAACGGCAGTAAATACTTAAAAATTAATTTAAAAAATAAAATAACCATAAGTTTGACTGGTTTTTTAATAATAATTTTGTCTTTAATTTATTTCATTGTTATTCCGACAGTTCGAGAAATTAAAACTATGGGCGATTCCATAGAAGCGCAGAGAGAGGACTTGGAGAAAAAATATATTAAAGGTCAAAGCTTAAAAAAATTAAATGAAAATTTAAATAAAATAGAACCTAAACTTGAGTTATTGGATCAAATTTTTATAAATAAAGATCGTGAATTAGAATTTATTACTAGCCTAGAAAATAAAGCCAATAAAAATCAAATAAACCAAAAAATAAATTTAAGCGCTCTAGAAAAAACTGAAAATCAAAATTTTAAAAAAACTAATCTACAACTTTTTACTAAAGGCGATTTTATTAAACAACTACAATATTTAGCTGATCTTGAAAAATTAAATTACTATATTAACGTTAAACTTTTAGAATTATCGCCAGCCGCCAGCGGTGAACCAGCTAAAACTAATAGTCAGGACTCGCCACCTTCTTCGGTTGAAACTAATAGCCTTAATATGTATATTGAGGCCGATACTTACTGGAACTAACATAATATATGAAAATAATTAAACCAATAAAATTAACCCCAAAAAAATTGTCCAGTTTAACAGCTACAGCTATTATTTTAATAACTTTAATGATTTTAATTTGCATGTCATTATTTTTATACAAAAACTTCTATCAAACCATAACTCAATCTAAGGAAATTATAATTCTTAGAGAAAAAGTTGCCATAGATACAGTTAATATAGAAAAGTTTAATATAATAATGGAAAAAATAGAAAAAAAAATTACTCCAGATACGCCTAAAAATATCACAAGTCCTTTTCACTAAAATTCCAAAAATAAAAAACAGAAGCTTTAATCAATTTCAAGCTTCTGTTTTTTATTTATTATAAAATTTTTTATAACTCCGGCGCCATCCGCCTTAATCTTTTAATTAACGGGGGTAAAATTTTTAAAACCGCTTTTAATTCCTCTTTAGTATTATTTTTTCCAAAAGTAAATCTAATAGTACTATGGGCTATTTCATCTTTTATACCCATAGCTAAAAGAACGGGAGAGGCCTTAAGACTAGCCGAAGCGCAGGCCGAACCGGTAGATACAGCTACACCCTCTAAATCTAGGGCGATTAAAATTGACTCTCCTTCGGCGCCGACAAAAGAAATATTAGCATGGGCTGGCGTAGCATTTTTTAAGTCAGTATTAATAATAATTTTAGGGACTTTTCTTTTAATAAGGACAATAAATTTATCGCGTAATTTAGCAATTTTCTTATTATCTTTTACTTGATTTTTAGATACTAACTTAATCGCTTCGCCCAAACCGACTATACCAGGAACATTAAGCGTACCGCTTCTTAAATTCTTTTCATGATGGCCGCCTAACTGAACACCCTGGATCGGCGTGCCTGATTTTACATATAAAGCGCCTACGCCCTTAGGACCATAAATTTTATGCCCAGATAAAGACAATAAATCAACGTGCAAATACTTCACATCGCAATTTAAAAAATTTAAAGCCTGTACTGCATCAGTATGAAAATATATTTTATTTTTATTGCCTTGTTTTATTCTCTGCTTATTAATTTTTTCAATAACTTTTCCAATCTCTCTAATTGGCTGGATACTACCTATCTCGCTATTAACGTACATAATCGAAACAAAAACCGTATTATCTTTTATTGCTTTTTTAAAAGTTTCTAAATTTACTATGCCATTTTTCTCGACTGGCAAATAAGTAACTTCAACGCCACGAGCTTCTAATTGATGAAAAGGTTCTAAAACGGCCGGATGTTCTATCGCCGACGTTATAATATGTATTTTTTTATTTTGGCTATTTTTATTTAGAATGTCAGCCACACCAAAAATAGCTAAATTATCAGCTTCAGTCGCGCCAGAAGTAAAAATTATTTCACCAATCTGGCAATTTAAAAATTTGGCTATGTTTTCTCTGGCTTGGTTAACCGCGGCTAAAGCCTTCTGCCCGAAACTGTGGAGCGAAGATGAATTGCCATAAATTCTACTAAAATACGGTAACATAGCCTTTAAAACCGTTTTATCTACCGGCGTAGTAGCACTATGGTCAAGATAAATTTGTTTCACCCCATTAGAAGTACTCATAAAAATTGCTAAATATAACCCCACTATAAGTTCCGTTTAATTTGTAACTTCTAACGGGGTAAATAAAATAATAATTAATTAGCTAAATGACTCGCCCAAAAAAATTAGGCGAGCTGATTTAATCAACAAATCTATTAACAGCAACAACATTCACATTTTTCCCCCTTGGCTTTATCGCTGACCTTTTTCATCGGCTTACCACAGCAAGTTGGAACTTTTTCGCCTTTAGTTTCAACTACAGCGCCACAACCACATTGACATTTATATTTTGACATATATTTTTAAATTAATAATTAGTTAATTTTATTGAACAGCTTTCACTTCCTTAACTTCTTTTACCTTTCTTTTTATCTCGGCTTCAATCCCCTGTTTTAAAGTTAATTGTGACATCGGGCAATGAGCACAATGACCCATCAATTCAACTTTCACTACGCCTGACTTTTTGTCAAAATTAACGAAATGCACATCCCCGCCGTCCATTAAAAGAGACGGTCTGATTTGCTCTAAAATTTCTTTAATTTTATTTTCAGTATTATTTTTTTTAATTTTTTTACTTATTTTTTTTATCATATCGTTTAAATTACTTCTTATTATATTTTTCTATAGCTTGGTGTAAGGCTTCTATACCAAGCATAGAACAATGAACTTTGACTGGCGGCAAACCGCCTAAATCTTTAACTATTTTATCTTTGGTTATTTTAATAGCTTCTTTAATCGTTTTACCCTTAACCATAACGGTTAAAGCCGAAGAAACTGAAATAGCCGCCGCACAACCCAAGGTTTCAAATTTAATATCCTTAATTATTTTTTCGCCTTTTTTATTCTTACTTATTTTAAGATAAATTTTCATAACATCACCGCAAGCAGGATTACCTACTTGGCCGATAGCGTCAGCATTTTTAATTTTCCCCTGATTGCGAGGATTTTTAAAATGCTCAATAACTTTTTTTGAATATTGCATATAATAATTAAATATTTAGTATATTTTAACGGGCGTACCGATCGGCGCCCAATTATATAAAAATTTAGCAGGACCAACTCCCAATCTTACGCAACCATGTGAAACTGGTATACCTAGATGATTCTCCCCCTCTTTAGTTCCGTTCGGCCATTCGGGCAATTCATGAATGCCAAAATAACCATTTTTTAAACTCATCCAATAAGGCATCCAAAGGCCGTATTTCGACCAAGCGCGAAGCGCCTTGCCGTCTATTTTAAAATTTCCTTTAGGCGTTGGCATACTGGCTTTACCCGAAGAAATTTTAAACTCCCCCATTCGAACATCTCCTAAAAAATAATATAATTTTTGTTCTTTGCCCGTATTTATTTCTATTTTTTTAGTTAATTTTATTTTATTTGGTTTCGCTGGATCGTATCCAGTGTTAACTTCTTCTCCATCTTTAAAACCATCTCCGTCAGTATCAGAATTAGTTAAATCGACATGAAAATTTAATTCCATTCTATCAGACAGACCGTCATTATCAGTATCATTTTTTTCTAATTTTATTTCTTCTGGATTATGCGGCGAATAACCATTATTTAACTCCAACCAGTCGCTACGACCATCGCCGTCAGTATCCGGGTTGTTCGGGTTAGTATGATAAATATTAATTTCATCTTCGTCTGCAACATGGTCGTTATCGCTATCTAAACCAATCTGGGCTAATGCCGGAGAAACCAAAAAAAATGAAACTAAAATAATAATCGCTATTTTTTTCATAACAATTGATTTAATTTTATACCTTTTAAAGTTGAATTAATAGCTTGCTCAACTTTTGATAAAACTGCGGTAACTTCGCATTTACATTTATTGCCGCAATAGACTTTCTCTTTTTCGCCAGTACAATGAAATGCGTTTAATTCTCCTTCTAAGGCTATAATTATATCATAAATATTTATTTGTTTAGCTTTTTTAGACAGCGAATAACCGCCCGAAGCTCCTTTTACAGCTTTTATTAATCTAGCCTTTTTCAAACTAGCGAATAGCCTTTCTAAATATTTTAAAGAAATATTTTCCTCTTTAGCAATAACAGCCAAAGAAACACTGCCGAATTTCTCATGTTTAGCTAAATTTATCATTGCCCTTAAGCCGTAAGTTGAACGGGTAGAAAAAATCATACTTATTATATTAATACCTACTAAATTAGTTGGTATTAATATAATAACATATATAACATTACTGTCAAGTCTTGCCTCCTGTTATTATACTGGCTTGACACTGAATATTTCTTTTGCTATATTTAAATAGTGGTTTTTAGCCACATTTTTATTTATTAAATTATTATAATATGGCGCATAAGAAAGCCGGTGGATCAACAGCCCTAGGCCGCGATTCACAAAGTAAAAGATTAGGCGTTAAAATCCAGGATGGCCAATACGCTAAAGCTGGAGCTATTTTAATTAGACAAAGGGGCACAAAATATCGAGCCGGTAAAAACGTTAAAACCGGTAAAGATGATACTCTATTTGCTATTGCGACCGGACTAGTAAAATTCGCCACTAAAAAAATTAAAAAATATACCGGCAAATTAGAATCAGTCAAAATTGTCAGCGTGACGGCGCAAAAATAAATATAACTCAGATATAAAAAATCGGATTAATGAATCCGATTTTTTTTATATTTAAATATTTTATTTTTTTAGCTTCTCGCAAACTCTTATAAATTCGACAAATAACGGATGTGGCGATAACGGCCGAGAAATATATTCAGGATGAAATTGCGTGCCAATAAAAAATGGGTGTTTAGTTATTTCTACGGCTTCCACTATCTTCCCGTCAGGTGAAACGCCGGCCACCTTTAAACCAGCCTTTTCATATTGTTCGCGATATTGGTTATTAAATTCGTACCTATGCCTATGTCGTTCAGAAATTGTCCCCTTTTTACCTAATTTAGCGTAAGCTGAAGCTAAATGCGTACCAACAACAATTTTACAAGGCCAACCGCCTAGCCTAATCGTCCCGCCATATTGCTTCTTGGCTAACAACTCTTTTTGCTCAGGCATAATATGAATAACCGGATGAGCAGTTTTCTGATTAACCTCTTCGCTATTAGCGCCTTTTAAACCTAAAACGTTTCGACCAAATTCTATTACCGCCATTTGCATGCCGTAGCAAAGTCCGAAATAAGGCACATTATTTTCACGACAATATTTAATAGTAGAAATTTTACCTTCGGCGCCTCTAGAACCCCAGCCTTGCGGCACAATAATACCATCAAACTTTTTTAAAATTCTAACGCCTTGCTTTTCCACATCTTCACAATTAAGCCAATGTAAAATTGGTTTAATATTGTTAACCCCTCCGGCGTGCTTTATCGCTTCAATTACGGAAATATAAGAATCGGTTAAACAAAAATCTCCAGTAGAAAAATATTTACCTACGATTCCAATGTTTACAGTTTTTTTAGCATTTTTAATTTTCTTAACCATTTTTCGCCAATCAACTAAATCTTTCTTTTTTCCTGGCAAGCCGAACTTTTCTAAAATGCGCTCGCCTAAATTATCCTTTTCAAAATTAATCGGCACATCATAAATTGAATCTATGTCCGGAGCGCTAATAACGTCATTCTCCTGAATATTGCAAAAAATTGCTAATTTTCTACGGCGCGGAGCGTCAATCGCAGCCACAGAACGAGCTACGATAAAATCAGGTTGAACGCCAGCGGAATTCAAATCTCTGACCGCGCGCTGAGTTGGCTTAGTTTTCATTTCACCAATAATTGACGGTACTGGTAAATACGACACCATAATAAACAAAACGTTTTCCGGTTCGCTTAAATGCATCATTCTAGCAGCTTCTAAAAATAATAAATTCTGATACTCGCCTACCGTACCGCCAATTTCTACTAGCATTATTTCGGCTTTATCTTTTTTTGCAGCCAACTTAATTCTTCTAATCACTTCTGCCGGAATATGCGGCACTACTTCAACACATTTACCATTATATTCTAAATTTCTTTCACGATTAATTACGGTCTGATAAACCCGGCCGGTCGTCATATAATTATCTCGGCCGATATTTTTATTTAAAAATCTTTCATAGTTGCCTATATCCTGATCAGTTTCATCGCCGTCTTCGGTTACGAATACTTCGCCATGCTCTACCGGATTCATGGTGCCGGCATCTAAGTTAATATATGGATCAATTTTTATAGCGCTCACATTATAACCCTTGCCGGCTAAAATTCTACCAATTGAAGCGCAAGTAATCCCCTTACCTACTCCGGAGATAACGCCACCGACGATAAAAATATATTTTACTGCTTTTTCTTTCTTTTTATTTGCCATAATAATTTATTTTTTATTTAATATTTCCAACGCCTTATCCATCTGCGGATCTTTATTTTGATTATATTCTTCGGTAGTTAAATCAACTTCAACATCAGGAGCTATGCCTTGATCGTTAATATTATAGCCTTTTGGCGTAAGCCATTTAGCTACAGTAATTTTTACCGATGAACCATCGCTCATATCTTCTAGGGTTTGCACTGAGCCTTTACCAAAGGTTTTCATGCCAACGATAGTCGCTTTACCATAATCTTTTAAAGCCCCTGAAACAATTTCCGAAGCCGAAGCGCTGCCCTGGTTAACTAGCACTACGGTTGGGAAATCTTTTAATCTGGCCAAGCCGCGATGCGAATAGTCATTCTTCTTTTCCGAATCAAACTGCTCTGTTACTATTACGCCTTCATCAATCCATTCGCTAGCCACGTCAATCGCCGTTTCTAAATATCCCCCCGGGTTATTTCTTAAATCAAGAATAATTCCTTTAGGATTTTTTTCAAGCGCTTCTGCGGCCGCTTTTTTGAATAATTCGCTAGTGTCGTCATTAAAATTATTTATGGTAATAACAAATATTTTATCTTGAGTCATTTCTGTTTTAACGCTTTTAACTATTATAGTTTGCCTGATTATTTTAAAATCTTTAGTTTTATCAAAGCCATCCCTAAAAATCGTTAAAACAACTTCCGTGCCTTTAGGTCCGCGAATTTTATTAACCACTTCATCAATCGTTAAACCGGCCGTTGATTCACCATTAACAGCGTAAATTTGATCACCTGATTTAAGGCCAACTTTTTCTGCCGGCATATCGGCTAGGGGCGCAATAATAGTTATAATATTATTTCTTTTGCCAAGTTCCGCGCCGATGCCCTCAAAAGTTCCAGCTAAATCATCCGAAAATTCTTTGGCCATTTTAGGCTCCATAAAAATCGTATAAGGATCGCCGGTTGACTCAACTAATCCTTTTAACGCTCCATAAAACATTGTCTTATCATCAAGCTTGTCCTGATCAACATAATCTTTTTTTAATAAATCCCAAACATTCCAAAACAAATTAAAGTCAACGTCCTGAGTTAATTTATTAGCCGGCGCCGTAACATATTTATTATAAACCTGACCGGCATAAACCGCTTCTTTTATACTAGCCTGTTTAATAAATTCATTTTTTTGGGCTAATATCATACCACTACCAAAAGCAACTGACAATAAAATCAGACTTAATAAAATAACGCCGGCAATTTTCCAGCGCTTAAATTTTTTAACCTCTAGGGCGCCCGTTGGTAAATTCTGATTATCCATAAATAATATCGTATTATTACTCTTCTATATTATCATATCTTGGTTTATTTTGCCAAATTAGCCGTTGGCATTGAAAAATAAGCAAATTTAAGTTATGATAAAGCCATAAATATTCCAATCTTAAATTAAATATAAAAGATAATTTATGTCTAATTTTATAATAAATGGCGGTAAAAAACTTAAGGGCACGATTAAAACTAACTCGGCTAAAAATTCGGCCGTAGCTATTCTTTGCGCTTTGCCAATGATAAAGGGAAAAACTGTTTTGCAAAATATGCCGCGCATTGAAGAAGTAAATCGAATTATTGAAATCTTAACTTCTATCGGTCTAAAAATAAACTGGACCAATCCACACACTTTACAAGTCATTAATAATGGGAAAATTAATCTTAAAAAAATAAATAAAGAATCTTACGAAAAAACTAGGGCAGCTATATTGCTTATCGGCTCTTTATCTTCAATTTTTAAAAATTTTTCTCTACCAAAAATCAGCGGCTGTAAATTAGGCAAACGCACAGTGAGTCCGCACATCATCGCCTTAAATCATTTAGGCATAGAAGCAAAAAAAACTAATAACTTATTTCACATCAGCCGAGGTAAAACAAAGGACTCAACTTTTACTATGTATGAATCGGGAGATACGGCTACCGAAAATGCTATTTTAGCGGCGGTTCAACTTAAAGGTAAAACAGAAATAAATTTAGCTTCACCAAATTATATGGTGCAAGATTTATGTTATTTTTTAATTAAGGCAGGAGCTAAAATAAAAGGTGTCGGCACGACTAAATTAGAAATAACCGGAGTAAAAAAACTTAAACCGATAAACTACCATATCATGCCGGATCCGATAGAATCAATGGCCTTTATCGCTATTGCTATTGCCACAGATTCAAAATTCAAAATTACGCACTGCCCGATAGAATTTTTAAGTTTGGAATTGGAAAAATTAAGAGTTATGGGACAAAAAATGAAAATTAGCAAAACTTACAAATCAACCAACGGACAATTTGATTTAGTTGATATAGAAATAATTCCTTCAAAATTAAATGCCTTACCCGATAAAATTTACGGGAGGCCTTTCCCTGGTTTAAATATTGATAATTTACCTCTATTTTTACCGATATTAGTTAAAACCCATGGGCAGACTTTAGTTCATGACTGGGTCTATGAAAATCGAGCCGTTTATTACCTGGAATTAAATAAACTTGGCGCTGATGTTATGCTTCATGATGCTCATCGGGTAACCGTTACCGGACCAACTACTTTAAAGCCAGCCGAAATTATTTGCCCACCAGCCTTGCGGCCCGCTATAAATCTTTTAATTTGCATGCTCGGAGCTAAGGGTAAATCTATACTCTATAATTCATACTCAATTGATCGCGGCTATGAAAATATTTGCGAACGATTAAATAAACTTGGTGCGGATATAAAAAAAGTTGATTGAGATGGTTATAAAAATATTTCGTTACGAAATTTAGATATTTTTTGCCGAGACGAGGAAAGCCAGCAAAATATTTGAGCCGTAGCATTAGCTACGGTGAAAATCATTTTGCGCAAGCTTGACGAAGTATCGGTGAAAAATAGTAAATTACAGTAGAAATAATTTTATAACTATCTCATTAAAAATAACTATGACTTTGAAAGTAAGAAGGATATTAAGTTCAATATTCATTATTTTGTTTCTAACCATAACTCCAGCTATCATGCTCTACGCGGCTGGTTATCGGTTAGGCAAAAACGGCCTGTCTATTCAAAGGACTGGCATGTTTATTATCGACTCTAAACCTAAAGGAGCAAAAATATTAATAGACGGTAAACTGCAAAAAACATGGTCAATTTCTATGTTTAATGAAAGCAAAGGCATAACTACGCCAGCCAAAATAAAAAATTTACTACCAGGAGAATATGAATTAAAAATTGAAATGGACGGCTACTGGAGTTGGCAAAAAAAATTAACTATTAATCCTGGAGCTTCAACTTTCGCCGAAAATATCTATTTATTTAAAAATGATTTGCCGATTCAAGTCGCGCCAGCCGATATGGCGTCTATCCACCTATCGCCAAATAAAAATCAAGCTGTTATTTTTTCTGATGATTTAATAACTTTTTTAAATTTAACCGATGAGTCACAAAAAACAACCAAGCGAAATAATTTAACTGAAAAAAATATTCTCTGGTCAGAAGACCAAAATAAAATAATTATTGACAATTACCTTTATAACTTAGCCGATCTCACCTCTATTATAGATCTAAAAAAAATAACCCCAAATTCGTTTAATTATAAATGGAACGGCAACACTTTATATTATCAAGATAAAAATTCTATTTATCAACTTGAACCTTCTAATTTAGCAAAAAAAATCGTTAGCAATAAAATTTTTAACGACTATTTAATTAAAAATAACTATTTATATTTAATTATAAAAACCAATCAAGCAATTAATCTTGAGGTTGTAGATATAACGACGAATGAAAATATTAAAAGTATAAACTTGCCAGGTAGCGGAAATTATTCCTTTATCAATGTCGAGCAAAATCTGCTCAACCTTTATGACAATAATCATAAAACTCTTTATTTAATTGATCCTATGTCAGCTTACGAACCTCTGGTGGAAATTATAAATAATGTAAAAACAACTCATTGGAATGACTCTAGCAATTTATTATATACTAACGACTTCGAAATTTGGCTTTATAATTTAGGAACGAAAAACAAAACTTTAATAACTAGAATTTCTGATATTATTAATAACGCCGTATTGCACCCAAGCAAGGATTATATTATTTATTCAACCGATAAAACAATTAATACTATTGAACTTGATGAAAGGGGTAAAAAAAATATTACTGAATTAATAAAATTTGATTCTATTAACTCGTTCATATTAATTAACGCCGATACTATTTATTTCCCAGGAAAAATCGGCAATTCAAAAGGTTTATATAAGTTTCTAATACAATAGAACAAATAAAAAACAGACTCGAGAAAAGCCTGTTTTTTATTTTGATAAATATTAATTATTTTATTTAAATTCATCTAAAACGGCGATCAAAACCAAAAATTTTCCGTCACGAAAAACTTTTAACCCTATTTTATTGCCTGGTTTATATTTTTGTATAACCGATAATAAAGTTGTTCGATCTTGAAGTTTAATGCCGTTAATTTCCGTGATTATGTCGCCTTCTTTTATGCCAGCTTTAGCAGCCGGAGAATCGGCTAAAACTGATGGCGTTTCGGCTTCTTCGCTGATTGGCACCCAGGCGCCGATACTCTTGGCTAAATTATTATCTTGGGCTATTTCTGGGGTCAGCATAAAATATCTAACGCCTAATCTGGTGCGTACGATACGCCCAATTTCTCTAACGCTCTTTATTACTGGCTTAGCGTCATTCACTGGAATAGCGAAACCGATGGATTTGCCATCTTGATCAATCGCTACATTAACGCCAATGATATTACCATCTAAATCTATTAATGGGCCGCCGGAATTACCTAAATTTATTTCTGCGTCCGTCTGAATAACATTATCTAAAACTTCGGTAGTAGTCCCACTTTGATCTGAAGCTTCTATACTTCTGCCTAAACCGCTAACAATGCCTTTAGTCGCGCTATTTTGATATCTACCTAAAGTATTGCCAATAGCGATAACCGTCGAGCCAATTTGCAATTTATCGCTATCGCCCAATTGCGCATAAGGTAAATTTTTATCAAAAATTTTTAAAACCGCTAAATCATTAATCGGATCTTTACCGATTAGTTGAGCATAATATCGTTTGCCTGTATTTAAAACAATTTTATATTCGGCCGTTTTTTCATCGCCAACGCTAACAACATGTTTATTAGTTAAAATTAAACCGTCGGCAGAAATTAAAAATCCAGTACCAGAACCTTTTTGCACGATATCGGTTTTTTGAGTTTGTTCTCCGGTATTTAAATTTATTGTGGTGGTTGTTTTCTTGTCCATCACAATAATATTTACTACGGCCGGCATAACCTTTTTGATTGCTCGAATCGTCGCCTCTTGATCGTCTAAACGCAAAGTATCAGCAACAACATTAGTTATTTTTGAATTATTGTTAAAAACAAAACAGCCGCAACTAAGAGCGACTAAAATTAAACTTACTGCCACGTATTTTTTTATTTGCATATTATTAATCTAAACGTTATTTTATAAATCTTTACGTTTGTCTTGATCATCTTCCCAATCGCGAAGATAACCCATATAACCTTTTTTGTATGAACTTTTCTGGCTCTTAGAATTTTCCTTACTTTGCTTAAATTTATTAACTTTATATTTTACCCCGCTTTCTTCAAGCAAAGATAACAAAATCGGTTTTATTTCTTCATGAAATTTCTTTATTTCATTTTCATCTCTCATGGTCACACCGATTTTCTCATTATACAACAAAATTGCCCGCCACAAAAAACCGCTTATTTCGCCTAAGCTTTCTTTACCCAGGGTCATTTCATTCACAACTTCGCGCAGAATCTCTTTGTCAATCTTGTCCGTAACATTGTTAAATTTTTGAGCGGCGCTATTATTTTTAAACCCATCAAACCATAGTTGTTCATTGCCTGCCATATATTTATGTTTATCTTATTTAATAATTATATAATAACTTAAAATATAATACATGACAACTCTATAAGACTTTACAAAAATCATTAAATCTTTTATTATAACAATAGTCCCGAATATTCGGGATTTTATACATTCGGGGGTCGTCCAACGGTAAGACAGCGGCCTTTGAAGCCGTTTATCATGGTTCGAATCCATGCCCCCGAGCCAGCGTAGATTAAGCGAGGTTAAAGCCTCGTTTTTTCTTTTATTTTCGCCAAAATATGTCGGTTCGAACCTAGCGATTTCAGCGTTAAATTTTTCGACGTTATTTCGGAGCGGAATAAGCCAATTATGATAAGAAATGCTAATGTTTTTGCCAATTATTCTTTGGTTCGAACCTAACTTCTTAATGATGTTATTTCGTGTTTCTTTGTCTCCTTTATCAAACT
>JBAZFW010000002.1:0-77918 GCA_041653215.1 Patescibacteria group bacterium
GGAAAAGGGAAAGCATAAGATATGTCCGCGATAAAGCCAGGATATTTTCTACCTTGCTCCAGCCTTTAATGTTTTTAGTAATTTTTGGCGCTGGGCTAGGCAGTACTTTAACTAAAGGTAATTTTGGCGTTGATTACATTAAATTTATGTATCCGGGCATTATCGCTATGAATGTTATGGGTATTGCTTTCTTTTCAACCGTCTCTACGGTTTGGGATCGCGAGTTTGGTTTTTTAAAAGAGATTTTAGTGGCGCCGATTTCGCGTACTTCGATTGTTGTTGGAAAAATTTTAGGCGCGGTTACCGTAGCTTCAACTCAGGCTTTATTACTTTTAGCTTTAGCGCCATTTTTAGGAATTCATCTTAATATTTTAATTATTATTAAATTATTTTTATTCATGATGCTTTTAGCTTTTGCCATTTCTGGTTTAGGCTTACTTATAGCTTCGCTCATGAAAACTACGGAAAGTTTCGGCATTATAATGCAGGTTTTAATTTTTCCTATGTTTTTTCTATCAGGCGCTTTTTTCCCGTTAACTAATGTGCCTTTGTGGATGACGATTCTTTCGCGCTTTAATCCTTTGACTTACGGCGTTGATGGTATGCGCCATATTATTTTAAGCGGTATTCCTACTGAATTAGCGCAAAAATTATTTTTATATCCGGTTCAGATAAACATTTTAATTTTATTGGCTTTTTCTGTTTTCATGGTTTCAATCGCTACTTTAGCTTTTAATAAAAGGAGTTAGATAATGATTATCAAAGGAGGGGATGGTAATGCCAGAAAAATGGATTGCATTTTGGGTAGACCATCTGTTTTTTTGTATGATGGTTGATTCGAGAAAAAAATGGGAAGAGGCGAAAGAGAGGTCTCACGGCGATGTTAGTGGCTTGTTAAAAATGAAAAAAAATCCTAATTCTAAATTTCCTGATTTTGGCCAAGGGATTAAATACACCGACCCGTTAACATTAGGCCAGTGGGCAGAAAAAAATGGTATTAAGCTTAATTGATATCACTCGGCGGAACTTTATAGGTTCCGCCCTTTTTATTTCGTGCTATAATTTAATTATGACTTACTTAAAACAGCTAAAAAGCGAATTAAATAAATTAGCCAATAAAAAACAAGGGCTAATTTTACAAAGATTTTTTAAAACCGGCCGTGGCCAATACGGCGAGGGCGATATTTTTTTAGGCATAAAAGTGCCGATTCAAAGAATCGTGTCTAAAAAATATATAGGCTTAAACTTTAAAGATTTAGCAGAACTTTTAAACAGTAAAATTCATGAATATCGTTTAATTGCTTTAATAATTTTATTAAGTCAATACAAAAAAGCTAACGAGTTAACTAAAAAGAAAATAATAGATTTTTATTTAAAAAATACTAAAAATATTAATAATTGGGATTTAGTTGATTTGTCCTGCCATTATATTATAGGCGATTATTTATTAGACAAAGATAGAAAAATATTATATAAATTAGCGCGGTCAAAAAATTTATGGGAAAAAAGAATCGCCATAATTTCCACGTTTGCCTTTATTAGAAATAAAGAATTTAACGATACCGTAAAAATTTCCGAAATTTTATTGAATGACAAACACGATTTAATTCATAAAGCTGTCGGCTGGATGCTTAGGGAAGCGGGGAAGAAAGATAGGGGAGTTTTAGAGAAATTTTTAAATAAGCATTATAAAAAAATGCCGCGTACTATGCTAAGATATGCGATTGAAAAATTAAGTGATAAAAAAAGAAAGTTTTATTTAGGAAAATTATGTTAAATATAAACAAACAAGAATTTGAAAAAATAGTTGAGCAAACTTTAGATAGTTTACCAGAAAAATTTAAAGATAGGCTTAACAATGTCGCGATTTTTGCCGAAGACGAGCCAACCGCCGAGCAGCTTAAAAAAGTTAATCTAAAAAGAAATGATGTTTTATTTGGCTTGTTTGAAGGCTATGCTCAGGCTAAAAGATTAAACTTCGGTCCGGTTTTGCCAGATCGAATAACTATTTTTAGAAAAGCCATTTTAAGTCAGTCAGACAGCGAATCCGAGCTTAAACAAAAAATTATTTCTACGGTTAAGCATGAAATTGCGCATCATTTTGGATCGGACGAAAAAGGCGCGTCTAAAGCCGGCAGAAGATAGCGGAGGTGCCTTTTTAGCTTAAATATGCTAATATTAAATTATAATAAGTGGATTTTTGTTAAAGTATTAGATTATTTTATTTAATATTAGCCATTTAATAAATTAATCGTTTAGTCGGTTTATTGCCGGCGGCGAATAATAACTCTATGGAAGCTTATTGCGTAAAATGTAAAGCTAAAAAAGAAATGAGCGATGCTAACGAAGTGGAAATGAACGGTAAAGGCGGTGTAAAAAGAAAAGCCATGAAGGGCAAATGCCCGGTTTGTGGCACGGCTATGTTCAGAATTTTAGGTAAAGCTTAAATCTATTCAATTTAATAAAAAAATCTCGGCGAAACCGAGATTTTTTTATGGAGCGATTTGTAAAATTGTCTAGAAATTAGTATAATTATTTTTAGGTACCGTTAGATATTTTTTTAAACATAAACTATACCCTGTTAAATAATTTTTAAATTTTGTTAAATTTAAAAATTAAGACTTGAACTTAGAAATGATAAGCTTTAATAAGCAGGGTAAAATAAAAATTAATTAAAATAAGTTGTTTCTTTGCGAAGAGATTCAAATCTTATTTAACAGGGTAAATGAGTAAAAATATATTTGGAGAGTCAGAACATCAAAATATTCAAAATAACACCTATCCGCAAAATACTTATCCTAGCGGAAAAAATTCTTTTGAAAGTAATAATAAAAAGGGTTTGCTGCTTGTAATTATTTCACTAATTATTGCCAGCATCTTAATCTCGGTTTTTGTTTTTCTATTTTTAAAAAATAAAAATAAAGAACAGGCGGCGCAGCCAGCGTCTACTGATCAGAATCTTGAAGTTAAGACTTTGCCGGCGAATCAGCTAAATCCAGAAGATATAAATAATTTTGACCAAGAAATTAATAATGTTAAAGCCGAGACTCTTTCTTTCGATCAATTTTATCAAAAAATTGAAGATAAAATTAATTTTAATTATAGTAAACTGAAATTGCCGCTTCAAGTTAAGACCGACGTGGCGAATTATTACGATGTTTCTAGAAAATTAGAATTTAACGATGTAAACCTTAATGAAATAAATGCAAACGGTTTTACCACAATAGATAACCAGATATCTACTAAAGATAATTTCTATGATACTTATATCGCTTTAATCGGTCAGGGCATACCGCAGTTGGTCACCAGCGACTTTTTAATTTATTATTATCAAAATTTACTTAAGGAAATTTTTGCCGATGTAAAAAGCAATACTTTTTTTAATGACCTTTGGTTAATTAATAAAAGTTTTTTTGATATCGCTAATAGCCGTTATAAAACCACGGCGCTTAAAGTTAAAATAGAAAACGATCCAGTTCTTGAAGGGCAACGCCTAGAAGCGGCTTATTTCGCTACAACTTTAGAATTACTTAGAGTTAAAGAAGGCCAAATAATTAATCCCAAGGAACCTGATGAAAATAAATTTTCCGAAAAAGAAGCTGGAATTTATGATTTTAATTTACCGGATTATCTAAACGACGATGTTAAAAAAGAAGTGGAATTAATTTATCAAGCCAAAGAAAATGCCAAATCTCCGGTTTTTCGCTATTACCAGGATTATGCGCTTTATAAAGTGCCGAAAGATTTACAATATAATGATAGATTAAAGAATTTTTATTTAGCTAATAAATGGGTTAATTCTATTTTCCCATTGTATTATAGAGACGCTAAATGCCCGGATTGTTTTTTGGATAAAAATGATTGGCTAATAAATTTAGTCGCCAATAGTTATATTGCTAAAGATTTCAGTAATAATCAGGATTTAAAAAATCGCTGGGCTAGAGTTTATAAAGTTCTGTCATTTTTTTCCGGCCTACGCAAAGATTTAACCTATTTGCAATTCAATGATGTTTTATCTAGCTTGCACGGCGCCGATTATAAAATTGAAAATATTTTTTCCATAGAAAAAGGTTTGGATAACGCTTTAGCTAATGCTTTAAAAATTCAGTCGGAAGTAGAGAAAAAATTTAATTTTTCTGAGATAGAGGGCGGTTATAATAGAAACGATATCGCGGTTAGGCCGCAAATCGGCATGAGATTATTACAGCAGGATTATTGGCCAGATAATTACATTTTTAATCAATTAATTACGCCTAATGTCGGTACTTATAAAAAACAATTTGTGGATTTAAGAGAAAATAATGTAACCGGCTGCCGGTTAGGCAAGCAAAAAATATTTTCTCGCTGTAAGCCGATCGGTCTGGACATTATTAATTTATATGTGCCGATAACTAATAATGACTATTTTAAAGAAAATACCTACTACGATAAATACACCACTCAAAGTAAAAAATTATCAGATCAGCTTAAAACTTTTACTTCGGGCAGTTGGCATAATAGTAATTATTGGTCCATTATGTATTTAAATCAGCAGTCTCTTTTAAAGTCAGACGGCTTAGACGGTCCGCTTTATACCTTAAGTTCAGCTTGGCAACAAAAAAATCTTAATACTGCTATGTCGGCTTGGATAAATTTAAAATTACCGAACGATAAAATAATTCTTAATGTGCAACAGGGTAATAATCTTACGGTTAGCAATGAAACAGAAACTTTTGTTGAGCCGAATTTAGTATTGATTAATGAACTTATATCAAATATTAATATGCTGTCTCAGATGTTAAATGAATTAAGAATTGTAAAAGATATTGATGTGACTTTAAAGAAAATTAGCGATGCTATGGATGACTTTAACGCTATTAAATCATTAGCCGTAAAAGAATTGCAAGGAGAAACTTTAGATAAAGACAGCCAATTAATAGTGCAAAATATTTTAAAGAGATACACGGTTACCGAAAGCCCGGATAAAAATGTAATTTTTAATTTTGGTAAATTAAAAACTATTGAATCAATTAACGGCATTAAATTGCAAGCAGCGGTTTATCAGCAGAAAGATAAAAAGGTTCTGCTAGTCGGTCCAATTTTTAATTATGTCGAGAAATAAGCAGGTATTTAAATCTTTTTAATTTAAAAAACATCTTAATAAAATTAAGGTGTTTTTGTATTGCAAAATTCTTTAAAAGTTAGTATAATTACTTTAAGCAAAATCAATTGCCTTTAGCACTAATTTTACCCTGTTAAATAATTTTTAAAAAATTAAAAATTAAGATTTGAGCCTAGAAATGACAGATTTTAATAAACAGGGTAAAAACATAAAATTAATTAAAATAAGTTGTTTCTTTGCGAAGAGATTCAAATCTTATTTAACAGGGTAAATGGATAAAAATAAGAAAATTCTTATAATCGAAGATGATGCCAACCTGCTTTATGGGTTACAGTCTAAGTTTAGAGTGGAAGGTTTTGAAGTTATTATTGATCAGGGGGGAGATAAAAAAGAGGCAATGGAAAAAATAAAAGTTCTTAGACCGGATTATATTATTCTAGATGTTATTTTACCGGAAATGAATGGTTTTGATATGTTGTCAGATATCAAGGCCGATCCGGAAATTTCTAAAATTCCAGTTTTTATCTTTACGAATTTAAGCGATAATGATAGTCAACAAAGAGGTAAAGATTTAGGCGCGGATTTTTACATCATAAAAAACGAATTAAATTTAGACGAGTTTGTCGCTAAATTTCAAAAAATTATTAAAAATAAGGAAAAATTAAATGAAAATTATTAAAAATAAATTTTTTATTATTGGTTTTATATTAATCATAGCGGTTGTTGGCATGTATTTTGTTTTTAATAAAAAACCCAAAACTACTTATACGACTGTGAAAGTTGAAAGAGGAAATTTAATACAAACCGTTAGCGAAACCGGCATGGTTAAAGCTAACAAAGAAATGGATTTAAATTTTACCATTAACGGCAAGATCGCTAATATTTTTGTCAAAGTGGGGGATAAAGTAAAAAAAGATCAAGTTTTAGCTGAACTTGATTCAAGCGATTTATTACTGAAAGAAAGAGAGGCCACGGCCAGTTTAAGAGTTGCCCAAGCTAATTTATCTAAACTTTTAGCCGGTGCGACCGCTAGCGAATTAGCGGTAAGCCAAGCGAGCGTTGACCAGGCCAAAACGTCTTATGTTTCTTCTTTGAATGAAGCGGAAAAAATAAAAAATACGGTTAACGAAAGTATCGCGCAGGCGGAAAAAAATTTAAATGATCTTTATTTAACAACCGGCTCGACCATAACTAGTTATCAGCAAGCGGTAAAAAATTATCAAGCCTCCGCTTCAACCGCCGTGGAAACTAAAATTCCCGTGGCTGCTAACGCTTTAGATAATATAAATACGATATTAAATGACAATGATATTAGATACTTTTTAGGAGTAAAAGATATTTCTTTATTAGAAACCACGAAAAATGATTATAACCAAGCTAACATAGCTTTAACTAAGGCTAGGGCCAGTCAAGCTAGCGGAGACATAATTCAAGCAACGGCCGACACTTTAGACGCTTTAAATAAAACTTTTAACGCTTTAAAAGATTGCTATAGCCTTTTAGAGGCTAGTATGGTCGGATCAAGTTTTCCTCAAACAAAACTTGATACTTATAAAACAACTATCAGCGCTCAGCAAGTTAATGTTAGCGGCGGCATTACTTCGGTGCAAACCGCTCAAACTAATTTAAATGATGCGATTAATAATCTTAATAATGCGATTCTCTCGGCTAAAAATGTTTTAGCTACCGCTAAAGTAAATGGAGCGCAGCAGATTGCTTCGGCTCAAGCTAGAATTGATACTTATTATAAATCTTGGCTAGTGGCTGAAGCGCAATTAAACCAACTTAAAGCCGGCTCTAGAATTCAGGATATAAGTTTAGCCCAAGCTCAGGTTAGCCAAGCGCAAGCTTCTTTAGATTTAGTTAGAAATCAAATTAATAATAATACTATAAAGGCCCCGCTAGACGGCACGATTACAAAAAAGAATTATGAAGCTGGCGAGCAGTTCGCTTTAACCAAACCGATTTTTTCTTTGCTTGGTATAAATAATTTTGAAATTGAAATTGATGTTTCTGAGGCTGATATAACTAAAGTAACGGTTAATAACCAGGCGGAAATTACTCTTGATGCTTTTGGCGAAGATGTTAAATTTTACGGCCAGGTTAATTTTATTGAACCGGCAGAAACCGTTATTCAGGACGTAATTTATTATAAAGTAAAAATAAATTTTGACGGTCAAGGTAAAGACGTTAAATCAGGCATGACCGCTAATGCTAATATTACTACGGCTAAAAAGGATAATACATTAATCGCGCCATCAAGAGCAATAATTGAAAAAGCTGATAGCGGTAAAGTCGCTAGACTATTAGTCGGCGAAGAAATTAAAGAAGTGCCGGTCACTCTTGGTTTAAGGGGCGATGATGAATTAGTCGAAATTTTATCTGGTCTTAACGAAAACGATCTTGTAGTAACTTATATTACGACCAAGTAATTAAAATTAAATTTTCAATTAACAATTATCAATAAATAATCAATTAATAATTTCCAATTAATTCTACTTAATTGAAAATTAAAAAATTGTTCATCACGATACGGCGATGAAAATTATTTGCCCGTCTCGCTTTCGGCTTGCCGAGGCGGAAAAATTGAAAATTGAAGGTTGAAAATTTTTTTATTTATGCTTATACAAATTAATAATCTAACCAAGGATTTTGTCAGCGGAGAACTCGTTACCCCGGTTTTACATGGGCTTAATTTTAATATTGACCAGGGTGATTTCGTTGCTATAATGGGTCCTTCCGGTTCAGGCAAATCAACTTTAATGCATATTTTAGGTCTTTTAGATCGGCCAACCGGCGGTAAATATTATCTCGAAGGCAAAGACGTAACTAAATTAGATGATGATGAGTTAGCTGATTTAAGAAATCGTAAAATCGGTTTTGTTTTTCAAGCTTTTAATCTTTTACCACGTACCACGGTTTTAGAAAATGTTATGTTGCCTTTAACTTACGCTAAACATAAAGAAGCGCCAGAATCCCGAGCTAAAAGAATTTTAGAAAGCGTCGGCCTAGGGCATCGTTTAAATTATTTTACTAATCAAATTTCCGGCGGCGAAAAACAGCGCGTCGCTATCGCCCGCGCTTTAGTTAATGGTCCGGCGGTAATTTTCGCCGATGAACCAACCGGCAACCTTGATTCAAAATCAGGCGTGCAAGTAATGGAAATTTTGCAGAAATTAAATGATGCTGGCAACACAATAGTTTTAGTAACCCACGAAACTTATACCTCCGAGCATGCTAAAAGAATTATAAAAGTTAGAGACGGTTTAATAGTTGATGATTATAAAGTATTAAACCGAAGAATTGCTAAAGACGGAGAGATGCTTAAATAAATATGAAATGGATCCCGGATCAAGCCCGGGATGACAATGTTTATGTTGGAATCATTTAAACAATCAGTTAAGACTTCAACCAGAGCGCTTCTGGCCAATAATGGCAGAAGCTTTTTAACAATGCTCGGTATAATTATTGGCGTGGCGGCGGTTATTATTATTATGGCTGTAGGCGCCGGAGCTCAGAGTTTAATTCTTAATCAGATAAAAACTTTTGGCACGGACATTATTGGAATTTTACCAGGCGCTTCTGAAGAAGAAGGACCGCCGGCTTCAGTTATGGGAATAGTAATTACCACGCTTACCTATGAAGATGGTTTAGCTTTAAATAATAAAAGCAATGTGCCCAACGTAACTGATGTGGTGTCTTATTATAAAGGCATGAGCAGCGTTAGTTGGGGCTCAAATTCTTATGATACTAATTTAAGCGGTGTTACGGTTGGCTATTTAAATGTTGAAGGAGGAGAAGTTAATAAAGGCAGATTTTTTACTAAAGAAGAAGAAACTAATTTATCAAGAGTGGTAGTTTTAGGCAGTACGGTTAAAGAAGAATTATTCGGAGATTCGGACGCGATCGGGCAAAAAATAAAAATAAAAAAACAAAATTTTGAAGTAATTGGCGTTATGAAAGAAAAAGGCACGGTGGCATTACAAAATAATGATGATCAGGTTTTTATTCCGATTAAAACTATGCAAAAGTTAATCGCCGGCGTAAATCATGCTAGTATGATGAGATTAAAAGTTGATAGCCAAGAAAATATGGATAAGGCGATGAGCGATGTAAAAACTACTTTACGCGAACGGCATGATATAACCGACCAAAGCGGAGCTAACGACGATTTTACGGTTAGAAGTTCGGCTCAAGCCATGGATATGATAACTACGATTACTGATGCTTTAAAGTTCTTTTTAGTAGCTATCGCCGCTATGTCATTATTAGTTGGTGGTATTGGCATTATGAATATTATGTTAGTTAGCGTTACAGAAAGAACTAGGGAAATTGGTTTAAGAAAAGCGGTTGGCGCGAATAATAAAAACATCATGATTCAATTTTTAATGGAAGCGGCAACCATAACTTTAAGCGGGGGGGTTATAGGCGTTATCATTGGCAGCTTGATATCGGTTTTAATTTATGCCGTGGCTAATCTTTTAGGTTATGATTGGAGTTTATCTATTTCTATTTTTTCAATTATTTTAGCTTTAATAGTTTCAATAGGCGTTGGTTTAATTTTCGGCTTATATCCGGCGCAAAAAGCTAGCAAATTGCAGCCGGTTGAAGCTTTAAGACATGAGTAATGAGAAAATTCTGTCATTGCGAGCGTTAGCGAGGCAATATCACGGACTATTTATTAAGTTGATAGATTGTTTTTAAAAATAACTTTTATTTTAGAAAATTGTTTGTGAGATTGCCGCGTCGCCCGATTACGGGCTCCTCGCAATGACAAAAAATTAAATTTATACTATGAATTTTGGGCCTGTCGTAAAAATTTCTTTGCGTTCTATTAGGGGCAATAAAACCAGAACTGGCCTGACTGTTTTAGGTATAGTTATTGGTATCGCCAGCGTTGTTATAGTATATTCGGCCGGAGAGGGAATTAGCGGTTTGGTTTATAACCAGGTTGAATCTTTTGGTGGCACTGATTTAATAGAAACAGAAGTTAAAGCGCCGACCGGTAAAAAGGGCGCGGCAGCAGAAACGCAAAGCGCTATTGCTATGGCCCAGGGAGCGGCAATAACCACTTTAACTTTAGAAGATTATGAAGATGTGTTTAAATTGCCAAATGTTAAAAACGGTTACGCTGTTATAATCGGACAAGAGCAAGTAAATTATGCTGATCAACTAAAAAAAGCTCTTATTTATGGCACTACCGCTAGTCTTTTAGATATTGATAAAACAGAAATTGATTATGGGCGATATTTTACTGATACTGAAGATAAATCAAACGCTCCGGTCGCTGTGCTTGGCTATAAAATAAAAGAAAAATTGTTTGGCGATTCAGATCCAATAGATAAATATATTAAAATAAGAAAAACTAAATTTCGTGTTATCGGAGTTGCTAAAGAAAGGGGAGCGGTTATGACTTTTGATTATGATAATATGATTTATGCGCCGATTAGAACTTTACAGAAAAAAGTTTTAGGTATTGATCATATAATGTTCATGATGCATCAACTTAAAGATCCGAGTCTAGCCGATGAAACCGCCGAAGAGGCTAGGCTGGTTATACGCATTAATCATGATATTGTTTCTAAGCCTTTAGAATTTAAACCAGGCGAGCTGGTGGCTAAAGCTATAGGCGAGGGTATGACTGATACTAGCGAAGACGATTTTAGAGTTGTTACTATGCAAGAATCTTTAGATATCTTAGATACTGTGACCGGCGCTATTACTTTAATGCTACTCGCTATTGTGGCGATTTCTTTAATCGTTGGCGGAGTTGGCGTTATGAATATTATGTATGTTATTATTACTGAGAGAACTGCCGAAATCGGTTTAAGAAAAGCGGTTGGCGCGAAATATCGGGATATTATGCTGCAATTTCTGGTTGAATCAGTAATTATAACTTTAATTGGCGCCGTGGTCGGAGTTTTAGTCGGCATAGGCGCGTCATATTTAATTTCAGTTGGCGCTAATTATTATGGCTTAGATTGGAATTTTGTGGTTCCTCTAAAAGCTTATTATGTTTCTTTGGCTTTTGCTGTTGTGTTTGGCTTGGGCTTTGGAATTTATCCAGCTCGTAAAGCCGCTCGGCTTGATCCAATAGAAGCGTTAAGACAAGAATAATTATAGAAATTTTTAATTACCAATGATCAATTTTCAATGAATGATTAAATTATTTAATTTTCAATTGAAAATTATAACATTGAAAATTGGAAATTGAGAATTGAAAATTAATGATATGTTCAATAAATCAAAAACAAAGTATATGAATTTTAAACAATTGCATGAGCAAGCTGATAATATTATCGGCTGTATCCCGCTCGTTAAAAAACGCCGACGTTTAAATTTTGCGTACAAAATTTTTAAATATCTTTGCTTAACGGTAGTTTTTTTATTTTTGTTATTTTTAATTTTAGTAGCGTCGCAAATTACCGACTTAAAACAAATTTATAACCAGGCGAGTCTTGGTAAAAATAATCTTGAGCAAGCGGTTATTTTTGCTAAGCAAAATGATTTTGAACAAGCCGCTGAATTAGCTAGGCTCGCAGAAGATAATTTTAATTTTTCAATCAATAAATTAAATAAAATAAAAAGTAATGTTTTTATAAATAATATGCCGTTCGCTTTAAGCCAGCTAAACGACGCGGAAAGTCTTTTAGTCGCCGTTCAATTTTTAAGCAAAGCGGTCGCGAGCGGAGCCGAGTTTGGTAAAAGCCTAGAAGCTATTATAACCGGAAATAAAGAATTTAATTTTTCTCAATTAACCGTTACGGAGAAACGCGAGCTACTCAAAAAAATATTTGAATCGTTACCAGAATTAAATGGCATAAAGGCAGATTTAGATTTAGCTTATATTAGTTTAGATCAAGCCGGCACTTCGGGGATTTTATTTATTCTTAAGGATAAACTTAATCAAGCCAAGGAGCAAATAAATGAAGCTAGTTCGCTTTTAGCTAAAGCCGTGCCCTTATCCCAGATGATCCCGGCCCTAGCCGGTTATCCTGAGGAAGTAAATTATTTAGTTTTACTCCAAAATAATGACGAGTTAAGGCCAACCGGAGGATTTTTAGGCACTTACGGAGTTTTAAAAATAAAAGATGGCGATATAGTTAGTTTTGATACGCATGATATTTATCATCTTGATATGCCGGTTCAGGGTAAGATGAACGTTGAACCGCCGGAACCAATAAAAAAATATTTGAATAATAAATGGTATTTGCGCGACGCGAATTGGTCGCCTGATTGGCCGACCGCGGCTAAAATGATTAACGGATTTTATCAAACTGAAAGCAGTTTAAATCCGGAAAATAAGGAAGTTATAAAATTTTCTGGAGTTTTAGCTATTACGCCAAAATTAATTACTGATTTTTTGAAAATAACCGGTCCGGTTACGGTCGAGGGTCAAGCTTATAACGAAAACAATTTTCAAGATTTATTGCAATATCGCGTAGAAAAAGGTTATATAAATTTAGGAGTTTCTTCTTGGCAGAGAAAAGAAGTTATTAGCGAAATATCAAAACAATTAAAAATTAAAATTTTTGATCTGCCGCCAAGCCAATGGTCGGGAATTATTAATACCGTAATTGATAATTTATCTCAAAAGAATTTATTATTTTATTTAACCGATAGCCAATTAGAAAATATCGCGATTGAAAATGGTTGGGCTGGAGAAATAAAAAATTATTACGGCGATTATTTTATGGTGGTTGACGCTAATTTAGCCGCTTTAAAAACCGACGCGGTTATGAATCGAAGTACAAATTATCAAGTAGTAGAAGGCTCTAACGGGTTATTTTCTAAATTAACTATTAATTACGCTCATAATGGTAAAGTTGACTGGAAAACCAGCGCTTATAAAAGTTATACTAGAGTTTATGTTCCTTTAGGCAGCCAATTAATAAGAATTAGCGGTTATGAAAACAAAAATATAGATGTCGGCGATGAGTTAGGTAAAACTTGGTTTGGCTTTTATTTAGTCGTAGAGCCAGGAAAAATCAGTAATATTACGCTTGAATATAAACTGCCGTCATCAGTTATGTCAAATAATAATTATAGCCTTTATATTCAGAAACAGCCTGGGAAAGAATTAGATAATCTTTCGGTTGACTTAAGCTTTAAAAATGGTATAAAATCATATAGTCCAGCGAGCTTGTCTATGAAAAAAATAAACCCAACCAGAATGAAATGGTCAGGGGATTTAGGCATAGACAGAAGCTTTGAAATAAGATTCTAATTTTCACTTGTCATTGCGAGCGTTAGCGAAGCAATCTCACGGACTATTTATTAAATTTACAGATTGTTTTTAAAAATAACTTTCATTTTAGAAAAATGTTTGTGAGATTGCCGCGTCGCCTGATTACAGGCTCCTCGCAATGACATTATTATATATTATGTTTATAAAACGGATCGGTATAGATCTAGGTACAACTTATACTTTAGTGCATTTGCCAAAAAGGGGCATTATTATTAATGAACCTAGCGTAGTGGCGATTTCTTTAATTGATAAAAAGATTTTAGCCGTAGGTAATGAAGCTAAAGACATGTTAGGCAGAACGCCTGATACTATTGTCGCGATTAAACCATTAAAAGACGGCGTCATCGCCGATTATCATACTACTGAAGCTATGCTTAGATATTTTATTAATAAAGCTTTAGGCGGTATTAGATTATTTAGACCGGAAGTTATGGTCGCCGTGCCGGCGGGGATTACTTCGACTGAACGCAGAGCGGTTATCGACGCTACCATCGCGGCCGGAGCCAGAGCGGCTTATATTATTAAAGAACCGATTGCCGCGGCTATCGGCGCTGATATTCCGATTGGTTCGGCTTCCGGACATATGATTATTGATATTGGCGGCGGCACGGCAGAAATGGCGGTAATTTCTTTAGGCGGAGTCGTTACTTCGACTTCGGTTAGGATTGGCGGTAATAAATTTGACGCGGCGATTCAGGAATTTATTAGACGAAAATATAATTTAGCCATCGGCGAAAGAACGGCCGAAGAAATTAAAATTAAAATAGGTAGCGCCCTATATTTAGAAGATAAATTAACTATGGAGATAAGAGGCCGCGATATGATTACTGGATTACCTAGAAATATTACGGTTAATTCGGATGACGTTACCGAAGCGGTGCAAAACGAATTAGAAGCCATAATTAATGCCGCGAAAAGAGTGCTCCAGGATACTCCGCCGGAATTAGCCGCGGATATTATGGATAAAGGTATGGTTTTATCAGGTGGCAGTTCATTACTTAAAAATATTGATCAATTACTTTCACGCACAACCGATGTGCCGGCTTATGTGGCCGACGATGCTTTGCTTTGCGTTGCTAAAGGAACCGGCATTGCTTTAGAAAATTTGGACTCATATAAGAGAAGTATTTTTGCGACGAAATAAAATTGCCCCCTTTATTAAAGGGGGTTAGGAGGATTTGTATTTTGTCATTCCGGCCTTTGAGCCGAAGGCGAGCCGGAATCCAGAATTTTTTCTTTGTCATTCCCGCGCAGGCGGGAATCCAGGGGTAATATATAAAAATATGAAAAAAATTTACAAATCCGAAATTGAAGGTATGCAAGATTTTTGGCAAAAATTAGAAATATTGCCAGACTATTCCTGTAATACAGACGGAAAGATAAACGGAATATTATTTGAAATGAAATTAGAAATTAAATCTTATTCCGAAGTTGAAAAACAAATAATAAGATATATTAGAGCATACAACACAATCGCAATGCCCATACCATCAAAAGCAATTGCGCTTGATATAAACCAAAGAAAATATAATTTATATAATATTTCAACAAACAAGAACGGGGAGACATCGTTGCAAAAAATAAAAGAAGATTGTTGGGTTGATGCAACAGATTTCAAAGATTTAATAAATTCAACATTAAATCAATATTCGAAAGGCTGGATTTGTGAAGAAAGTATTGTTTCATATAACAATGAATACTGCAAGAAATATAAAAATGCTTCAAAAGAAAAGGTTAAAATGGAGTTTATAAATCCACAAGAACTTTTTATATACTCATTTGATTGGGACGCACAATTGTCAATTGAGATGACAGATAGAGAGCAAAATAATTGGCTGACATTCAATATGAATATGCTTGGCTGTTCTTTGCTTAAAAAACAACTTGGAGCATATTTTACGCCTGATAAATATGTTAGAATTTCAACAAAATATTTAAAAGAATGTATTGAAAAAATCAAACAAGATGGATTTGATTATTTAATAATTGACACTTGCGCTGGAACAGGAAATTTAGAAAAGTTTTTTGAAACAGAATGGTTAGAAAGAACAATTTTAAATACTTATGATTATACGGAATGGACTACTCTAAAAGGGCTTTATGATGGAAGGGTTAAAATGATAATTCCTCATACAAGTAAGCATAGAAATGAAAAGGGGTTATTATTAGATGGGGATGCTTTGAGCAAAAAATTTAATGATTATTTACAAGATTGGATAGAAAAAAATGTTAATAGAAGTAAGTGTAAAATCATTATGTTAGAAAATCCACCTTTTGCAGAACCACAAGGAAACGCAAGCAAAGGACAAAAAACCTTTTCTGTAAAAGATATATACATATATCAGGAAATGGCTAAACATAAATTTGCAAAAAAGAATGCGAATAGAGACTTGGCAAATATGTTTATTTGGAAAGCATTTAATATCGTCAAAACAGATTATTATATTCTTTACAGCCCTATTAAGTATTGGAAATCACAACATATAATAGACAAAAATTTTATAGAAGGGCATTGTTGTAATAGAGAATATTTTAATGCTAGTGAGGGTTGTATTACTCTTATATTGTGGAAAAACAAAGACAAAAAAAACAACTCTTTAAAATTAACAAACGATTTTAATGATAAAACTATAATATTAAAACAGTTTAAAAATCCAGCAGAGTTATTAGAAGATACAAAGCAAGAACCATTAGTTTATTTGTTTAATTTAAGTAATATACCCAAATCTGATAATGGAAAATTAGTTAATAATATTGAAGCATATGCAAAATATTGCAAAACACAAAAAGCCTATAAACTTGGCGAGGACAATATTTTAAAACAATTGCCCTTGTGGGTTGCAAATTGCTATGAATACAAAAATTATACAGAAATGGATGTTATTATGAAATCTGCCGATGGTGGAACTAAATATCAAGAAGATGTAGAATTTTTGAAAAAATGTTTTATATGGTCTTGTATCACAAATAAAAATGTTTGTATTAGTAATGATAATATAGTAAATCAATTTTGTTTATATCAAAATACTAATACTGATAAAATATTAAAAAAAATGTTATTAGATATTGCGGATAAAGATTTATTGTCATCTTGGAATAAACTACTTATTAAAGTAAAAACAAAATCAGAATACCAATCTAATTATAAGTATGGTTTATATCAAATAGAAAAAGATATAAATATTGATATTGAATCAGGTAGAAAGGATAAAACTGGAAAAATGATTATGGTTAAGAAATATAATAATAGTGGCGATGTTGATGATTTAGTGAAACAAATTAAAAAACAATTAGCAAAATATCGAGAGGATTTTATTGAAAAAAAGTTATTTAAATATCAATTATTGAAGTAGTAGATAATTGTAACGTTAAAATATTATCACCCCTGGATTCCGGCTCGGAGGCCGGAATGACAAAAAAATTCTGGATTCCTGCTTTCGCAGGAATGACGAAAAAAAATTGAAATTTATGTTAATCGGCATTGACGCCTCGCGCGCCAACAGACAATTTAAAGGCGGAACAGAATGGTATTCTTATTATTTAATAAGAGAACTGGCTAAAATTGATTCTAAAAATCAATATATTTTATATACGGATAAACCTTTGACTGGCGGTTTAGCTGATTTAACTAATGAAAATCATTTTGCCAAGCCCGGTAAAATTGATAAACATGGCTGGCCCGCTTCGACTCGTCGATGGCGAGGCGAGCAGGAAGTTAAAAGTCCGTTTGGAAATTTTCGCGTTAAAATTTTAAAATGGCCTTTTATTTATTTTTGGACACAAATTAGATTATCTTATGAAATGTTCGTTCATCCGGCGGACATTCTTTTTGTTCCGGCCCATACTTTACCGGTTATTCATCCGAAAAAATCAATCGTTACGATTCATGACATAGGTTTTGAACGTTTCGCTAAACTTTATAGTTCGGATAAAATCGGCCCGACTTCCAGATCTATTAATTTTTTAATTAAACTGTTTACTCTTGGTAAATTACATCCTGACGTTATTAGCCATCATACTTGGTCTACTAAATATGCGCTTAAACACGCTGAAATAATTATTTCGGTTTCAGAATTTACTAAACAAGAAATGGTTGATTTTTATAAAGCTGACGCGGAAAAAATTAAAGTCGTGCATAACGGCTTTAATAATGAACTTTACCGCCCGATTAATGACAGGGAAAAAATAAAACAAGTTTTAGATAAATATGATATTAAAACTCCTTATATTTTTTATGTCGGTCGGTTAGAAAAAAAGAAAAATACCGCTATGTTAGTTAATGCTTACGCGATTATGAGGCAAAAATATAAAGACATAAAACATAAATTAGTTTTAGTCGGTAAGTCCGGGCTTGGTTTTGATGAAGTTAAATATGTTATTAATGAATTTAATCTTGATGAAGAGGTGATTATAACCGGCTGGGTGCCGGAAGCTGATATGCCTTATATTCATAACGGCGCTGCTTTATTTGTTTTTCCTTCGCTTTACGAAGGCTTTGGCATACCGTTAGTTGAAGCTATGGCTTCGGGCGTACCGATTGCAGCTTCAAATATTGCATCCATCCCGGAAGTTGTTAAAGATTCGGCTTTGCTTTTTAATCCAAACGATAAAGAAGATATGGCGGAAAAAATGGCAAAAATATTATTAGATAAGCAACTAGCCGATGAATTAATTAATAGGGGATTTAAACGAGCTAAAGATTTTAGCTTAACTAAATGCGCTCAGGAAATATTAGCATTAATAGAAAAGATGTAAATTTGAAAAAAACTAATAAGTTGTGTTATAATAAAGATGTTATTTACCCCGTTAAATAGCATCTTTATTAATGGCGGGGTGAATTTTGCATTGTATTTTTATTAATGGCTTATGAAAATTTTTTTAGAAATATTTAACGGGGCGAGAAAGAAAACGACATCTTTTTTTAATATTTTTTTAATTGGAATAATCGCATTCCTAAGTTTTTTTATTTTTACTAATAGTAAGGCTTTTAGCGATATTAATAATGATTTTGTCGCTAACGAAATATTGGTAAAATTTAAAAATTCATCAAATCCGATAACTATTAAAATCGCTCAAGCGGGGGATTTAAATGAGTTTTTAAATTACTATAATAATTTACCGGAAGTAGATTACGCCGAACCAAATTATATTTACAAAGCTTCTATAATTCCGTCTGACACGCTTTTTAATAATCAATGGTATCTACAAAAGATTAAAGCTGTTGAAGCATGGGATAATACAAGAGAAAGTTCTAATACCGTAATTGCTATTTTAGATTCAGGCGTGCAAATAAATCATCCAGATCTCGCTAGTAATGTTTGGTTGAATAAAAAAGAGGTTGCTAGTAATGGTATTGATGATGATAGAAATGGTTTTATTGATGACGTTAACGGTTGGGATTTTGTTAATAACGTGCCTGATCCATCGCCAAAGTTTAAAACTGGATTTACTGAAGATGGAATTTTACATGGCACTATTATCGCCGGTATCGCGGCGGCTTCTGGTAATAACGCGGCTGGCATTACTGGTATAACTTGGAAAGCGAAAATTATGCCGCTTAAAGTTTTAGATGATAAAGGCGACGGCAGCGCTTCAAAGGTTATTAAAGCGATTGATTACGCTATCGCTAACGGCGCCAATATTATTAATTTAAGTTTTGTCGGCTTTGGTTATAGTAAAGGTTTAGATGATGCGGTTAAACGCGCTTATGATGCTGGTTTAATTATAGTAGCCGCCGGAGGCAACGAAGTCGGCCAAGGCGATGGTTATTATCTAGATGAAACTCCAATGTATCCGGCTTGCTTAGACGGCGCTAATGGCGAAAATAGAGTAATCGGCGTAGCCGCGACCGATACTATGGATCAAAAAGCGACTTTTTCCAGTTTTGGCATTAAATGTATTGATATTGCCGCGCCAGGAGTTAGCGTTTTTAGCACAGTAGTTTATTCGCCGGATAATTATATAGGCGACCAACCGTTTAATAAATATTATGATGGTTATTGGTCTGGCACATCCGTCGCCGTGCCTATGGTAAGCGGCGCTTTAGCTTTAATAGAAGGCGCTAACCCAGCCTTAAATCGAGAAGAAATTTTAAAAGCCTTATTAGATAATGCGGATAATATTAGCCGAGTAAATCCAAATTATTTAGGTAAACTCGGTAAGGGCAGATTAAATGTGGCTTCGTCAGTTAATTACGCTAAGAGCATATTAAATAGTAGAATTGAAAAATTATTAGTCGGACCGAAAAATGGTATGGCGAGTTTAGTAAAAATTACTGATCAAGACGGAAAAAAGGATAATGAATTTTATGCTTATGGCGTTAGCTTTAAGGGCGGGGTTAATTTTTCTTCCGGAGATATAAACGGCGACGGCCAAGATGAAATTATTACCGCGGCTGGTTTAGGCGGCGGACCGCATATTAGAATTTTTGATAATAAGGGGAAATTAGTTAGTCAGTTTTTTGCCTTTAGCAGTACTTTCCGTGGCGGCGTGAATATCGCCAGCGCTGATGTTAATAATGACGGTAAAGATGAAATTATCGCGGCGCAAGCTTCGGCAGGCAATTCGGAAATAAAAATTTTTAATGGTAAGGGAGGATTTTTAGGTTCATTTTACGCTTACGATAAATTTAAAGGCGGCATAAATATAGCTGCTGGTGATATTAATGGCGACGGTGAAGACGAAATTATTAGTGGTTTATCGGCTGGAAAAATTCCCGAAATCAAAATTTTTAATTCTGGCGGAGCTTTACAAGGTCAATTTTTAGCTTATGTTAAAACTTTTACTGGCGGCGTAAGAGTAGCCGTAGCTAATGTTAGAAATTCTTCCGGCAGTCATAAGTCAGATATTATTACGGCTCCGGAAAAGGGCGGTGGTCCGCATATAAAAGTTTTTGATAGTAAAGGAAATTTATTTTCGCAATTTTTTGCTTTTAGCAGTACTTTTCGCGGCGGCGTTAATATAGCTAAGGCTGATGTTGATAATGATGGTTTTGACGAAATAATAACTGGCGCCGGTCCGGGAGGCGCGCCGCATGTTCGCGTTTTTAAAGCTAGCGGAAAACTTATAGGTTCATTTTACGCTTATGAAGAAAATTTTAGCGGAGGCGTTAGTGTTGGTAGCATCAAGATTAATAAATAATAAATTTATAAAATATTTATAATTATATGAGTAAAAGAGCAATTTTTGATAAAAAAAATGTTTTAGTAATCGGTGGCGCTGGTTTCGTCGGTTCGCATTTATGCGATCGGCTGATTGAAAATAGTAAAGTAATTTGCCTAGATAATTTTTCAACCGGCGACGAAAGAAACATCGACCATTTACTTTCTGATCCTAATTTTGAATTTATAAAACATGACATGGTTGAACCGATTGATTTAGAAGCTTTGCCGGAATTGCAAAAATTTAAAATAGAATTTCAGGGTATCCAAGAAATTTATAATTTAGCTTGCCCGACCTCGCCGAAAGATTTTGAAAAAAATAAAATAGCCACGGTTTTAGCTTCTTCTTACGCCGTAAAAAATGCTTTAGATTTAGCGGTTCGTTATCAAGCAAAAATTATGCATTTTTCTTCTTCGGTAGTTTACGGCCCAAGATTAGACGGCCAAACAAAAATTAAGGAAAGTGAAATTGGCAAAGTTGATTTTCTTTCTGAGAGAAGTTGCTACGACGAAGGCAAAAGGTTTTCCGAAACTATGGTAGAAAATTACCGCCGCGTTTATAATCTTGACGCGAAAGTGGCTCGCTTATTTAGAATTTATGGACCGAGATTAAAACTAAATGAAGGCAACTTAATCCCTGATTTTATAAATAGCGCTTTAGAAAATTCTGATTTAACTATTTTAGGCGACGAAAATTTTTCTAGTTCGCTTTGTTATGTTAGCGATTGTATTGACGCTTGTATAAAATTAATGGAAAGCTCGGCGAATGGTCCGTTTAATATTGGATCTGACGTTGATATGAATTTAACAAAAATTTGTGAGATGATTATTAAAATTTTAGATTCAAAGTCGGCTATAAAATATGCGGACAAACATTTATTTATTAGTGAATTATGCTTGCCTGACATAACTAGAGCTAAAGAAGAGTTGGGTTGGATGCCGATTGTTACTTTAGAGAATGGTTTGAAAAAAACAATTGATGATTTACGAGCGAGCAAAGGTCTAAAAACGGTAGTATAAAAATAATCTGTCATTGCGAGCGGCTGATCTTTTATCGTCATTCCGGCCTCCGAGCCGGAATCTAGAAATTTTTAATATATCTAGATCCCGGGTCAAGCCCGGGATGACAAAAAATAAAATGCTCCTCGCAATGACAAAGAAGATATGAAAATTTTTTGCGTCATTCCGGCGTTTAATGAAGAAAAAAATATAGCAACGGTTATAGACCAGGTAAAACCCCTAGTTGATACGGTTGTAGTGGTGGACGATAATTCAAGCGACCAGACGGCTAATTCTTCGGCTAAAACCGGTGTGGTTTTACTTAAGCATATAATAAATCGCGGTCAGGGCGCGGCTTTAAGAACGGGTACCGAGTATTGTTTAAATAATGGCGCTGATATAATCGTTCATTTTGACGCCGATGGTCAATTTTTAAGCAAGGATATAGAAAAAGTTGTCGCGCCAATTAAAGCCGGCGAGGCGCAAGTTGTTTTCGGCTCGCGTTTTTTAGATAACGCTCATAGTTCGGAAATGCCGATATTTAAGAAATATTTTATTATGCCTTTAGCTAAAGCGGTAAATAAAATATTTTTTAACATTAATTTAACCGATCCGCAAAGCGGTTTTAGAGCGATGTCAAGCGAGGCGGCGCGTAAAATTAATTGGAAGCAAGACCGGATGGCGCATTGCTCGGAAATAATGTTTGAAGTTAAAAAAAATAATTTTAAAGTTAAAGAAATACCTACTAGAGTTATTTACCATAGTTTCGGACAAAGTTTTTCCGGAGGGTTAAAAATTTTAAAAGAATTATTTATTGCCATGCTAGTTAATTAAAATATTATATTAACAATATGCTACAACAAACAATCGCTTTAATAATTATCGCTTTTATACTCGCTAGGCTTTTTAGGCAAAAGCAAAAAAATTATATAAGCATGAATGAATTTTTATTTTGGCTTATTTTTTGGATTTTAGCCGCATGTCTAATAATTTCTTTAAAATTCATTGATGAATTAGTGGCCGGGCTCGGTTTCAGCGGTTCAGGCATTGAAGTTTTACTATATTTAAGCGTAGCTATATTATTTTATTTTGTTTTTCGTTTAAGGTTAAAATTAGAAAAAATTGAAAAAGATATTACTAAAGTTGTGCAAAATATAGCCTTAAAAGATAAATAGAATTAAACGTCATTACGAGCGACTGGAAAGAGCGAAGCAATCTCACGTATGGTGAGCTTGGAGAAAAATTCGTGTTTGTTAGATTGCTTCGTCGCTACGCTCCTCGCAATGACAAAATTGTATGAAAATTGCTCAAATAGTCTGTACTTTTCCGCCATACCGAGGCGGTATTGGCAATAGCGTTTATAATATTTCGGAAAATTTAGCTGATTTAGGGCATGACGTAACAGTTTTTACTCCGAATTATAATTACAAAATTGAAGAAGAATTTAATTTGCATGAGGGCAAATTTAAGGTTGAGCGGTTAAGGCCGCTTTTTAAATGTGGTAATGCCGCTTTTATACCTCAGCTTTTATGGAAATTAAAAAACTTTGATATTATTCATTTGCATTATCCATTTTACGGCGCGCTTAAGCCGGTTCTATTAAGAAAATTATTACTGGGGCGTAAAATGAGATTAATTTTGCATTATCATATGGATTCGAGGGCCGCTGGATTTAGAGGCGCTGTTTTTTATTTATATAATATTTTAGTTTTGCCAATTTTAGTTAGAGCGGCTACGATTATTACTTGCGCTTCGCTTGATTATGTAAAACATTCTGATTTAAGAGAATACTATTTAGCTAAATCGAAAAAATTTAGGCAAATATTATTTGGAGTAAATCTTGAGCAATTCGTTACTTATCATGATGATTTAAATAAACGGCGAAAAAATAAAGTTATTTTATTTGTCGGCGCTTTAGATAAAGCCCATTATTTTAAAGGTTTAGAAAATTTACTTAAAGCCCTGGCGATAATTATAAAAAAACCGGGGTTAAATTATACTATTTTAAAAGTTGTCGGACGAGGAGATTTATTGCCTTATTATAAAAATTTAGCCCTTCAGTTAGATTTAGGGGGCAGCGTTAAATTTTACGAACATGTCGATGATAGTAAATTAGTTGATTTTTATAATTATTCTGATTGCTTGGTTTTACCGTCAATAAATAAAGGCGAAGCTTTTGGTTTAGTTTTGCTTGAAGCTATGGCTTGCTCAAGGCCGGTTATAACTTCAAATTTGCCTGGCGTTAGAAGTGTATTTAAAAATGGCAAAGAAGGTTTATTGGTTAAGCCCGGAGACGTTAAGGATTTAGCCGATAAAATAAAAATTATTTTAAGCGACAGAAAGGCGGCCGAGGTCATGGGGTTAGCCGGCAGACAGCTCGTAGAAAAAAAATATACTTGGTTTAAAGTTAGTAAAAGATTAGAATTTATTTATCATTATGTTAAATACACTCTTAAGCCATAAATGATTATGAAAATTTGTTTAATAAATAATTTATATAAACCATTTAACCGAGGCGGCGCGGAAAAGATAACCGAAACCATAGCGAACGGCTTAATTAAGGCCGGGCATGAAGTTTTTATAATTACTACTAAACCGCATAAACAATTATCAATTAGCAATCAAGGATTAAAAATATATTATTTAAATAGTTTATATTACAATTTAAATAAGTTGCCGAAATTTTTTAGATTTTTTTGGCAAACTTGGAACGCGTTTAATTTTGTAAATTATTTTAAGATAAAAGAAATTTTACAAAAAGAAAAATGCGACGTAGCTATTACTAATAATTTAATGGGTTTAGGATTTTTAGCGCCGCTGGCGATTAAAAATTTAAGAATACACCCCCACACCTCGGAAAAAGGTGTGGGGGTAAAACATTTGCATATTGTGCATGACATCCAATTAATTCATCCTTCTGGTTTAATGTATTATGGCGAGGAGGGGATAATAGAAAGTTCTTTTGCTAAAATTTATTCTGGTCTTTGCCGTCGTCTATTTAATTCGCCGTCATCCGTTATTTTCCCATCAAATTGGCTGAAAGATTTATACATAAAAAGAAATTTTTTTGCTAAGTCAAAGATTAATATTTTGCCTAATCCAGTTGAAGATACGCCGGAGCAGGCGAGAGAACAATCAGATAGTTTTAAATTTTTATTTTTAGGCCAAATTGAAAAACATAAAGGCATTTTTTTATTAATAGATGCTTTTAATAAAATTAAAGATAAATATCCGGACGTTAAATTAATTATAGTTGGCGATGGTTCTAAAATTAAGCAGGCGCAAGAAAAAGCGGCAAGTAATAATAATATTAATTTTTTAGGTTGGCCGGGCGATGAGGAGGCCGATAAATTGCTATTTTCAGCTAACTGCCTAATTTACCCCTCGTTAGTGTACGAGAACTGTCCTAACGCCATTCAGAGGGCTATAAAGGCCAATTTACCGGTCTTAGCCAGCGATTTAGGCGGTATTCCTGAGTTATTAAACAAAAACGCCGGCATATTATTTAAGCCAGCGGATGTTAATGATTTGGTAGAAAAAATGGAGTGGATGATTAAAAACAAAAATAGTTTTAGTAATTTAAAAGTTTCAGAATTTAAAGTTGAAGATTATATTAAAAAATTAGGGGAATTAATAATATGAAATTTGTTATATTAACCGATATACATCTAGGGCCAGAAGCATATTATAAAGGTATACTGCGCAAAATAAATAAAGATGCAAAGATTTTTTTAGATAAGTTTATTAAAGAAATGAACAAAAATATAAAACCGGAATTTATAGTCGTTCTAGGTGATTTAATAGAGGATGAAAATCCGGTTAGCGATAGAGAAAACATTACTTACGTTATAGAATCATTAAAAAAATTAAATTGCCCCGTTTATTATGTGGCCGGTAACCATGATTTAAAAGGTATTTCTGAAAATGAACTAACGGAATTGTTTAATTATAAAAAATTACATTATTCATTTGATCAAGGTGATTTTCATGGTATAGTTTTATTTTCAAAAGCCGCGGAAGATAAAAGTTATTATTCTATTACCGATGAGCAAGAAAATTGGTTAAAAGAAGATTTAAATAAAACAAATAAAAAATGTCTAGTTTTTGTTCATTATGGTTTGGCCGATCAAGATTTAGCCGGCAATCCTTGGTTTGAGGGCAGGCCAAATAAATGTCTTGTTTTTAATAGAAAGGAAATTAGAAGTATCCTTGAAAAATCAAAAAAGGTTATAGCTGTTTTTAATAGTCATTTACATTGGGACAGGAAGGATGTACATAATAATATTCCTTATTTCACAATTCAATCATTAATTGAGAACGAAGATGACAAAGGAATAGCGAGTGAAGCTTATGCGATTATAAATATTATTGATGATAAAATAGACGTCGAAATTAAAGGCAATTATTCAAAAAGATTTTTGCATTAAATTACTTTTCATACTTAAATACATAAATCTGCCCATTATCAATCGCTTGCCAGCTATCGGCAGAAAATTTAGCTTCATCTAATATTTTAATAAACGCCCACCAGTATTTATTTAAAACAAAATAACCAATATCCACGCCAGCCAAATCCATGGCCGCGAACATTGTTTCGCGGCTTGGTTTTTTATATACCATATCTAAATAATATTGATAAAGCGGCGAGCTGGTCGGGATTGGGTAATAAAAAATTTGCTCGGCGCCGTAATATTTTTTAAAACCAAATTGGTTTAAGGCCGCGGCGCTAACTTGCTGATTAGCTAAAACAATATAATCCTTTTTAGCGTCTTTATTAATAAAATCAACAGTTTTAATATCTGAATTCGAAACTGCGTAACCGCGGGAATTAAAATAATTATCATAGCGCGGGTAAGTTATATATAAAGCGGCAGTAATTAATAAAGATAAAAATACAATAGAACTTATGATAATAAAATTATTTTTCTTAGCTATCTTTTCCAATAAGGCATAAATTAAAATTACAAAAAATGGCAAAAGAAATAAACAGGCGATTAATAAAATTCTTTGCGGATAATCGTCTCTCTCGTAGTTTATTAAAAAAGAAAATGGTAATTTAATAGTAATTAAATATGATATAAATAAAGCAGATGCGACCCAAAAATAAAGCCATAAAATTTTACATTGTTCGCGGTGTTTCCAAGCGATAAAAATTCCGCCTAAGGCGAGTAAAGCAATAATAATTTTTAGATTAAAGCCGTATAAATAAGCAAAATTTAAGATAAAATTTTCTTGCCCGGGGATATTAAATTGCAATAGGCTTATATCTTGCGGTAAATTACTGCTTGAATTTGTTGGAGCTATCTGCCTATTTAAAAAATAAAATAAAATCGGCAAAACAAAAATAGTAATAATAGTTAATAGGGGGTAAAAATATTTTTTTATTTTGACTTTATCACTGTGATAAACCGCTAAAAATGCGCTAAACAGCAAAGCTGGGATACCGGCGATCGGCTGGGTTATGGCCGCGGTTAATGATAAGAGCAAGATAGTTAAAAAATCGTAGAAATTTTTACAACCTAATCCTAATAAAATCGCTAAAATTAAAAAAAGATAAGCTAAATTTTGCGGCGTGGTAACGATTAAAAAGGGGAAACCTAAAATCAATAAAGCTAAAATTAATATTAAATTAAGGCTTGCTGAATTAAACCAGGATTTTAAAATGCGCCATAAAGTAAGCGGTAAAAGCAAAGCGGCTAAAACCGGTAGTAAAAATTTATCAAGTGAAACTATTGATATAGTAGTTATTTTATGAAAAATTATTACTAAGGCGTATTGCCCTAAATAATAAAACGGTTTAGGATCAACCGCGCCAGTTTTATCAATTAAATCTTCCGTGGCTTGATGAATAAAAGAATCATAACCGTAGCCGAGCTTATAAACTATTAGCGCGACCGAAAAAGATAAAAAATAATAAAGCATTATGAGCGGCAAAGCGAATTTTTTATTAATTATAGAGTTGCCGATTAAAATTATAGTTGTTAGGCAGTAAAGAATAAAAAAGTATTTCGGTACGACTTGCCAAGGAGAAATTATGGCGTTAACGGTTTGGTGGTTAAATAAAACGTAAAAACAGCTTAGTAAAAGTGCAAAACCTAAAACAAAAAGCGCAAAATTTATTAATCTGAATTTATCATTTTTAGGTTGCTCGGTTTTGGCGTATCTTGAAATTTTGCTTGCTAAAAGACTAAAATATTGTATAATAACAAAAGAAATAACCGCTAAAATTAAGCTAATTATTACGCCTAAATTGTTAAGCGAATAAAAACGATAAACCAAGCCGCCCCAGATCGAAATCAGGCAGATTAATATTAAGAATGAATTAACGATATTTAATAGTTTATTATTCATTATGTTCTTATTTTACCACACTTTATGATAATTTCCATTATCGCTTATGGATTAAGCATGATTTTTTTGCTGTTTATTCTTATTTGTAGTTTTAATTTAATTTTTTCAGTTTTATCATTTGCCCCATGGGTGCCGAGCCGTAGCCGTGATTTTAAAAGAATTTTTAGATTAGCTGATTTAAAACCTGGGCAAATTTTTTATGATTTAGGCTGTGGCGATGGCAGAGTCGTGATTTATGCGGCTAATAGTTATAAAGTAAAAGCTATTGGCCTGGAAATTTCTTTACCGTTATATTTAATTTGTAAATTAAGGCGACTGTTTAACGCGAAAAGTAATATTGAGTTTAAATTTAGAAATTTATATAAAGAAAATTTAGCCGAAGCCGACGTAGTTTATTTTTTTGGCATCCCGCATGTTCTTAATGAAAAATTTTGCTTGAAACTTAAGCAAGAGTTAAAGCCTGGCGCAAAAATTATTTCTTATTCTTTTAAGCTAAATAGCATGGAGCCAAAAATAATAGATAATCCGGGTGGTAAAGATTTGCCGATCTATTTATATGAAATATAAAATTAAAAATTGGTTTAAAAAATATTGGCGCATAATTATTATAACTATAGCGGCTATCTGTTTTTTTATTGGCACAGCTAGTTTTAATTATTTTACGCAATCAGCTGATTTTGTTAAATGGCTGTCGCCGGACGAATCGGCTAATTATAATTTTACAAAACTTTACGCCCAAGAAGGCGAGCTAATGTTTTTTGAAAGATATAATATTTTAGCTCACGATATAATTCATCCTAGGAGCATTAGAAGCGATTTTGGTTATTTAAAACCGGTAAGTTTTTTAGGTATTATTTTAATCTACGGGAAAATCGCTAGTTTAACTACCTATAAAATTATACCTTATTTAACTCCGCTGTTCGCCGCTCTAGCGATTATTTTTTATTATTTATTAATTAAAGAAATTTTTGGCAAACGCAACGCTTTAATTTCAGCTTTAATTTTAAGCGTTTTCCCGCCCCTGGTTTATTATAGCGCCCGCAGCATGTTTCATAACGTATTATTCGTTGTTTTACTTATAATCAGTCTTTATTTCGCTTGTTTATCGGTAAAAAAGAAAGAAAAATTAACGAATACAAGTAAGGTAAAAACCGCGATGATAGATATCTTGCCGGATTTATTCGCCGGTTTAAGCGGCATTTTTTTAGGCTTAACCATCACAACTCGTTCATCAGAATTAATTTGGTTAGCCCCGGTTTCCTTAATTATTTGGTTGTTTAATATTAAAAAGTTTGGCTTTATTAAGCCGTTGATTTTTATTGCTTGTTTATTTTTTGCTCTTACGCCCGCTATGTATTGGAATAAAATATTATATCAATCATATTGGCGCGGCGGTTATAACGAAATGAACCAGTCTATTATAAATATCGCCGGCGCTAGCTCAAATATTTTAAAAAGCGGGGTGGTAAATTCCGAAGCGATTAAAAACAGTTTAGCAGAAATAAAAAATAATTTTTTTCATTTTGGCTGGCAGCCGTATAAAAGTTTAAAGATGCTTTACTTTTATTTTGCTAAAATGTTTTATTGGATTTTCTGGCCGGCTCTTTTTGGCTTTTTGCTTTTATTTTCAAAAATAAAAAAGTGGCGAGCTAAGCATTATGTTTATTTAATTGCTTTATTTACCGCCGCAGCGATTTTAATATCTTATTATGGCAGTTGGGATTTTCATGATAACCCAGACCCTAAAAGCCGCACCATCGGTAATTCTTATACTCGTTATTGGCTGCCGATTTATCTAGGCGCTATTCCTTTGGCCGTTATCTTTTTAGTAAAGCTATCAAATGTACTAAAGAAAAAAATATTAATTTATAGTTTCCGTATCTTAATGATTTTATTGGTATTTTTTATTTCCATTAGATTTGTTTTAATCGGCTCCGAAGAAGGTCTAATAAAAACGGCTAAAACACAGCTAACGGTTCGCGCTGAATATGAACAAGTATTAAAATTAACTGAAAATAACAGCGTTATTGTTACTCAATATCATGACAAATTATTGTTCCCAGCCAGAAAAGTGATTGTTGGTTTATTTGACGATCCTAATATGACGAAAGAATATGCGGTTTTAGCTAAAAAATTACCAGTTTATTACTATAATTTTACTTTTCCAGAGAAAGATATTAATTATTTAAATAATAAAAAATTGCCTGAATTTAATTTAAAGATAGAGGCCGTGGAAAAAGTTACTAAATATTTTACGCTATATAGATTAGAGAATGTAGAATTACCTGTCATTGCGAGCGAAACGAAGTGAAGCGAAGCAATCCCTGGTAAGCCCAGAAAAACAAAAAATTAGCAAACACTACTTTAAAATAAATTCAGACTAACTCTAGGCATTTTAAAAAATAATTAAATTTTGTGCCATCAAACCGGAGATTGCTTCGTCGCTGGCGCTTCTCGCAATGACAAATATGAATACAAAAAAAATAAATCGTATCGGCATAGACGCTCGGTTTTACGGCCCAATAGGCAAGGGGTTGGGTAGATATACCCAGGAAGTTGTTGATAACATAATAAAGCTTGATCAAAAAAATAAGTACATTATATTTTTGCGTAAAGAAAATTTTTCTGATTTTAAATGTGATGGCGTAAGAATAAAAAAAGTATTAGCTGATATAAAGTGGTATGGTTTAAGCGAGCAAATAATTTTTCCTTTTTACATTCTTCGCGAGCGCTTAGATTTAATGCATTTTCCGCATTTTAATGTACCGATTTTTTGCCCAGTTAAATTTATCGTTACCATCCACGATTTAATTTTAATAAAATTCCCGACTTTGCGGGCCACTACTTTAGGGCCGGTCGTTTACAAAATAAAAAATTTAGCTTATAAAATTGTGATTTCATTAGCGGTTAAGCGAGCTATGAAAATTTTAGCGGTTTCAGAATATACGAAAAAAGCTGTCGTCGAACAATTTAAAGTTGATTCTAAAAAAGTTGTTGTAACTTATGAAGGCGTAGCAAATTTGTCTGTCATTTCGAGCGTCAGCGAGAAATCGCTTGTAGACGAAAGCCTCTCGCATAAGGGATTTCTTCCTTCGGTCGAAATGACAAAAAATTATCTTCTTTATGTCGGTAACGGTTATCCGCATAAAAATTTAGAAGGTTTAATAAAAGTTTTTTCTGAAATAAGTAAAGCTAAACCAGAATTAAAATTAGTCTTAGTCGGCAAAGAAGATTATTTTTACAGCCGATTAAAACAATACGCTAAAAATTTTTCAAACAATATTATTTTTCCTGGCTATGTCATGGATAGTAAGTTAAAGGAATTATACGCTAACGCGACTCTTTATATTTTCCCTTCTTTTTATGAAGGTTTTGGTTTGCCGCCGTTAGAAGCTATGGCGCATGGTTTAGCGGTCGTTAGTTCCGATAAAACTTGCTTACCGGAAATACTTGGCGACGCTGCTTTATATTTTAATCCCGAGGATGAAATGGATATGAAAAATAAGATTGAGCAAGGATTAGCAGATGAAAAATTACGCGAAGATTTAATAAATAGGGGATATGAACAAATCAAAAAGTATAGTTGGGTAGACTGCGCGGAAAAAACTTTAGAAGTTTATAAAAGTTGTTTATAAAGAGTTATTATTAAAAAAACGCCGTTAATTATATGGTGTTTTTTTAATTAAAATGGCTAAAATTAAATAAAAATTATTTTAAAGAATTTATTTTATTTGACATAATTAATATAATGTGATATAGTAAAACATTAGTAAAAATATGGAAATAAAGAAAATAATCATCCCAAATAAACCTCATTTGGACCCGATCGTTGCTGTTTATTTATTAAAGCAATATGGTCAAAATGTTTTTAATGGCATTAAAGATGCTGAGATTATTTTTTGGGAACATAGCCATGATCCTTCCAATGAAGAAATTGTAAAATTTAAAGAACAGGGGATTTTGTCAGTCGACGTGGGCGGCAGTATGTTTGATCATCATAATAATAATTTTGACGGTAAAAAAGAAACAGCTTCTTCTTTAGTAGCTGCTTATTTAAATATAGAAACAAATCCGGAAATTAATGCATTATTAAATTATGTCAGAGAAGATGATTTAGAGGGCTTGCATAATCGTTATGGCGATTTGGCGTATTTAATAAAATGTTTTCACAAGCAAAATTTACCGTCGACAAAAGTTGTTGAACTAGGCCTAAGGATGATAAATTATTTTCAGACCTCGCAAATTGACTGGCATTTAAATGTTAAAAAAGAATATGAAGATAAAACAAAGATTTATAAAGTTAAAAGATTCGACAAAAAATTAAAAGTTGGCGTGGTTGAATCTGACAATTCGCAATTAGCTAATTACGGTATAACTATGGATAATTTAGCCGTGGTTGTACAAAAACATTCAAACGGCCAAGTAATGATCTTAACTAATAAAAATCAACGCCTTAACATAAAGGAAATTGTAGCCGCCATAAGATTAAGAGAACTAGAATTAGGCGGTTATAATAAATCAATTGATCCGGCTAAATTGCAGTTTGAAGGTAAAAATTCTTTAATTCCAAATTGGTTTTATCATAAAAGTTTAAACGCTTTTTTAAACGGTTCTCATGCTTTAAATAAAGTTGAACCGACTAAAGTTAAATTTAGCGAAATTGTTTCTTTTGTTTGGAATGGTTTAAGTTCAGAACATTCAGAATATTGCGATTGCGATCAAGGCGGTTTAAGTTGCCCGTTTGTTAAATACGGTTTTAGCAAATGCAAAAGCAGAAAATTTAACAACTAAATAAGGATTTAAGCAATCTTTTGTTTATTAAATTTAGTAAATAGAAGATTGCGAATAAATCGCAACGGTCTTTTAAAGAAAAGGACGCATAAGCGTCAAAAAATACAACAATAAATTATTTCGAGGAGGATTTAGGATGGATAACAAGGAAAAGGTTGTTTTGAAGGCTGAAGTGCTGGCGTCGGGCAAAGGATGTCCGGTATGCGGTGGGGAAAAAACGGAAAAAGCAAAAACTTGTAGACCATGCTTGACGAACATAGGTTCCGCGGCCACCAAGGCGGTTAACGCAATTGCTGAGGTGTCTTGCGATGCTCTTTTCGCCAATGCGATGGCTAACAGCGGCGACGTGGTCAGAGGTACAGTCTGGGGTCCATTTTTGGCTAATACCAGAATCGACATAGATGCCAAGTTCACCCCAGCGAAAAATGACATCGGCGCCCACTGGCATTGTAAGAGAGGCGTGCCTGGCGGATATATGTCAATTTTTATCTTCGGTGATAACCTTAAGGCCGGTCAGGAAGTCTGCGGTTTAGCAGAGTTGAAGATAAAGCATGCGCTTATCAAAGACAAGAATGGCAAAGTAATTAATAAAAAGCTCGTGCATTATATGCGCATGCAAACAGTGGAAGGCGTCAAGTCCGACTTCCGTCTGTCGGTTCTTGAGCCACAGGAAATTGATAGATTAAGACATGATTATCTACAGGCCACTGTGGTGCGGAACGATGGCTATGATTTCGCCGTCGGTTTTCTGCCAATGAAAAACGGCAAACGCGAAGAAGATGAGAAAATTGCGGCAACCGTGTAGCGCCGCGATAATTCTCTCTAAAATTTAACCTTATACAAGGGTCTAAATACAATGCAAAATAAAGCAGAAGTATTTAGGCCCTTGCTTTATTTTAAACACTTTCCAGCTTTCTATATTTTATGTTATAATAATGTTAATAAATAACTAACTGCGCCATCTATATTATTATATGGTGCATAAGTTTTTTAAATATAAATAAATTTACTATTTTTTGTTCGTGAGATTGCTTCGTCGCCTGGTTGCAGGCTTCTCGCAATGACATTTGAATAAATAAATGACTTTAAATAAATTCCAAAATTTAAAAGTTAACCCTGGCGCGAAATCGTCTCGTTTTGTTATAGATTTAAAAAAAGATTTAGTGGAAAATGAAGGCGTTAAGGAGATAAAAAAGCGAAATATAGAGACAAAAATAGAGGAGAAATTAGAAAAATTATCCGAAATTAATTATAAGGGCGTATTTAAAAAAGGTAAGAAAAAAAGCGGAGTTTATTTTTCTAGTTTAGCAAAAACGCTAAAACCTCAGGCCTTTTTATTTAATAAGAACGCTGCTTTAAAATTACCCGCGGTAAAAACTAATAATGGGTTGTTTGATCAGCTAGCGCTTATCGGCTTAGGAAAATTATTGTATATTGTTTTAAAAAATATTTTTATTTTATTCTATAAAGTTTGCTACGCAGCCGGTTGGTTAATAATGTTCATTTTAAGGTTAGTTTATTTTTCACTTTTAGCCATAATAAAACCGTTCGCAAAAATATTATATCTTTTGTCTATTAAATTGCATTTAGCTACGAATAAGGTTTTAAGGGATGTACCGCAAAATTACCATATGAAACAGGCTGTGGCTGTTTCGGTTTTTGCGAAATTACTTCACTCTGCCAAAAAGAAAAAAACCAGCGAGCAAAGCGATGAAAAGTTTGTTTCTGATAATAAAATTATAGAAGATTCTCAAGCCGGTTTATTAAAGCCAGTTTTAGTTTTTGCTGGGATTTTATTAGCGATAATTCTTCCGGTTAAAGCTTTTACTTATTATAAGGTTATAGATACCGCTAAAGGCAAAGTTTTGGGCGCTAGCGAGAGCGCTATGGGTGATTTAATTTCTGCCGGTCAATCGGCCTTAGGTTTAAATTTTAATCAGGCCGGACAGAGTTTTAAAAATGCTAGTAATAATTTTTTAAACGCGCAAGCTGAACTTGAAAAAATTAATGGTCTAATATTTTCTATAGCCTCGATTTTACCTGATAAAAATATGCAATTGGCGGCGGCCAGTAAAAATATTTTACGCGCTGGCGAAGCAAGCGCTAACGCGGGAAAAAATTTGAGCTTAGCCATGGAAAGCCTTTTTAGTTATAAAGAAAATAGCACTGATAGTATTTTAGAAAATTTAAGTTTGCATGGGCATAATGCTATAAATAATTTAAACGAATTAAATGAGTCGTTAAATCAAATAAATAGCGAGGTTATCCCGGAAGATTATCAAAAACAATTTATTTTATTAAAACAAAAAGCTGATGAACTTAATCGCGGTTTAAAAGAATTTATTGGACTAGTCGATAGCTTAGGAGATTTTTTGGGAACTAGCATGGATAAACGTTATTTATTAGTTTTTCAAAATAATTCCGAATTGCGTGCTTCAGGCGGTTTTATTGGCAGTTTTGCTTTAATAGATTTTTCTAAAGGTGAAATAAAAAATATAGAAGTGCCTGGCGGGGGCAGTTATGACACTGAGGCTGGTTTTTTAAAAAAAATAAAAGCCCCAGAAGCTTTAAGTTTAGTTAGATCTGATTGGCATTTTTGGGACGCTAACTGGTGGCCTGATTGGCCGACCTCGGCGAAAAAACTCGCTTGGTTTTACGAAAATTCTGATGGTTCAACGGTTGATGGTGTAATTAGTTTTACACCAACGGTGATTGAAAATTTATTAAAAATAATTGGCCCAATAGATCTAAGAGATAAATATGGTTTAGTTATTGACGCTGATAATTTTTGGCTGGAAACGCAAAAATTGGCCGAGCAAAAACCAGATATAACTAAAGAACCTAAAAAGATAATTGGCGATTTAATGAATAAAATTATTGAGGAGTTGCCTAAACGATTAAACAAAGACAATTTAGTGCCTTTATTTAAAATGATTGAAGAATCGCTATCTAGTAAAAACATTTTATTTTATTTTACGGATGAAAATTTAGAAGCTAAAGTTGATGATTTAGGTTGGAGCGGCAGAATTAAAAACACGACTGGTGATTATTTAAGCGTGGTTAATTCTAATATCGCCGGCGGTAAGAGCGATCGAAAAATTAAACAACAAATTGTCCATCAAGCCGAGGTTCAACCGGATGGCTCAATTATTGATAATTTAATTATTAGACGCGCTCATGAAGCAGTAAATCGCGAACCATTTTCTGGCGTTAGAAACGTTAATTGGTTAAGAATCTATGTGCCGCTTGGCTCTGAATTATTAGAAGTCGACGGCTTTAAACCGGTGGATAAAATATTTTTTGACAAAGAGATCACTGGTTTAACTAACGATCCGGAAGTTTTAGCTAGCGAAGGTCAAGCGCAAACCGACGAATCAAGCGGTACAAAAATTTATAACGAGTTTAATAAAACCGTTTTTGCTAATTGGTCGCAATTAGACCCGGGAGAAACTATTGAAATTAAAATAAAATATAAACTACCTTTTAAACTAACCGATAAAAAACAGCCGGCCGGTCAAGAATTTACAAATCAGTTGCTTGAAAAATTTGGCTCAATTTTGAACCCAGATGAGAAAAATTTATATTCATATTCTTTGCTAGTGCAAAAACAACCAGGCATGAATTCATCGACTATAGAGAGTGAGTTAAGGCTAGGCGATAACTTTAACTCAATTTGGCAATATCCGAATAATTTAAATTCTAGTTTAAATGGCTGGTCAATAACCGAAGATTTAAATCAAGATCAAATAATGGCGATAATGGCAGAAGAAAAATAAAAGCATCTGTCATTGCGAGGAGGAGCGATAGCGACGACGAAGCAATCTCCGGTTCAATGGCACATATGCTGATTTTAACCAGAGATTGCTTCGTCGCCTGATTACAGGCTTCTCGCAATGACATAAAAAAATTAAAATAACTTAACATTATTATATGAAAAACAACGAAATAAAAATAAAACAAGGTTCGTCGAGTTTATCAGAATTTGTGCAACGACCAATCGCTTCTGACGAAGAAGTAGAAGCTTTTGAGGAATATGCCGAAAATGAAGCGAAAGAAGAGGAAATAAAAGAAAGTTTAACGAGAATTTATCAAGACGATGATGGCAATAGCGTTGATGTAAAAAAAATGATAATTAAGCAAAAACGCGGCTTACTCTTTAACTTATTTACATTTTTAGTTGTTTTATTTGTTTTTGCTGGCGCAATTTACGGCGCTTATAACTATATTTATTTAAAAATTATTAATAGTAAATTATCGGCCACGCTTGAATTTGAAGCTAAAAAGGAAGTGGTGGCTGGTGAAGAATTTTATTATAACTTAAATTACAAAAATGAAGATAAGGTTAGTTTCGGAAAAATTGAAATAAAAGTTCAGTACCCAGATAATTTTATATTTTTAAGCAGCGAACCAGCACCGACTAAAAATAACAATATTTGGGAAATAGCTAATCTTGATTCCCATCGCAGCGATGCTATACGCATAAAAGGTAAATTAGCCGGACCGCTAGACTCAAATAATATTATTTTAGCTGACATGGTATATACGCCGCAAAATTTTTCTAGTGAATTTAAAAAATCAGCTAGTTTTGAAACGAAAATAAATGACACTGGGCTTGATTTTTCATTTACCAATTCTTCAAGCGCCGTAGTTAATGAAACTAATGAAATTATAGTAAAATTTAAACCTAAAACTGAAAATTATATTGATAATTTCCGTTTGAATATTGAATATCCTGAAGAAGTAGAAATAATTAATACTGAATCAACTAGCCAGGCTAGCGCTCAAACAGCTTCAAGTTCACCCGCCGGGCAAGTAAATCCTCCGGTCGGTTTAATAATAGCTTCAAGCAACCAAAACACTTGGCTTTTAAGCAACTTTAATAAGGACGGCAATGAATTTAAAATTAAATTTAAAATTAAAGAAAAAAAACAGCCAAACCTTAATATTAAGTTAAAATTTGAATTACCGGAACAAACTTCTGATTCATCAGGCGAGCAGGCGAATTTACCAATAAAATATCATTCTTTTTATGAAAAAGATTTTATTTACGATGTGATTAAGGGAGATTTAAATATAAATTTAATAATTAATGGCTCAGCGCTTGATCAAGGCACAGATTTCGGGAAAACTTTAAATTACTCAATTAATTATGCCAATAAGGGAGACGCCGCCATGAAAGATGTTATATTAATGGTGATTTTAGAGAGCGATTTTCTGGATTGGCAAACTTTAAGCGATCAAAGTAAAGGAGCGTTAAGCGGCAATACTATTAGTTGGAGTAAGCAAGAGATTCCAGCTTTAGCTGAACTAGCTAGTGGCGCTGAAGGCGTGATTGATTTCTCAATAAAATTAAAGAACCAATCTGATATTGATTTGAGTAAAGTCTATCAAGTTAAAAGCTATGTGCAATATAGTATTGAGGGTAAAAGCGTTTCAGCCGACAGCCAAAGCAACACTATAATTAATAAAATCAACAGCGATTTAAATTTATCGGAACAAGTAAGATATTTTAATGATGATAATATTGCGGTTGGTTCAGGGCCTTTACCGCCTAAAGTTGGTCAAAGCACTAGTTTAAAAGTTTATTGGTCAATCAATAATAATTTACATGAATTAAATGATTTACAAGTTAGAGTAACCTTACCGGCTAATGTAAGATGGGACAATAAAAATAGAACGTCTTATGGATCATTAAATTATGATAGCCAAACCAATCAAGTTATCTGGCAACTAGGCCGTTTACCGACTACGGTTTATAAAGCTGACGCCGAATTTAATGTAAGCGTTAATCCGGCCGAATCTGACAGAAATAAAATTATGATAATTTTACCCGGAACTAATATAACTGCCATAGATACTGAAACCGGCGTGCAAATTAATAAAACCTTAAAAGCTAAAACTACTAAACTAGAAGATGATAATATGGCCAGTGGCGATGGCATTATAGAATAAAGTTGATTTGAGTATGTTTAAAATAGTAAAAAAATCTAAAATTTCTAAGGCTAGGCTTGGCATTATACAAACTCCACACGGTAAAATTGAGACACCTGTTTTTATGCCAGACGCTACCAGGGGAGTAATAAAACATTTAAGCGTCCAAGATTTAAATAATCTGGGTTTAGAATGTTTAGTAGCTAATACTTTCCATTTATTTTTACGCCCGGGCACTAAATTAATTAAAAAAACTAACGGCTTACATAATTTTATAAATTGGCAAAAACCGATTTTAACCGATAGCGGCGGCTACCAGGTTTTTTCTTTAATTCATAAACCCCCGCACCTGCAAGCAAGTGCGGGGGCAAATTCTACGTCTAAATATAGGTGTGGGGGTGAAAACGGCTCGCAAGGTTTAATTAATGATAATGGAGCGATTTTTAAATCTCCGCTTGATGGCGCTAAATTAAAAATGACGCCTGAGCTATCCATTAAAACGCAGTTTGAATTAGGAGTTGATATGATAGTTTGCTTTGATGATTGTCCGCCTAATAGTTATAGCGATAAAATGATAACTATTGCGGTTGAACGAACGATAAAATGGGCGACCCGATGCAGGCGTGAATACGATAAGCAAGTTAAATTATTAAAAAATAAAAAAAATAAACCATTATTATTTGCTGTTATCCAGGGCGGCGATAATTTAAAATTAAGAAAACGGTGCGCTAGAGAACTTAATAAAATTGGTTTTGATGGTTTTGGTTTCGGCGCAAGACATATTGATGAATCTGGAAACTTTTTGACCGAAGCTTTAGAATATACAGCCGAGCAAATCCCGGAAAATAAATTACGTTTTGGTTTAGGTATTGGTACGCCTGAAGATATTTTAAAATCCATTAAATTAGGTTGGGATATGTTTGATTGCGTCATTCCAACAAGAGAAGGCAGGCATGGCAAACTTTTTTTAAAAAAAGGATCAATAAGTAAAAATAATAATAAATTTTATAGTGCTATAAATATTACTAATGCTAAATTCATTAAAGATTTTTCGCCAATTAACAAAAATAGTAAATTAGTTGAATTACGACAATATTCTAAAGCTTACCTTAATTACTTATTTAAAATTAACGAACCGCTAGCCTTAAGGTTGGCCAGCTTGAATAATCTTGAATTTTATCTTAATATTATAAGTGAAGTTAAGGGTTTAATTAAACAAAATAAAATTTAATATAAAATAATTTAATTTACAAATTAAACTAATTAAATTAAAAGAGGATTTAATTAGGTACAAACATCTATGGAAGAAAAAAAGATTGTTTCCAAACATCAAATAGCGACTACTAAAAGTTTGGACTTTATTATTGTCGGTACGATTTTTTTAGTGTTTTTTCTCTGCCCATTATTTTTTACCGGTATGGTAGCTCAAAATATTGGCTTTGAAAAAATAATGTTGTTTTATTTCCTAGTCTTATTAGGCGCGGTTGCCTGGGTGACTAAGGCTGTCGTTGTGGGCGAACTTAACATTAAAAGAACGCCGCTTGATTGGCCGATTGTCGGTCTTTTAATTATTTTCATTACTTCTACTGTTTTATCAATTAGTCAAAAAGATAGTTTATTGGGGACTTACGGCAATCAATCAAGAAGTTTAGCCGCTATTTTAATCTTCGTGCTCTTTTATTATTTAGTAATAAATAATATTGATCAAAAAAGAATTAAATTATTATTTTGGGGAATAATCGGTTCTACATCCCTAATAACAATTTTTTCCCTTTTACAGCTTTTCGAGAAATTTATTCTACCGATAGCTTCTACTAAGGGCGCTAGTTTTAATCCTTTAGGGTCTTTATCCGGCTTAACTATGTATTTAGCTATGACTTTGCCAATATTAGTAATTGGCATGGCGCAACTAGCGGAAATTCACCCCGGCTTAACAAATAAAGTCGTTAAGATAGCTATAAAAGTATTTTTAGGCGTAATAATTTTATTGTCATTATTAGTTCTAACACTTCTTAACGGTTTTACATTTTGGCCGGCGGCTATTGTTGGTATAGTTATTGTTCTAATGTTTTTGCTTTCAAAGATTATAAAAATTTCCAACTCAAACATTGTAATACCTGTCGCCACTTTCTTACTCTTAATAATTCTTCTGGTTTTAGGGAATTTTAATATAATGAGTTTAAATTTACCGGTTGAAGTAAGTTTATCTAGACAAATTTCTTTTAACATCGCTAAAGCCAGCCTAAAGGATAACCCGCTCTTAGGCTCAGGTCCATCAACTTTTTATTATAGTTTTGATAAATACAAAAGCGCTGACTTTAACGCTTCGCCTTTATGGAGCACAAAATTTAATAACGCTTCAGGTTATTTATTTGAAATAGCGGCCACGGTCGGCAGTTTAGGCGTTTTAGCAATCATAATTATAGCTTTAGTCGCTTTATCAATTTGTTTCTTAACTTTAATTAAAGTGCAAAAAAATGATACTCAATCAATTCTCTTATCGTTGTTCTCAAGTTTCATTATGGTTATCATTTTTGGTTTATTGTTCTCAATTGATAATTCGCTAATTTTAATTTCAACTTTAATTGCGATTTTAGCTGTATCAATGGCAATTGTTAATTACCCGGAGAAATTTAAAACTTTAAATTTATCATTTAGAGCCTCTCCTAAATATGCTTTAGCCCTAGCCGCTATTTTCTTAAGTTTAAGCGCCGGTGTAGTTATTCTGTTTACTATGGGATTAAAAATGTATTTAGCGGATTTTTATGTTATGCAATCGGTTAATGCTTCCGACATTAACCAAAAAATAGAAAAAATTAATAAAGCTATTACTTTAGCGCCTTACCAAGATATTTATTATATAAATTTAGCTAACTACTATATGGCCTTAGCTAACCAGGAAGCCACCGGCGCTAAAAATCAAACTATAATAGAAAATAGCTTAGCTTCAGCGATTGATATGGGTAAAAAAGCTTTAGCTTTATCACCTAATAGCACTAGCAACACTGAATCTATGGCCTTAATTTATGAAAATGCTTCTTTTTATGTTCAGGGAGCGCTAGAATGGGCAGAAAATTTATATAATAAATCCATAGAATTATCACCTGATAGCCCAACGCCTTATCTAAGAATGGCTTTAATAAATATGGCGCGAGCCAATGCGGAAAAGGATAAAACTCAACAAGAATATTATATAAATGAAGCCATTAAAAAATACGATTTAGCTTTAACTAAAAAGGCTGACTTAAGCGCGGCTAATTATGGTAAAGGCATAGCTTATGAAAAGTTAAATAACATAGAGGGAGCTATAGAAGAATTAAAAAAAGCGGTTATTTCGACTAATGAAAATATTGACTATCGATTTGAATTAGGCAGGCTTTATTTTAATCGTGGCGCGGCTAACCCTGGTATAGCTCAAACTGCTCCAGAAAATATAACTGAAGGCAACGAAGCTAACCAAGATTTAAGCGTTTCCGGCCAAGCTGGTGGCACCATAAAGAAAAATGATGACATAGCAACTGCCGAACAGTTATTTTTAAGCATTTTGCAAGCTAATCCGAATCATGCTAACGCTCTTTACAGCTTAGCTATGATTTATCAGAAAACCGGAGAAACTGATAATGCAAAAGCGGTTGTTAAACAATTATTAACCGTAGTGGCCTCAGATCAGGCGTCGGTTGATATTGTTCAAAAACAATTTCCTGGATTATATTAATTAGACAAAAAACTATAAAAAGCTGGACTTCACGGTTCAGCTTTTTTTATTTTTTGAATTTGCTTTTTTGTTTTTTTTATACTATAAATTAAGTTATGGTTAAAATAAAAACTAATAAAAAATTAAAAATTGCTGTAGCAATGTCTGGCGGAGTTGATTCATCGGTTGCGGCGAAACTATTAAAAGATCAAGGGCATGAAGTCATTGGTATTTTTTTGCATTTTTGGAAAGAACCAGGCGATAATGGCAATTTTGAGAATAAATGCTGTTCGGCTGAAGCTTTATTAGACGCTCGTAGAGTAGCGACTAAAATTGGCATACCGCTTTATACTTTAAATTTTGCAAAAACATTTAAGAAGCAAATAGTCAATAATTTTTTGGATGAATATAAAAAAGGTAAAACGCCTAACCCTTGCGTTAGATGTAATAAATTAGTTAAACTTGGCTTTTTAATAAAGCAAGCTAAAAAATTAGGTTTTGATTTTGTGGCTTCAGGACATTATGTTAGTTTAAAAGAAAAAAACAAAAAATTTATTATGCAGGCGGCTAAAGATAAAACTAAAGATCAGTCATACTTTCTATATACTTTTAATCAAAAAGAATTGGCTCATCTATTATTTCCTTTAGGCGGCTACACTAAAAAACAAGTTAGACAATTAGCAAAAAAATTTAAATTACCAGTGGCTGAAAAAAAGGAAAGCCAGGAAATTTGTTTTATCCCAGACAAAAATCATAATGAATTTCTAAAAAGACATTTAAAATTAAAACCGGGTAAAATTAAAACCATAGATGGAAAAGTTGTTGGTTCACATCTTGGCTTACCGTTTTATACAATCGGGCAAAGAAAGGGGATAGAAATTGGCGGTACCGGACCTTATTATGCGGCTAAAATGGATTATAAAAAAAATATTTTATACGTTGTTAGCGACGGTAATGATAAAATTTTATATAGCGACAAGCTAATCGCTAAAAATGTAAATTGGCTTTTAGATGATAAGCTGAAATTTCCGCTAAACTGCCAGGCGGTAATACGTTATCGACATAAACCAGTAGAGTGCGTTGTTACGAAAAATAAAGTTAATTATCAAGTTAAATTTAAAGAGGCTCAAAGAGCTATCACGCCCGGACAAAGCGTGGTATTCTATAAGAAAGACGAGGTGTTGGGCGGGGGGATTATAATTTAACTTGACGAAAAATAAAATTAATAATATAGTTATTTGTTCTTTACAGTGTAACAAAAAATAAAAATAAATTATTTTTTTGGGGGGTGGGGCAAAATGAAAAAAATTATTTTGGCTGTCGATGATGACAGAAATGATCGAGAATTATTGAAGCTATATTTGGAATATTCTTTTAAAAAATGCCCATCCCTAGAAAAAAATATGCCTTTCATTAGAATAGCAAAAGACGGGGAAGACGCATGGGATATTCTAACTAAAGAAAAAGTTACACCAAATGTAATGATAGTTGACTATAAGATGACGGGAATGAATGGGGTTGAATTAATAAAAAAGACTAAGGGCGAGCTTGGAATTAATCCAATATTCGTAATTTGCAGCGATCATTCTTTGGCTGAAACTGAAGCAAGAGAAGCAAACTGCATGTTTGTAAAAAAAGGGGAAAGGGAAAAATTCCGACAACTAACCGAAAAAATTAGATTATTTATTCCCTAACCGCGAACAAATGTGTTATCTTAAGCGCTTAGTAATTTAAGCGCTTTTTTTATTTGCCAAAATTAAACATTTTTTATATACTGAAAACATTATGACTTCTAACGAATTACGAAAAAAATATTTAGATTTTTTTAAAGAGCATGGGCATGCAATTATCCCAAGCGCTTCTTTAATTCCTGATAATGATCCTACGGTTTTATTTACTACTGCCGGTATGCATCCGCTTGTGCCATATTTAATGGGTGAAAAACATCCGTCCGGAGCTCGTTTAACTGATGTGCAAAAATGCATCCGTACTTCAGATATTGATGAAGTTGGCGATTCAACGCACCATACTTTTTTTGAAATGCTTGGTAATTGGTCGTTAGGCGATTATTTTAAAGAAGAAGCTATAAAGATGAGCTGGGAATTTTTAACTTCACCTAAGTGGCTTAATCTTGATAAAAACAGATTAGCGGTTTCGGTCTTTACTGGAGATGACGATGCGCCGTTTGACCAGGAAGCTTTTGATATTTGGAAAAAATTAGGTATGTCAGAAGAACGCATTGCAAAACTACCTAAAAAAAATAATTGGTGGGGACCAGCCGGAATAACTGGGCCATGCGGTCCGGACACGGAAATGTTTTATTGGGTAGGCGATCCTGAAAAAGTGCCAACCAGTTTTAATGACGATAACCCGCTATGGGTAGAAATTTGGAATGACGTCTTTATGCAGTATAATAAAACGACAGACGGAACCTACGAACCATTAAAACAAAAAAATGTTGATACTGGCATGGGCATGGAAAGAGTTCTAGCGGCACTTAACGGTTTTGATGATAATTATAAAACTGAATTATTCAAAAATTTAATTTTTAGAATAGAAAATTTATCTGGCAAAAATTATGACGATTCGCCAGAAATAAAAAAAGCTATGCGCATTATCGCCGATCATCTAAAGGCCGCGACGTTTATTATGGGCGATGATAAGGGAATTGGCCCGTCTAACACTGACCGAGGCTATATTGTCCGCCGTTTAATCAGACGCGCCATAAGATATGGCCGCCAATTAGGCATTACTGAATCACCATGGACTAAAGAAATTGCTAAAATTGTTGCTCATGATTACGCTCTTGTTTATCCTGAACTACAAAAAAATATAAATAGAGTGATTGAACAATTTAAAGAAGAAGAAATAAAATTTGGGAAAACATTAGAGCAGGGTTTAAAAGAATTTGAAAAGATGAAACCTAAATTTACTGCTGTTAGTCCTTTCGCAAAAACTGGAATAATAGAATATGGCTGGAGTGGTAATAAATTATTTAATTTATATGCGACCTACGGATTTCCAATAGAATTAAGCATTGAGGAAATAAAAAAATTATATAGAGATTTTAAAACTGAAAAAGGTATTACAATTCCAATTGTAGAATTACCAAAAGAAGACGAAGAAAGACTAACTCGTGAATTTCATATATCTTTAGAAAAACATCAAGACCTTTCCCGCACAGCTTCAGCCGGAATGTTTAAAGGTGGATTGGCTGATGCAAGCGAGGCTACGATTAAATATCATACAGCCGCCCATTTATTACTCGCTTCTTTAAGAAAAGTTTTAGGCGATCATGTTGTCCAAAAAGGAAGTAATATTACGGCCGAACGTTTACGCTTTGATTTCGCGCATCAAGAAAAAATGACCGATGAAGAAAAGAAAAAAGTTGAAGATATGGTAAACCAGGCGATAAAAGATAAATTAAATGTCAGCTGCGAAGAAATGACACTTGATGAAGCCAGAGAAAAGGGCGCTCATGGTATTTTTGATGCTAAATATGGAGAAAAAGTAAATATTTATACAATCGGCGATGAAAAATTATATTTCAGTAAAGAAATTTGTGGCGGTCCACATGTTAAAAATACTGCAGAATTAGGACAATTTAAAATACAAAAGGAAGAAAGTTCAAGCTCAGGGGTAAGAAGAATTAAGGCAATTTTACAATAAAATTTAGCTAATATTAAATTAAATATTGAAAAAAATCACTAAATTTAATTTTAAGGCGGATAACTCTTGACAGCTACATAAATAAACTATATAATTATTTTACAGTAAATAAACAGTAAATAAAGTTTTGGCATCTCGCCTCGGGCGAGTAATTTTTTGCCAAAGCTATTTTTGTTTTAAAACGTATTTAATGCAAGAACAAAGCAACAAAACAATTAGTTCTAAAGATTTTATTGAAATGCAAGGCGAGGTAGTAGAATTAATGCCGGCCGCCAGTTTTAAAGTTATGCTGGAAAACGGCCATGAAATTTTGACGCATCTTTCCGGTAAAATGAGAATGAATAAAATTAGACTTTTACCAGGAGACAAAGTTAAAGTTCAAATCAGCCCTTACGATTTAACTAAAGGCAGAATAACTTATAGACTCTAAAGAATAATATAAATTACTATATGAAAGTAAGAAGCAGCGTAAAAAAAATTTGTAAAGATTGTAAAATAATTAGACGCAACGGTCGAGTATGCGTTATTTGTAAGACTCCAAAACATAAACAGAGACAAGGTTAATTTTAATAATTTCATTTTATGTCTATAAGAATTGCTGGCGTAACTATACCAAACGAAAAAAGAGTTGAAATTGCTTTAACTTATATTTATGGCATTGGTAATTCAAAATCCAAAGCCATTTTAAAATTGGCAAAAATTGACCCTAATATTAGAGTTAAAGATTTAGACGATGAACAGGCTAATAAATTAAGAAGTTTGATTGAAAAATATAATAAAGTTGAAGGCGATTTAAAACGCGACGTTTTTGCTAATATAAAAAGATTAAAAGAAATAAATAGTTATCGCGGCTCAAGGCACGCGAAAGGTTTACCATGTAGAGGCCAGCGAACTAAAACTAATAACCGCACAGTCCGCGGTAATGTTAGAAAAACCGCTACTTCTGGTAAAAAACCAGCCGCGCAAAAAACTTAAAAATTAGACTAAAAGAACGCTATTATATATGACAGAAGAAAAAAAACAACAAGATGCAGAAGTAAAAGAGGAAGAAAAAATACAATCCATAACTGAAATGGATGAGCCGATTGTTAACACCGGCAATCCTTTAAATATGGCCGAAGAATTGCCAGAAGAAATTAGAAAAAAATTAGAAAAAAGTAAAGAAGATAGAAAAACCAACAAGAAAAAAGGACGAAAAAAGAAAGTTGATAAAAAGGTTCCGGTAGGCGTCGCTCACGTTAAAGCGACTTATAACAATACAATCGTTGCTTTATCAGATTTAAGCGGCAATATTATATCATGGGCTTCGGCTGGTATGGCTGGTTTTAAGGGGCCGAAAAAATCAACTCCTTATGCAGCTCAAATAATTACTAGAATCGCCGTGGAAAAAGCTAAAGAATTCGGTTTAGGCGAAGTAAGCGTTATGGTAAAAGGCGTAGGTACCGGCCGCGAATCAGCGATCAGAGCTTTAAATGCTAATGGTTTAATTATTACTTCAATTAAAGATATCACACCTATACCTCATAATGGTTGTAGGCCTAAAAAACCAAGAAGAGTATAAAATAAATAAATATGGCAAAATACATAGGAGCAAAATGCAAATTATGCCGCAGAGAAGGCGATAAATTAATGTTAAAAGGGGAAAGATGTTCAACGGCAAAATGCGCGATAGTTAAAAGAAACTATCCGCCAGGTCTTCATGGTCCAAAAGGACGAGCCAGACAAAGCGGTTATAATATGCAATTAAGAGAAAAGCAAAAAGCTAAGAGAATTTATAATCTAATGGAAAAGCAATTTGCTTTAAGTTTTACTAGAGCGATCAAGCAAAAAGGTGAGGCCGGAGAAAATTTAATGAAAATATTAGAAACTAGGTTAGATAATGTTATTTATCGTTTAGGCTTTGCCGCTTCAAGAGCAGAAGCCAGAGTTTTAACTAACCATGGCCATTTTACGGTTAATGATATTAAAGTAAATATTCCTTCATTTAACGTAAAGACCGGCGATATTATAAAAATTAAAAAGGCTAGTCGCAACAATAAAAAATTCGCAAATTTATCAGAAAAACTTAAAAAAGTAGAAATTCCTGGCTGGCTTAATCTTGATATAAAAGATTTAAGCGCTAAAGTCTTAGGCCAACCAACTAAAGAAAATTTTGAATCAAAAATCAATAGTCAAATGATCGTTGAATTCTATTCTAAATAATAATATTTTAAAATAAACAATATGGAAAAAATAGCCTTGCCTCAAAAAATAGAATTTGTTAAAGGTTCGGGAGCGAACAATAAACAAGTTATTATTGAGCCATGTTATCCAGGTTATGGCGCGACTATCGGCAACGCTTTAAGGAGAGTATTGTTATCTTCTTTGCCCGGAGCCGCTGTTGTTGGCGTAAAAATTAAAGACGCTAACCACGAGTTTATGACTTTGCCTCATGTTAAGGAAGATATTTTAGAACTTGTTTTAAATTTAAAAAAATTGCGCTTGAAGGTTTTTAGCGATGAAATCGTAAGAATTGAACTTGATGCTAGGGGAGAAAAAGAAGTTAAAGCTTCCGATATAAAGAAAAGTAGTTTAGTTGAAATAGCTAATCCTGATTTAATTTTAGGTCATATTACCGATATGGCCGGTAGCCTAAGTATGGAAATTTTCGTTTCTCAGGGCTCAGGTTATGTAACGGTTGAAAGTAGAGAAGGCGCTAAAAATGAAATCGGCTATATTGAAATGGATTCAATTTTTTCTCCGGTTTTAGCGGTTGGCGTAAATATCGAAAATGTTCGTATCGGAAAAATGACAAACTGGGATAAATTAGTTCTAGATTTAACCACTGATGGTACCATAGCTCCCGAAGAAGCTTTTTATAAATCAGTTGATATTTTAATAGACCAATTTAATGCTTTAGTTAAAAAAACTGATAAAAAAGAAGATGTGGAAACTAAAACTGAAAAAACCGAAGCTGAAGCTGAAGAGGTTGAGGAAGAAGTAGAAGAAGCTGATGAAGATAAAAAATCTAAAAAAAGAGGCAGACCGAAAAAAAGTTAAATTGTAAATAAATTTTTATATGAGACATAGAGTAAAAGGAAAAAAATTAGATAGAAAAAAAGCGCCGAGAGAAGCGATGTTAAAAAATTTAGCTTCAAGTATTATTATTTATGAAAAAGTTAAAACTACCGAAGCTAAGGCTAAAGCGGTAAAACCGTTGCTTGAAAAAGTTATTACTACGGCGATAAAGGGCGATTTAGCGAGCCGACGCGAATTAATAAAAATTCTACCGCAAAAAATGGCGATAAAAAAAGTTATGGAAATTTTAGCCGTTAGATATAAGGCGAGACATGGCGGTTATTCAAGAATTGTAAAATTAGGCAAAAGAATTGGCGATAACGCGAGCGTGGTACAAATTGAATTAGTCTAAAACTTTTTAAAATACTATGATAAAAATAGAAAGAAAACTTCATAAAATTGACGCCAAAGATAAATCTATTGGTAGATTAGCTACGCAAATAGCTTTAATTTTACGAGGCAAAAATAAAGCTGAGTATTTACCTTATTTAGATATGGGCGATATGGTTCAAGTAGTAAATATAGATAAAATTAAATTTACCGGTAAAAAAATCGAACAAAAAAAGTATTATAAATATTCCGGTTACCCAGGCGGTTTAAAAACTAAGAAAATAATTGATTTAAAACCGGCCGATGTTTTAAAAAGAGCGGTTAGAGATATGCTACCGCCAACTAAACATAGAGTAAACATGCTAAAAAGATTAATCATAAATTAATATGACAGCAACAGAAGCTACAAAATTTAAAGGAAAATTTACTAACACAATCGGCCGAAGAAAAACTTCAACCGCTCGAGTTAGACTTTATAAAAATGGCGAGGGCTTAATTATTGTTAACGGGATGGAAGCTAATAAATATTTTTCAGAAGAAGACTTATTTTCAATCATTAATCAGCCGTTAAAATTAGCTGGCCTAACTAAAGATTTTAATATATCAATTAATATCGCTGGCGGTGGTAAAAAGGGCCAAGCCGAAGCCGTGCGGCATGGTATCGCTCGCGCCTTACTCGAGCTTAACCCTGAATTAAGGGCCTCATTTAAGGTAAAGGGTTGGATTATGCGCGATGCCAGAAAAAAAGAAAGAAAGAAGCCAGGTTTAAAGAAAGCTCGCCGAGCGCCACAATGGGCCAAGAGATAAAATTATTATAGATACTATATTAATAAAACTCCGAAAATCATCGGAGTTTTATTTTTTATTAAAAATAAGCTATAATATACACATAATTTATGACTGAAAAAATTACTAATATTGCTAAAAATACTTCTTATTTTACTTTAGCCTTAGTGCTACAAAAAATAATATCTTTTACTTATTTTGTTTTAATAGCTCGCGCTATCGGTCCAGCCGATTTAGGTAAATATTATTTTGCGATTTCTTTTACTTCTATCTTCGGGATTTTTATTGATATCGGTCAATCCAATGTTTTAACTAGGGAAGTGGCTAAACATCCGAATGATACCGGGAAACTCCTTAGCTCTGTTTTTTTAATGAAACTACCCCTAGCCGTAGTCTCAATGTTGGCGGTTTTTGGTATTATTCATTTCTCTTCTTATCCGGAAATAACTCGCCAATTAGTTTATCTTTCAATGTTTTGTATGGCTCTAGACTCTTTTACTTTAACATTTTTTGCGGTCAGCCGAGGTTTTCATAACTTAAAATATGAAAGCATTTCCTCAATTATTTTTCAATTAATCGTTTTTATTGTGGTTTTAGCTGTTTTAAAATTTAACCTGGGATTGGTTTGGTTGATGATGTCTTTAGTTTTAGCCAGCCTATATAATTTTATCTTCTCATTTTACATTTTAAAAAAGAAATGGGGGCTTAAAATTAATTGGCGGCCAGACAAGATGTTAATAAAAAATATATTACTGCTATCTTTACCTTTCGCCGTTTACGCAATTTTCCAAAGAGTCTATATGTATCTTGATTCAGTTTTATTATCATTTTTGGCCGGCGATCATCAGGTCGGGGTTTATCAGATTCCTTTTAAAATTATTTTTGCTTTGCAGTTTTTACCCTTAGCTTTTGTAGCTTCGCTTTTCCCAGCCTTAAGTTCTTATTGGCATAATAACCGCGAACAACTTTCCATTACTTTCGAGCGCGCCATGAATTATTTAATTATTATTTCATTGCCGGTTTCGGTCGGCGGCATAATTTTAGCTGATAAAATAATTGTTATTTTTAAAAGCGGTTTTTCGGACGCGATTTTACCTTTGCAAATAACTATGGCTGCGGCTATTTTTATGTTTTTAAATTTTCCGGTTGGCTCTTTATTAAATGCTTGCGATCGTCAGAACAGAAATACTATAAATATGGGTTTAACTCTAGTCGCGAGCGTTATTCTAAACTTAATTTTAATACCTCGTTATCAAGCGGTAGGCGCTAGCTTAACCGCGCTATTAACTAATTTATTTATGTTTGTTTTAGGCATGATAGTAGTGCCGCAAATTTCTAAATATGACTATAAAAAAATAATAATCATGCTATTTAAATCTCTCTTGGCGGTAGCGATTATGGGTTTAGTCGGTTATTATTTAAAAAATCAGATAAATCTTATTTTAACGATTTTATTGGCCGGCGTTAGCTATTTTATCGCTTTATATATTTTTAAAGGTTTTAATAAAGCCGATATTGTAAGTATTTATCAATCTTTTAGCAAAAATAAAGCATGAAAACTCTACTTTTTACATTAGAATATCCGCCTTTCCATGGTGGCGTGGCTAATTACTATAGTAATTTAGTTAAATATTGGCCTAAGCCTAATGAAATTTTTGTACTTAGCAATAGCGACAATCGTTTAATTAATGGAAAATTTCCATTGTTAAAATGGCTGCCAGCATTTTTTTCTTTGCGCAAAAAAATAAAACAAGAAAAAATTGATCATATTTTAGTCGGTCAAATTTTACCCTTAGGCACGGTTGCATTAATTTATTCAAAATTTTATAAAATAAAATATTCTGTTTTTCTTCATGGTATGGACTTTTCTTGGGCCGTTAAAAGCCCAAGAAAAAAATGGCTAACCGGAAAAATTCTAAAAAACGCTGATAAAATAATTTGCGTTAATAGTTATGTGGCAGATTTAGCCAGACAAACTTTTTCGGGGATAAAACATAAAATTATTGTGGTTAACCCAGGCATAAACACCAACGCCGAAAATAATGCGCAACAAATTATACAATTAAAAGAAAAATATCATTTAGAAAATAAAATGGTTTTATTATCCGTCGGCAGGTTAGTTAAACGTAAAGGTTTTGATGTGGTAGTTGATTGTTTGCCAAAAACATTAGAGAAAATCCCTAATTTAATTTATGTGATGATTGGCGATGGGCCTGAATTAAAAAATTATCAATCAAAAAATAATGTTTTGATTATTAACAATGCATCCGACCAAGAAAGAGATTTATGGTATAATATTTGTGACATTTTCATTATGCCATCAAGAAATATCAACGGAGATTTTGAAGGTTTCGGCATTGTTTATTTAGAGGCTAACTTAGCGGGCAAACCGGTAATCGCTGGCAAAAGCGGAGGGATTAGCGATGCCGTAATTGATGGTTTAAATGGTTTATTGGTCGACCCTTTAAGTTCAGATCAAATTATCTCGACTATTATTAAGCTAGCCCAAGATCAATCTTTAAGGCAAAAATTAGGCGCGCAGGGGAAGGCGCGCGCAATTAATGATTTTAATTGGCCTAAACAAACTAACAAAATATATAATTTTCTTATTTTATGATAAGCATTATCATCCCTGTCTACAATCAAGCCGAGCATTTAGCTAATTGTTTAGCTAGCATTAAAAAGCAAACTTACGATAATTATGAAATTATTATAATTAACGACGGCTCAACGGATAATATTATAAAAATAATTGAAAAGTTTAAAAAGATTTTCGGCTTAAAATTATCTTATTTTGATCAAGAAAATAGGGGAGCTAATGCGGCCAGAAACAGGGGCGCTAAACTAGCTAAAGGAGAGTATATAATTTTTTGCGATGCTGACGTTGTTATGGAATCGACTATGCTTGAGTTAATGTTAAAAACTTTAAAAGATAACCCTAACGCTAGTTTTTGTTATTCATCTTTTTTTTGGGGCAATAAAAAATTTAAACTCTGGCTTTATGATGCCTCAAGGCTTAAACAAATGCCATGCATTAACATTAACTCTTTAATAAAAAAAGGGCATTTCCCCGGCTTTGATGAAACTTTAAAAAAATTTCAAGAGTGGGATCTTTGGCTTACCATGCTTAGAGAAAATCATACTGGCGTTTGGGTTAATAAAACATTATATAAAGTTGCCGTCGGTGGCACGCAAACTATGAGTAATTGGCTGCCGTCTTTCGTTTATAAATTATTTCCCTTTTTGCCAGCAGTAAAAAAATATAACCAAGCCATGGACATAATTAAAAAAAAGCATAACTTATAAATCATGCTTAACCGATTAACAAATAATAAAATTCTTAGAAATACATTTTTATTTATAATTTTAGCCGAAGCGCTATCGTTTTTAGGTTACTATTATCAAATAATTAATTCTATTGCATTTTTTGCTATAGTAATTTTAGTTTTAATTTTATCATTATATCGCTTAGAATATGGTTTATTTATTCTTTTAGCCGAACTTTTAATCGGCTCTTTCGGTTATTTGTTTTATTTTGAAACCGGCGGTTTAAAAATTTCTATACGCATCGCGCTTTGGCTAATTATTATGTCAGTTTGGTTAGCTAAAGAAACTATTAAATTTATAAAAACTAAAAAGATAGAGTTAAATTTCTTCCGCTCATCTTATTTATTTTATTTTTTAGCTTTATGTATTTTTATCTTTTTTGGGATGATAAACGGATTTTTAAAAAATAACTCCCTGAATAATATATTTTTTGATTCTAATAACTGGCTTTATTTTTTATTAGTTCTCCCAATCTTTTCAGTTCTAAAAACTGATGATAATTTAAAAACTGTTAAACAAATATTTTTAGTATCTATAAGTTGGCTTAGCATAAAAACGATTATTTTAGCCTATATTTTTTCACATAGCTTTAATTTCTTTATTTTAGATCTTTATCTCTGGGTGCGCCGTAGCGGAGTAGGGGAAATAACTCAAGTTATTCCGGGTTTTAGCCGAATATTTATGCAATCTCATATTTTTGTTTTAATAGGATTTTTTATCTTACTATTTTATTTATTAAAAAATTTAAAAGAAAAATCCGTTGCTTTAAATAAGGCGAATTTTAGTTTGATCGGATTTAGCTCTTTACTTTTATCAACTATTATAATTAGTTTTTCCAGAAGTTTTTGGCTAGGGTTGGTGGCTGGAGCAATATTTGTCTTGTTTGTAGCTATTATAAAATTTAAAATCGATTTTAAAAAATTTATTGTTTTTAATTCGATGGTCGCGCTAACTATTATTTTAAGTTTATTTTTAACTCTATTAATTATAAAATTTCCTTACCCAAAAACGGCAGGTAATTTTGACGCTGCGAATTTACTGGGTGAAAGAGCCACTCAAATTACTAATGAAGCTGGCGCTTCTTCAAGGTGGCAACTACTGCCTGAGCTATGGCAAAAAATTAAAACCGCGCCGATTTTGGGGCGAGGCTTCGGCGCCACTGTAACTTATAAAAGTAATGACCCCAGAGTTTTAGCGACGAATTACGGAGGTGAATATACAACTTATGCTTTTGAATGGGGTTGGCTTGATGTTTGGTTAAAAATAGGAATTTTAGGTTTATTAGTATATCTAATTTTACTTGCTAAAATTATTTTTGATAGTTTAAAAATTAATTCTTATTTTTCCTTATCGCTCGCCACTGGTTTAATTTTAATATTGGCAGTTAACATGTTTAGCCCATACGCCAATCATCCCTTAGGTATAGGCTATTTAATAATAGCGGCGGTAATGATGGAAAATTTAAAAACACCCTTGCGCTAATTTTAAATATCCTGTATATTATAGATTATGTAAATTTAATAAATCTTCGCGACTTTTTAAAAACGCGACGATAAATAAAAAATTATGCCTGATCAAATTATCTCCCAAGAAGGCTATGATAAATTAAAAAAAGAACTTGACGATAGAATTAATATTAAAAGATTGGAAATCGCTAGCCGTATTGAAACTGCTAAAGAACTCGGCGATTTAAGCGAAAATGCCGAATATGCCGAAGCTAAAGATGAACAAGCTTTTAACGACGGGAGAATAGGCGAGTTAACGGCTTTATTAAAAAATGTTACAGTAGTACAAAATAATGGCGATAAGCATAAAATTGGCATGGGCTCAAAAGTAACCGCCGTGGCCGAAGGTAAAACCAAGGAATTCACAATTGTAAGTTTTAATGAAGCTAACCCGACTGAGGGTAAAATTTCTAATGAATCTCCTTTAGGCGTAGCTTTTATCGGAAAAAAGAAAGGTGAGAAAATAACGGTTACTACCCCTCGCGGCAACATAATTTACGAAATTTTAAGCGTTAAATAAACCCATACACCAAAATTTTGGTGTATGGGTAAAAATATAGTGCTCTAAAATAAGCTTTAAAATAAGCTTATTTTTTTATTCCCATATTTAACTTCTAAGTATGGGATAAATTTTGACTTTTAGCTTAAATTGGGGTAAAATATTATCATTAATCAAAAAATAAATTAAAGCATAATATGACTGAAAAAATAAACGAACGCGAAGATCGACTTAAAAAATTAGAAGAATTAAAAAAATTAAACATTAATCCTTATCCAGCAAAAACAGAAAAAAATAATACCATAAATAAAACGCTAGCTGATTTTGAAAAATTACAAAAAGACAGTACTGAATTAAAAATCGCCGGCAGATTAAGAAGCTTAAGGGCTCATGGCAATCTAACTTTTTCTAATATAGAGGATGGCAGCGGTAAAATGCAGCTAGCGTTTTCTAAAAAAGAAATTGGCGCTGATAGTTATAAAATTTTTACCAAATATATTGATATCGGTGATTTTATACAAATTTCCGGTACAGCTTTTTTAACCCACAACGGCGAAAAGAGCATTATGGTTAAAGATTGGAAAATATTAACCAAAGCTATTAGGCCTTTACCAGAAAAATGGCACGGCTTAGCCGACGAAGAAGAATCATTGAGAAAACGCTATTTAGATATTTTATTTAATGACGAAGTAAAAGAAACATTCATAAAGCGCGCTAAATTTTGGCAAGCCACTAGAGATTTTTTAATTAAACATGATTTTTTAGAAGTTGAGACTCCGGTCTTAGAAAATACTACCGGCGGCGCTGACGCTAAGCCTTTCGAAACTCACCACAACGCGCTTAATATGGATGTTTATTTAAGAATTTCCATGGGCGAATTATGGCAAAAAAGATTAATGGTAGCAGGTTTCGAAAAAACTTTTGAGATTGGCAGACAATTTAGAAATGAGGGCATGGACGCTGAGCATTTACAAGATTACACGCAAATGGAATTCTATTGGGCTTACGCCGATTATGAGGCTGGCATGAAATTGGTGGAAGAATTATTTAAATATACTGCCCAAGAAACTTTCGGCACGCTTAAATTCAAAATTAAAAATTTTGAAGTTGACTTAGGTAAAAAATGGGAACGCTATGATTATCGAGAAACTGTAAAAAAATATACGCATATTGATATTTTAGATACTGACATAAAAAAAATTGAAGCAAAACTTAAAGAGTTAAAAGTGGAATACGATAAAAAAGGCTTTAATAAAACTCGCGCTATAGATAATTTATGGAAATATTGCCGAAAACAAATTTGCGGACCAGGCTTTTTAGTCGGCGTGCCGGTTGAAGTTTCACCGTTAGCTAAAAGAGATGAAGCGCACCCTGAATTAAGCCAAAGATTTCAAGTAATTATTGCTGGCTCGGAATTAGGTAATGGCTATAGCGAATTAAATGACCCGCTTGATCAAGCTGAAAGATTTAAAGAACAAGTTAAATTAAGAGAAGCCGGGGATGAAGAAGCGCAAATGTTTGATCAAGAATTCGTTGAAGCTTTAGAATATGGCATGCCGCCGACCTGCGGTTTCGGTTTTAGCGAACGCGTATTTTCTTACTTGATGGATAAGCCTGGTAGAGAATGCCAAATTTTCCCGTTAATGAAACCAGTAATAAAAACAAATAAAAAAATAGATGTACACGAATTAAACAAAAAATTAATTTAAATTTATGTTAAATAATTTATGTATTATTTTAAGTAATTGGTGTTTTTTATCTTTGATAATAATAACAATAATTTTAATTTGTATCTTTATCATTGTAAAATTATTTCAATTTAATAAAATTATAAAAATAGATGAAAATTACAGAAAATATTCTGAAGACGGAAAAATCTTAGAACAGGGTAATCCAAGAAATATTTGGGACTATCATTTTTTTTCTGGAATCAGTAAATTGGTGCTTGGGGCAGAATGGCACAAAACAATAATTCTTATATTGCTTGTCATTTTAATTTTTCTTTATTTAAAAACCAAAGATGAGCTATTTAAAACCTTACTAATTACTGACTTTGGTATAATTATAGGCGCGATAATAGATAAGAGTATAAAAAAATAATAACATAACAAATTTATGGACTTAGAAAAATTAGAACCAGATTATACCTTAGAGCCAATAGATCAAAAAACATCTATACAAAAAAAATTAGACAAAATCAACGGGCTAATGCCGTCAGGCGATATTGCCTATGATGTAAACAAATTTTTTGAAATAACGAACAGGAAAGATTTATATAAAAAAATTCACGCCGATAAAAACCCTCGCACAGTTTTAGATACGCTTAATATGATAAAAAAAGCCTGCCAAGAAATAATTAAAGATCCAGGAAATTTAACTTTTGTTAGCGAAGAAAAAAAACAAGCGGAAATCCAAGCCATTGAAAGATTAATAGATTTTTATTCAAAAGAGTCTCCGGAAAAATAAAAAACATTTTAAACTAACTAAATAATAAATTATGCCAGAATTCTTAAAAACAGAATGGCCGGAAGGAACAACAGACAAAAAAGGATTGAATGGTAAAAGAGAAATTATTTTGCCAGAGCCAACAAACATGAATGAATTTAGCCGTAAAAAATTATCTGAAAAAGCTAAAATTAATCGTTCAATAACAGAAGATGAGCGAATGCCAATTAATCCTCAATTTTCTCAAAACAGAGAAAAAGTAAGATTAACTTTTTATAATGAAGATGAAAAAATAGTTACTGCTATGAATAAAAAATATCCTCGCCGCCAAGAGCAGATTGTAAAAAATAAAAGAAATGAAAGAAAGTTTGCAGAAAGACAAGATGTTGCGGCTTAAAAATAAAAATATGAAAACTGTCATGGCTTTCGGCACTTTTGACATTTTACATCCTGGGCATATTAATTTTTTAAAACAAGCAAAAAAATACGGAAATTTAATCGTGGTTATAGCGCGCGACAAGACGGTTAGGGAAGTTAAGGGTAAATTGCCCAAATATGGCGAAAAAGAGCGCCTAAAAGCCATTTTAAGCCTAAATTTAACCAACAAAACGATATTGGGTAGCTTAAGAGACAAATATATGGCTATAAAAAAATATAAACCAGACGTGATTGCTTTAGGTTATGACCAAACGCATTTTACTGAACAACTAGTAATTAAATTAAAAGAATTAGATTTGAAAACAAAAATCGTTAGATTAAAATCCTATAAACCAGAAATTTACAAATCTTCTAAATTATGAAAATAACAATTTGTGGAAGCATCAGTTCATCTGCAAAAATGATTGAGACAGCCGATGAATTAACTAATCTTGGTTACGCTTGCGAGTTGCCTTATAGCACTCGAAAAATTAAGTGCGGCGAACTTATACTTGAATCATGTTTAAAGGAAATAAAAACCAACGGCGATAAAAAATTAAGAAGAGAAGCTGATGTCGACGTTATTAAAGAACATTTTGAATTTATTAAAAATAGCGATGCTATTTTGGTGGTAAATATAGATAAAAATGGAATAAAAAATTATATTGGCGGCAACGTTTTGATGGAAATTGGATTCGCCTATGTTTTGGAGAAAAAGATATTCTTGCTGAATCCGATTCCAGAAGTAGGATATAAAAATGAAATTATAGCCATGCAACCAATTATTCTAAATAGTGATTTAAATAAAATTCGTAATTTTTAATTTATAATTGATTATATGTTAGATATTAAATTTATCCGTGAGAACAAAGAACTTATTAAGCAAAACAGCAAAAATCGATTATCAGGAATTGATGCTGATAATTTTTTTGAGTTAGACGAAAAACGAAGAAAATTAGAAGCTGAGATTGATGAACTCAGGGCTAAACGCAATCGCGTTTCAAAAACTAAACCTGGACCGGAAGAAATTGCCGAAATGAAAAAATTAGGAGAAAGTTTAAAAAGTTTAGAAGAAAAACATAATTCTGTTTATGTTAAATTTGACGAGATACTTCATCAAATTCCTAATTTAACTCATCCTGATGTGGTTGTGTGCGACGATGAGGATAATAATCCAGTTTTAGAAACTTTTGGCAAAAAAACAAAATTTAATTTTACTCCGCTTGATCATGCTGAGTTAGCTGAAAAATTAGACTTAATTGATTTTGATAGAGCTACTAAAATTAGCGGCGCTAAATTTTATTATTTAAAAAATGAGGCTGTTTTATTAGAATTGGCTTTAATTCAATACGCCCTAGATACTGCCATGAAACATGGCTATACGCCATTTACTACGCCCGACCTAGCCAAACAAGAGGTTTTGTCAGGCTTAGGCTTTAACCCCAGAGGAGAATCTACGCAAATTTACAATATCGAAAATACTGATTTAAGTTTAATCGGTACGGCCGAAATTACTATGGGCGGCTATCATATGAATGAAACTTTAGAGGAGAGCGAATTGCCTAAAAAATATGTGGCCGTATCGCATTGTTTCCGCACTGAAGCCGGTAGTTATTCAAAATTTTCTAAAGGCATTTTCCGCGTGCACCAATTTACTAAAATAGAAATGTTCCAATATGTTCTACCTAAACAAAGCGAAGTGGCGCATCAAGAACTTTTAAAAATTGAAAAAGAAATATTTAAAGGTTTGGAAATCCCTTTCAGAGTAATTGACCATTGCACGGCTGATTTAGGCGCGCCATCTTATCGAACGTTTGATCTTGAAGCCTGGCTACCCGGTAAACCGAATAAGCAAGGTGAAATGGGGGATTGGGCGGAAATAACTTCAACATCAAACTGTACTGATTATCAAGCCAGAGGACTTAGCATTAAATACAAAGATAAAAATGGCGAAAAAAATTATGTTCATACTTTAAATGGCACAGCCATCGCCATAAGCCGCGCCATAATCGCCATTATGGAAAATTTTCAACAAGCCGACGGCTCAATTAAAATTCCAAAAGTTTTACGAAAGTATTTGCCGGGGAAATTAAAAATAATTAAAAAGAAAAAATAATATCATGTTAAAACCGCAACTTGTTATTTTACCTGGTTGGGATGGTACGAAAAAAACTTGGGAAAATTTTATAAACTTAGCGCAAAAAGATTTTGAAATATACTGCCTTGAATTACCATGTTTCGGCGACGAGCCTTGCCCGAATGAAATTTGGGGCGTAGAAAATTACGCTGAGTTTGTTAAACAAAAAATAAAAAATTTAAATTTAATTAAACCGATAATGCTCGGTCATTCGTTCGGCGGACAAGTCGCCGTTTATTTAGCCGCGACTTCGCCAGAATTAATAAGCCAACTAATTTTAAGTGGCGCTGCGGCTATTAGGCCAAAATTAAATTTAAAAAGATTTGTTTTTGGCTCATTAGCTAAAATTGGAAAAATATTTTTCAGCTTACCACTAATTAAAAATTTAGGCGCGCCGGCAAGAAAATTATTATATAAATTAGCTGATTCGCCAGATTTTGGACAAATTTCTGGTATAAAAAGAGAAATATGCAAAAAAGTTGTCCGCCAAGATTTAACAGAAAATCTAAAAAAAATTAAAACCCCAACTTTAGTTGTCTGGGGCGATTTAGATAGCTATGTACCGCTTTCGTTGGGTAAAAAGATAGCCGCTCTAATTCCGGGTTCTCGTTTAGAAATTGTTTCTGGCGGTAAACATGGTTTACATTTACAAATGCCGGAAAAATTATACGATATAGTTAAAAATTTTTTAGAATAATCATCTTATCTGTCATTCCGGCCTTGAGCCGGAATCCAGATTAAGGCGGTAATAACTTGTTTCTGGATTGCGGGTCGGAGCCCGCAATGACAAAAATATCATGCCCCTATATATTACAATCTTAATTCTCTGGTTTCTAAGCGCTTTGGCCGACTTCGGCCAATTTTGCTATGTCTGGCAATTTAAAGAATATCGTTTCGATCGGCTCGGCGATTATATTTCGACTCTAAGCGGAAAAAAGTTTTTTCATGGCTGGCGCGTTTTTAAACGACCCTTAGTTTATCTTATTTTATTTTTAATACTGCCGATTAATTTTAAATCTTTAAGTTACGCTATAATAACGGTTTTATTTATTGATTTAATTTATAACTTTTGGGCGATTGCTAAGCATAATTTATTACGTCCTAAATTAACTGCTAAATCAGCAATATTGATTATTTTAGGATTACTAATTGAAGGCGCATTATTTTTTAGTTTTCTTAACTCTCCTATAATTTTTATAATTTTAGCTTTACGCTGGTTTACTTTTTCCGCTTTAGCCGCATTAGCAAAACTACCAACCGGGTTAGCTAAATTAATTTATCTTAAAATTGCTAAAAATAAACTTTTAAAATTTAATAAACTAACCATTATCGGCGTAACCGGCAGTTATGGTAAAACTACTGTAAAAAATTTCTTAGCGCAAATGTTAAGCGAAAAATATAAAGTTATCATGACGCCGGCTAATATTAATACTGAAATCGGCATAGCTAAATTCATTATTAAAAATAATTTTTCAAATTACGATATATTTGTCGTGGAGATGGGCACATATAAAATAGGCGAAATCGCCACTGTCTGTAAAATGGTTAAACCTAAAATCGGTATTTTAACCGTAATTAACGAACAACATTTATCATTGCTTAAAACTATAAAAAATACGCAAACCGCTAAGTATGAACTTTTACGCAGTTTGCCAAACGATGGTCTAGCTATAACTAATTCTGATAATGAATACTGTCGAGAATTTTTAAATGAACTTAAATGCAAAGTCGAAACATTCGGCTTAAAAAATGAATATAATCCAGATTGTTTAATTAAAAATGTTTCGGCCGATGAAAAAGGAATAAGTTTTATTGCGGAAATTAAAAATAATGCTGAATTAAAAATTTCTGCGCCGATTTTAGGCGGACATAACGCTTTAAATATTGCGCCGGTAATACTAACGAGCTTATTTTTAAATTTAAGCGCCGATGAAATTATTAAACGTTCAAGCCAGTTACAGTTACCGCCTAAAGTACTACAAACCTATAATTATGGCAAAAGTTTAATTTTAGACGATAGTTACAATGCTAATCCCGACGGTTTTTTAGCCGCTTTGAATGTTTTAGCTAATTATAAAGAACGTAAAAAAATAGTAGTGACACGCGGCATGTTAGAACTCGGATCAGTTAGCAAAAGTTTGCATGAAACAGTAGGTAGAGAGATTGGTAAAATCGCCGATGAATTAATAATTATTTCCGAAGATTCAGCCGTTGATTTAAAAAACGGCGCCAGCAATATAAAAATAACGATTGAAACTAACTCAGATAAACTACTGGAAATTTTTAAAAATTTAAAAAATCAAGATTGCGTTATTTTAATAGAAAATCGTCTTTCGGAAAAAATTTATCAAGAAATAAAACATTAGAAACAAGCCTGTCATTGCGAGGAGCGTAGCGACGAAGCAATCTCACGGACAACAATTTTTTACCCAAACTTGCCATTAGTGAGATTGCTTCGCTCCCGCTGGTCGCTCGCAATGACAAAATATAATTATGTCAATATTCACAAAAACAATTTTTACCGGCTTTGCGCCTAACTTAACCGGCCGCGATACGCGCTCGGCTTTAAGTTATTTATTATTGCCTTGGCGCTGGTTAAAAATTTCTTCAGGTAAATATACTGTAATGGCCGAAAAAAAATTACGAGAATATTTTAATATAAAACATGCTTATGTTTTTGATAGCGGCCGCTCAGCTCTTTATTATGCTTTAAAGGCTTTAGGAGCAGGGGAAGGCGACGAAGTTTTAATGCAAGCTTATACTTGCGTTGTAGTAGTTAACGCTATTAAATTTACCGGGGCTAAGCCGATTTTTATTGACATCAATAATACTTTTAATATTGACCCGGCCGATTTAGAAAAACGCATCACGCCTAAAACAAAAATTTTAATTATCCAACACACTTTCGGTCTGCCGGCAAATTTAGATTATCTTTTAGCCATCGCCGCCAAACATAATATAAAAGTCATTGAAGATTGCGCTCACTCATTAGGCGCGCGCTACAATGGCAAACTAACCGGCACCTTCGGTCATATCGGCATGCTAAGTTTTGGCTCGGATAAAATTATTTCTTGTGTCCGCGGCGGAGCATTAATTACGAACGATAATGAGATAGGGAATAAAATTAAACAACTATCTTTAGAATTAGCTAAGCCGAAATTAGGAAAAACATTACAACATTTAATGCATTATCCAATATTCTACATCTCTAAACCTATTTATCATTTATTTATTGGTAAATTTATACTAATGTTAGCTAAAAAACTCAATGTTTTTAATAAAATAATCTATAAAAAAGAAAAAACAGGGGAGCAAGTCAATTTTTATCCGGCTAAATTAGCTAATAGCTTAGCGCATATATTATGCGAGCAAATAAATGAAATTGATGAGCTAAATGCGCATCGCCAAACTATCGCCAAATATTATAGCGAGCATCTAAGTTGCCATTCCGACTCCGAGCGAAGCGAGGAGGAGGAATCCCTTCAACCTGCCATAAAAACAGTTAAGGGATTTCTCGCTAACGCTCGAAATGACAATTCTAATAATACTTGTGCATTTTTGCGTTATCCATTGCTAACTAAAAATCCGAAAGAACTTTTAACCTATGCTAAAAAGCAAGGGATAATTTTAGGCGATTGGTATAGTTGCGTGATCGCGCCATGCGATAGTGAAATAAATAAAACCGGCTACCATGCCGGCGATTGTCCGAACGCTGAACGCCTAGCCGCCGAGTCAGTTAATTTACCAACTGATAGGCATATTACGGAAAAACAAGCGGAGAAAATTATAAAAATTATAAATTCATATAATAACTAGTTAGGCGAAATAAGGTTCGGAAATTAAAAAATTTTAAATAAATTTTTTCAACAATATGGACTATTCTTCAATTCTGTCCGCACTAATTGGCGGCACTGTAGCAATATTTGTTAAATATTTTTTCGACAAACGAAAAGAAGATTATTTTAATTTGAATAAAATAATGGAAGATAAATATCGCAGTTTATTAATCTTTATGGCTTGTTCTTTAGATATAAAAAAGAAAAAACATTTTACATTGAGTGAGCAATACCCCGCAGAATCTGAAAAAGAGTACCTCGAAAAAGTTAAGGAGTACTATTATCACAGCTTATTATATTCTCCAGACGAAGTATTATTAAAATTGAAAAAATTTATTCAAGACCCTACTCAAGGAAATTATATTGAAGTGGCAAAAGCGATGAGAAAAGATTTGTGGAGGAGAAAAACCAAACTAACGGAAAAAGATATTATTATTAAATAATTTCCAAGCCTTACATCGTACAACGCGCGATATCCGCAAGGGCTAAAGCCACATTCTAAAGAACATCGGATATCGCGAAAACGTTAATATGTTATGCAAAATGATATAAATATGCAAATTATTATAAAAACAATTGAATCCCAAGTCGAATGGCGCGAAGCCGAAGCACTATTTAAACCGCATACATTCTTACAATCGTGGGAATGGAGTATATCACAAGAAGCTTTAGGCCAAAAAATTTTTCGCTTAGGAATATTTAAAGACGATAAAATAATTGGCATGGCTTTTTTCTATTTAATAAAAGCCAGACGCGGTTCATTTCTTTTTTGTCCGCATGGTCCGATTATTGATTGGCGAGAAGCTGATTCAGTATTGCCGATTTTACTTAAATATTTAATTAAGCTTGGCAAAGAAATAAAAGCTGATTTTATACGAATTAGTCCTTTAGCCGAAAATTCAACCGCTAATCAAAAAATTGTTAAAAATTTAGGCTTTAAACCGGCACCAGTTCATATGATGCACCCGGAATTATCATGGATGATTGATTTAACGCCAGGAGAAGAAATTATCTTAAGCAACATGGAAAAACGCACGCGTTATTCCATCCGCAAAGCTGAAAAAGATGGCGTTGAAGTAATTTCTTCTACTGATCAAAACGATCTTGATAAATTTTATGAAATTTACAAACAAACTGCCGATCGCCAAGGGTTTGTGCCTTATAATAAAGAATACTTAAAAAAAGAGCTGCAATCATTTTTACAAAATAACAAAATAAAAATTTACTTTGCTTATTATCAAAAAGAATTAATAGCTACCGCCATGATTGTTTATACTAATAATTCAGCCTTTTATCATCACGGCGCTTCTATTAGAAAATATTCCAATATTACGGCTTCAGAGTTATTACAATGGGCCGCCATAAAAGAAGCAAAACAAAGCGGCCTGTCTTATTATAATTTTTGGGGAATTGTTAACGAAAAAGAAAAAAATCATCCTTGGGCCGGATTAAGTAAGTTTAAAAAGGGCTTTGGCGGCTTCGCGGAAGAATACTTGCACGCCCAAGATTATGTTTTGTCAAAAAAATATTGGTTAAATTATCTAATTGAAATGATAAGAAAAATTAAACGCGGATATTAAATATGATGATGTTAAATAATAGAAACAACTTTAATAAAATCACTAGGATGGGCGGCCGTAACCGGAAGAAATTTATTTACACAAAAAAAACTTATTCTAATCCATTTTTCCGCCATAAAAATACCCGAAAGGTTGAAACCGGCCTGCTTTCTAATAAAACAAAACTTTCTATTTTCGCCACTATTATTGCGATTGCGATTTTAATTTGGCTTTTATTTTTTTCTACGCTTTTCAAAATAAATAATATTATAGTTTCTGGTGTTAATGACAATATGGCCAAAGAAATTGAAAATATGGCGCGCGACCTAGCGGAGAACAGAATATTCGGAAAAAATAATTTGCTACTTTATAATAAAGATGACTTAAATAAAACTTTAAATGAAAAATATTATCTAAGCGATCTAACTATCAAAAGAAAATTTTTGCATACTTTAGTTATAAATTTAAGCGAAAAGCAGCAATCGGCGGTTTGGCGTGAAGATGATCAATATTATTATATAGATGGGGAGGGGAGTATCATAAATCAAGTTGACGCTTTAAACATAAATGGCAACGATTACCCGATAATAGAAAATTTAACTGATATAAAAATAGTTGAGCGAAAAGCTAATATAAATAAAGAGGCAATAGATTATATTTTAAATTTGTTTAATGAGTTTAAGGAAAAAAAACATAATTTTGAAATCGAAAAATTTATTGTTGATAAAGACGCCAACACGGTAAAAATGGCGATTATGTCAGGACCAAAAATTTATTTTAATATTAAAACGTCAGTAGCTGAGCAAGCAGCTAAACTTGACTTAATAATAAAGGATAAGCTAAAAAACGACTTTACTAGTGTAAAAGAATATATTGATTTAAGATACGCTAATAATGTTTATATAAAATAACTTGCCTACTAATATTTTGCGACACATAGACTTTTACAACACCCATAATTATAAAAAAGGCGTTTATGTGCTATAATGTTAAATAGAGTTAAACGAGGTGGCAAATAACTAAAAATTTAGTTCAATAATAAAAAATAAATTTATTCTAAATAAACTCACTAAAATTTAAATCAAAAAAGGTATATACATACCAATGGGCAGTTTAAATTTTAATCCGCAAATAACCTTATGCAAGGAATTTTTAAAACATTGTTTGTTTTGGGAGTAATAGTATTTTGTATAGTAGTTATTGCTTTATTTTTGCTTTTATTAAAACTAATACTATTATTTAACCCCGAAATAAATATCTTCGGCATGTTAATCCAGCCAATGCAATAAAGTTTTACTTCAAAATACTATTCAGGCGTCGCATAAGTTATATTGTGCGACGCTATTATATTTAGAAAGTATAGCTAATGCTATACTTCTCTTTCAACTCGTAACGTTATTAAGTTTTATTTCTCATTTAATACTTCTAAAGCTTTCTTATAAAAAGGTTTAGCAATTTTTTGCGCGTTAGATGATGAGATTCTACTAAAATAATATTTTAATTTTTTATCATTTAACCGCTTATCCCCTATTATTAATCTATTATCTAAAATACTCCCCCAATATTTTATCTTTTCTAAATTTATTTATATTCCTCGTCACCTGTTTATAAAAAATCGGGTAATGAATTCTCGTTATTATTCTACCCTTAAAACGCGAACGATAAGGCATTTTCTGATGATGCGCGGCTTCATGAGCTAAAGTTTTTAAAATTGAAGAAATTTTTTTAGGCTTTCTAAATTTAGGGGTAAAAATATCAATCGTAATAAGCCCGGTCTTTAAATTTGTCCTACCGATGATAAAACCGCGCTTAGTATTAACTTGATCATCTTTTCGTCGCATCGGCCTAAATTTTAGCCTACTAAAGTCAAGTAAATTTAAAGCATGATTACAAAGATTTTGCACTTTCTGTTCAAAAAAAATTTCCATTGTTTTATTTTAATTTTCTATTATTTTATTAGTTTACCATTTCTTTTTCAATATCGTCAAAATAAAAAAACCCGAGGCTTGAATTGGCCTCGGGGATTAAATTTTATAAATTACTTTATTGCTCCTCAACGTCAAATGGAAAATTTTCTACAATATCTCTGTCAGTAATCTGCGTACATTCTTTATGCCAGACAATACCGCCCAAAGTGAATAAAGAATCAATGAGAAAATTACCAAGATACTTTCTGAGCATTTTGCTCTTATACATCAAAGTTAAGGCCTCTCCAAAATGCAAAGGTAACCTGTTTTCTTTCCCGTAGTTATAATAGCCATGTCCTTTATGCATTTCCAGAACAAGCCCTTCTTCAATGCCTGCCAACCCGGCAGCAAGATGAGCGGCGCAACTTGAATAAGGATTGCTTAAACCGTCGGCTGAACGGATTTCTGTCCTTATTTTTTTGGTTCCTTTCATGTGGCCGCGGGCAAATGCCGTCCTATCTTTCCAACCGAAAAATAAATCCTCAGGTGCCTCTGCTTTCTTCGTAAACCGTTTAAAGGAAATAGGCGCTGGATTTGTCAATAATGTATATTCCCGGCCATATTTTAAATTGCCGGCAGTATAGCTTCTCATGATATATGAAGCTCCATCTTTTGTACGCTTATCATAGAAAACATTGACTTGCTGATATACGCCATCGATTTCTTCCATAGCAAAAATGTTCTCATGTATATGTTTACCGCTGCCGTTGACGTTTTCGTTAAATTTCGGGATAAGCGAAAATCTATATCCATGTTTTTTCGCTACGGCATTAATAACATACATCATGATCACAACATTATCAGCGCTGGATAAAATATCACTGAGCTCGATATTTATCTCATATTGCAATCCTGCTACTTCGGTATGATATTTCTCTGGTTTCACGCCAAGTTTGCCCAAATATACCACAATTTCCTTTAGTATCTCGTCGCATTCGCCCGCCAAAGTTCTGAAATAATGATTATTTTTTAAATCCGCGAGATGGATTTTAGTATAATCATAATCCTTACGAACGAGAAGAAATTCAAGTTCCGGAGCAAAAGCCGCCCAAAAATTCTTGATTTTTCTTTCCGGCTGGACTTTTTTTATGTATTTTGGCAAATTGCGTTCCATCTTTCTAACTAATTTCTTTAAAATTCCTCTGGTGCAGCCCTCAAAAGGTTTTAATGGTTCGCCTTCTTTCTCCGGCGGATAATATAAATCACATATTACCAGCGCCGTATCAGAAGTCCAGGGAATTTTTCGTAAAGTGGAAAGGTCGGGAACAAACACCATATCGCTCTCAGTTGTCATAATTATCTGGCTGAATAAAACAGACCCATCAACGCCTATATTCCGCACATCTATATCATCAGAATCGCGCGGATAATAAGCCGTTACTTCGCGAATGTGGCCTTGCATATCAGCGCCAAGACATTTTATAAATCTTATGTTTTGATCCTTCTTTATTTCCTCAATTCTTTCTTTCGCTTGTCTTTTTCTTTCATCGCCATTACTAATAATCATCTCCCCTTCCTCCTTATTTTTTATATATTCTGTAATTATTTATTGTTTTCAATGACCATTTATTCTGACCCTTAATCTTACTATATATTTTAAAAAAGTAAAGCTTATGGCAAATACTCTAACGGATTAACCGGAATGCCGTTTAAACGAACTTCGAAGTGTAAATGCGGCCCGGTTGTGAGTGAACCGGCTCCGTTTGTGCCCGGCATACCTCCAGAAAGGCCGATAGTTTGACCTTGCACAACATATTCGTCAGGTTGTACATATATTTTAGATACATGGCCGTAAACCGTGGCTAAACCGTCGCCATGGACTATCATAATATAGCTATAGCCTTTACCAGCATTTTTAGCTATAGCGACATAGCCTGAGGCTGCGGCCCTTAAAGTACTACCTTGAGACGCTCTAATGTCAATAGCCGGATGTTCAAAAATATAACGATAAGGATAATCAGGATCATGAAAAGTGGAAGTTATAGTATTGCGCGGCACCGGCCAAATTAAACCAGCGTCATTAAATTCTAACTTTTCTCCGGAAAGTTTTGATAATTTAGCTCTCATGGCCCTCTCTAAGCTTACAATATTAGACTCGGCTTGCTGTTGTTCTTGCTTAGCTAATTTTAATAATCTTTGATATTCTCTTTCCGAAGATCTGGTCTGATCTAAAAGATATGATTTATTGTCCTGCTCTGAAGCTAAACCAACTTTTTTATTTTCAAGATCTACTTTTAGCGCGGACAATTCTCTTTTCTTTTCAGTTAAACTTTTTTGCTGATTCTCTAAATCTTTTTTATATTGTTTTATAGTTTCAAGGCTAGAAGCTATTTCTTTATTTATATCTTCTAAATATTTAACTTGGCTAACAAAATCATTTAAGGTGCCGTTAATCAATAATATTTCTAAAGTGGATTTATTATCTTGCTCTTGCATTAATCTAAGGACCGAGGAAATATGCTCTTTTTGTTTTAAAATTTGCTCATCCTTGGCTTTTATTTCAAGATTGACTTTATCTATTTCTAAATTAGTTCGATCAATTTCAATTTGCGCGCTTTCAATATCTAAAGCGGCTTTAGCTAAACGATTTTCTAAAATAGCTAATTGATTATTTAAACTGGCTTTTTCGCTCTGCTTTTGCTTAATCAAACCCTCATAAACAGCTTGCTGCTCTTGTATCTTCTTTATTCTATCTTGCTGAGCTTGGATATCTTTATTTATATCTTTTATTTCGTCATTTACATCAACTCCGGTTTGTCCATAAGTAAAACTAGACGAATTTAAAAATATGCCTAAAAATAATATAGGTATGATTAACTTAATAATTTTTTTTACCCTGTTAGAAGTTCCCATATTAATGGTAATTACAATTTGCCCCATTAGTTATCTTGGCCATTGAAGACTTCTAACAGGGTGAATAATGTTATTATAACATTTTTTATACAATTTAAAAAGCGGTGCAAAAACCCGCTTTTTAAAACTACCGTATAATAAACTATAACTTTTTTATAGCCTGATTTATTCTTTTTAAACTTTCTGGCTTGCCTAAAACTTCGGCGACTTCAAACGGTCCAGGGCTAGCCTGAAGCCCGGTTAAAGCAACGCGCGTCGGCCAAAGGTAATCCCCTACTTTTAACTCTTTTTCTTTTAAATAATCTATAATATCTTTTTCAATATTTTCTTTAAGCCAATCGCTATCAGTAATTTTTTCTAATAAATCATAAACAACTTGTAAATTTTCTTTAACCTGTTTTTCGTCTAACTTTTTCCAGATTAACAATTTCTTTTCATAGTCTAATTCGTCCATAAAGAAAAATCTGGTTGACTCACCTATTTCTGATAATTTTTTTAACCTTTCCTGCTCTAACCCTATGGCTTTTTCTATAAAATCAATGGATTGTTTTTTATTATCTTTCGTTAACTTTAAATTTTCGCCCATAAAAGGCAAACATAATTTAGCTAATTTTTCTAACGAAATTTGCCTAATATAATAGCCATTAAAATAATCTAATTTTTCTATGTCAAAAATCGCCGGGCTAGTTCCCATGTCTTTATAATCAAAATATTCAATCATCTGTTCAAGACTTAATATTTCATCTTTTTTATCTTTCGGGGCTTTAGCCGAAGCCGACGGATGCCAACCTTGTAAAACACAGAAATTTAATAAAGCTTCTGGCAAATAACCTTTAACGCGATAATCTTCAACCGCTACATCGCCCTGACGCTTACTTAATTTACCGCCTTCTTTATTCAAGGTTAACGGCAAATGAATAAATTTAGGCGCTTCCCAACCAAAAGATTGATATAATAAAATATTTTTAGGAAAACTAGACAACCATTCATCACCCCTTAAAACATGGCTTATTTTCATTAAATGATCATCAACTACGTTAGCGAACTGATAAGTCGGCATGCCGTCTGATTTTATTAAAACTTGATCTTCTAAATCGGTTACTGCGAATTTAATATCGCCGCGCAGTTCGTCATGAACTATAACTTCGCCGTCTAACGGCATTTTTTGCCTAATAACAAATTTTTCTCCGGCCTTAATTCTTTTTTCAACTTCTTCTTTACTAAGTTCGCGGCAAGTTCGATCATAACGCGGCGGTTTTTTTTCGGCCTGCTGCGCTTCTCTCATTTGCGTTAATCTTTCCGCCGTGCAAAAACAATAATAAGCTAACCCCTTTTTTAAAAGAATTTCCGTATATTCTTTATAAATTTCTATTCTTTCTGATTGAGTGTATAGCCCGAATTCTCCGCCAATATGCGGCCCTTCATCAAATTTTATACCTATCCAATCTAAAATATTGATTAGGCCCTTAACAGCGCCTTCAACTTCTCTTTTTTGATCAGTATCTTCAATTCTTAAAATTAATTTTCCGCCCAAAGTTTTAGCAATTAGATAATCAAACAAGACAGTTCTTAGACTGCCGATATGCAAAAAACCGGTTGGTGATGGAGCAAAACGTAAGCGAATATTTTTTGACATAAACATTATATCAATTGAATTAAAATTTTATGGCCGCAGGGCTTTGCCCGCTATAAAATTTTAATTCAATACTTTATATTTTTTGTTTATCCCGCTTAGGCGGGGAAAATATTAAAAACTTTTTCTAAAAAAGTTTTTAAAGCATTATTTTATCATTTCCGCAAAAATACTTTTAATTTTTTGATCATGCGACCAGCCAATTACTCTTTTTAAAAGCACTTCGCGGCCGTTGCGATAATTTTTATTAAGTTCTTTACCGACCCTAATAATAGACTTTTCTAAATTTTTATCTTTTATCTTAGCTTGATTATATAGGTTTGATAGAAAATAGCAACGGTTAGCGCTAATAAGCGGCCTGCCTTTAGCATTAATTTTATAGCCTACCCAAGCTTTAATACTTTTCTGATTTTTCGTTAAAGACAATAAAGTGCGCCTCATACCATCAAAAACCCTAAAATTATCACCTACTTTATAAACTAAAATCGGAAAATTATCCCTTTCTTTATGCGCGCCAAAACCGGTTTTAATAAAATCCTCTCGCATAGCTTTATTAATTTTCCAAGCCTTAGCGAAAGCTAATGGATTACGATTAAATTTTTTTATAATATACTTATCAATCACCGGCGACATACCGGTTAAATAAATTTTTTCTAACGGAATATTTTTTAGTTTCCATTGATATTTATCATCAGATAAAACGGCAAAAACCTGCTTTAATTTCCAGCCTTCGGAAATCGCGGCGAGTAGATTCCAAAATGACGTCTCCCCTTCTCTTAAATTTAAATTATCGATTGACTTATCAATTTTTTTATAAAATTTTTCATCTTTAATATCAGAAAAAATTTTTCTGAATTCATTCTTTAGATATTGTTTAGCGATTATTAAAGAGTTTTTTGAGGGAGTATATTTTAACATACGATTAAAATTTATTTTTAAATTTTAACTACTTTGTAAATAGCCCGCAATAACATCTGCCGTCTTTTTTAATTTCTTCTTTATGATAAGCGCAGGGACAGATTTTTTTTGCGTCCTCTTCTATGTTCCCGCTTAATCTTCTGCAAGGACAATATTTTTTGCCATTTTTCTTTTCGTTTGCAATTAATCCATTTATTACTCTTTCGACGGTCTTTCTATCAGGGTTTAGCTGAAAACCATTTTCTTTAGCATATTCTGAATAATTTTTAATCATTTCTTCTATCATATTAATTCAAATTTTTTTCTAGCCATTCCTTAATGCTAGCTTCAGGCATAAAACCAGTAAAACTACTAACCGGTTTGCCATTTTTAAATAAAACTACCATCGGAATGCGATCAACTTGAAACTTTCCGGCGTTTATTTGATTATCATCAACGTTAGCTTTTAATAGAACAATTTTTTCTTTAAATTCTTTTTCTAATTTTTCTAAAATAGGGGCGAGCATTAAACAGGGCTCGCACCAAGTCGCATAAAAATCAACTAAAGCCATTTTATCCGTTATTTGAATTTCTTTTTCAAAATTTTCGTCAGTTAAAATAATAGGCATATTTATTTTTTAATTATTTCTTTAAATTTTTCCATAAATATTTTAGTCGCCGGCCGACGGACTGGATGAACCGATTCAACTAATTTTTCCGCATTAACCCAGCGCCAAGCGCTATGCTCATAAGAATTAATTTTTATATCATCGTCTGTGCCTAAAAATTCAGCAACAAATAAACCTTGTTTTTGCCCTTTATACCCTAAGGCCTTTTTAGATAAAACACTAAATTTTGATAATTCATTACCAAATTCATAAACATGCAATCTAGAGAAAATCGCAATCGGTTTAAATTTATTATTATTCAATTCTTCGCTTAATTCCCGCTGCCCGGCTTTCATTAAATCTTCTCCATCCGTACCGCCTTGAGGTAATTGCCAATGGTCAGGCTGACAGGCTCTTTCAACAATTAGTACTTTATATTCGCCGGTCGCTTGATCTTTTTTATAAAGTAAGCAAACTACGTTAGGGCGATAACAGAATGGCAAAATAAATCGCCAAACTAAAAACTTATAAGGAAAAATGATAACCGCATGATAAATTCTTTTCCAACGGTTTAATCGATCAACTTTATTTTTGCCTTTATGAAAAATTAAACGCCACAACCATTCTAAGCCGATTACTCTAAATATTTTTGGCGCTCGATTAATTCGGCCAGTTAAAAAATCAAAGGCTCCGCCAATGCCCATACCGATTTTTACTGACGGTATTTTAGCTAAATTATAAAAAATAAATTTTTCTTGATAAGGCGCACCTAGGGTACAAAAAATTATTTCTGGCTGAAATTCTTTAATTTGCGATAATTTTTCTTCTGATAAAGATACTTGCCTTTCAATATCAATTGCTAAAACTTGCAAATTAGGATATTTATCATTTAAGGCTTTATCTATATCTTTAGCGCTTGATAAACCGTCTCGGCGATTTAAAATAGCTATTCGCCTATTTTCTACCTCGGCCATTTTCAAAATATCTTTTATAAAATCAGCACCGGTGATCCGGGATAAATTTACGCCCATTAGCCAAGCCGCTATTTTTAAACCCACGCCATCAGGTAAGGACAAATCAGCTTTATTTAATAAACAAAAAAATTCTTCATCTGGCTTTATAGCCGCTAGAATAATCTCCGGATTAGGCGTAACTACAAAATGTTGTTTGCCATCAACTAAAAAATCCTGGATTTTATCCAGAGCTTGTTTTTCAGTAAAAGCATCAACATTAATTCCTAATATATTTATTTTTTTGTTTATCATTCTGAATTGGCGTTTATATTTACCCCGTTAAATAGAGTTTAACGCTAATTTTGTTGAAAACAAAATTATTTAACAGGGGTAGACATGATAATATCTTTTTATTCGGCTGAAGTACTCTCACCCGCCCCATTTTCCGCCGGCGTTTCTTGGTCGGTTGTGTCTGGCAATTCAATTATATCAACGCTGGTTGGTTCGGTAATGGTTGGGGTTTCTGGGGTGGTTGGAGTTTCTGGTTCAGTGGTAGTTGGCTCTGGTTCGGTTTGGGTTGTAGTATCAGGAGTTTCGGTTGTATCGGTTGAGGTTTCAAATATCTCTGGATGGGTAGCTACATAATCATTATAGATTTGAGTTAAATTGTCTACCCCGTTAGTTGTTGATGAATTAGAATTAGTTTCCGGCAGGTTAAAATTATCTGGCGTGGGTAGTTCTCGTTTGACGACTGGCTCATAGCCAGGGAAAACCGTGGAGGCTAAGTCTAAAGTAATGCCAACTAAACCGCTGTATTCAGTAACTTCAATTCGTTTAGCTTCGCCTTGAGCCTTCGCTAGAGTTTGTTCCTCGGTTAACTCTCTGATTCTAGCTTCGTGGTGTTTAGCTAAAAATTTAGCCATATATTCGCCGATGTCTTGTTTAATCCTTTTACTGACTTTCTGGGTGTTTTGGTTTAATTGATATTGCCAGGCATTATCAATGATTACAATATCCAGATAGCTATAGGTGACATAATAGTATTTCTCGTCTTGTTCAATAGTTTCAATCTTAAAATCCATATTAAATGCAGCTAAATCAATCGAGAGTAATAGTGTATTATCAATACCTTGTATGCTGGTTTGTTTTTGGCCAATATTTTCCGGACCGGCGGCTAGCGCTCCCCCGCCCACGATTAAAACTATGGCTAGAATTATTATAGTGGCGTTATTGTATTTTAGGAAATTAATTATTTTTTGCATATAGTTATTTTTAATTTTTGTCATTGTGAGGAGCCTGTAATCAGGCGACGCGGCAATCTCTGGTTTACCAATCTAAAGTTAAATCTTTCCATATAGGATTCAATTTATTAACCAAAGCTATTTTCTTTTTTCTTGAGCCGCCTTTGATTTTCTTCTCTCTACTAATGGCATCATATATGTTATTAAACGTTTCGTAAAAGACTAATTTATTAACATTATATTTAGCTGTAAAACTTATTTTATCATTTTGATTTTTATGTTGATTGTTTCTATTTAATATATTATTATTTACACCGGTGTAAAATATATTATGTGTTTTATTGGTATTTATATAAACAAAATAATTTTTCTCCTTTATCATATACATTATTTAACCAGAGATTGCTTCGCTACGCTCGCAATGACATAATTTGTTTATACTTTATGAACTTTTAACTTTTTAACTTTCAACTATTTATTATTTTGTACATCTAAATCCTACATTATTATTTTGTTCTGCAGGACTATGCGATAAGTCAAGACTATAAATTCCATCAAACCCTCTGATAAAACCTCTAACAGGAACGTCGCCAGCTCCGGTTAATATTTTACCAATTCCATTATCAGAAGATGTTAAATAATACGCTGGTTTAAGATATTGTAAAGATTTAAATGATGATATTAAATTATATTCCTGCCATTCGTCTGAGAGCGGATTAATTGTATCATCTTGAGTAATGTTTGAATCTGTCCACTCACTCACCTCGCCCACTAAATTATTAATCAAGTTATCATTATTTAATTTGTAAGATATGGAAGTAGTGGCAAGTTGCATGCCAGAAGTGATTGTATCGCTGTCATTGTCAGGATTTTGCAAGATATTTTCAGCAATGGTCAACCATTCGTTTTCACCAATTAAGTGATAACCTGTGCCTAGAGTTTGGCAAGCGATTTGAGCTTCGCCCTGAGAGACATTGGTTTTAATTTGATCTGATTCGTCTTTCATTAAATCTGCTTGGACGCAGAAACCAGGCAAAGTGCCGTATTTAGCTGAACCAGGTACCCAGACAAAACCATCTTCGCAGTAGCCTTCGAAAGCGCCGGCTACAACCTTGCCTTCAACGCCTAGGTCAGCCATGGTTTCATCAACCGCTGAGTCTAGAGCGTTAGAGCAATAACCGCCGGCGCAGAGCATAATGCGGCCGTCAACTAACATTGAACCCGCGACCTTAACTTCACCGCTTTGAGCAATGTTCATAATGGAGACTCCGTTAGCTTGGAAATCTGCTATATCGCCTGAACCTGATTGATTAACTATGAATGCGGTTTTGGTTGAGGAGGCGGTGATTTCGGTTAGGTCAATAATCTTAACTTCTGGCTCTTGTCCTGATTCTAGAGACGAACCTTTACCGATTACAATGCCACCGTTTTCATCAAACGACATTATATTTTCGCCATTCTGATTTTGTAAAAATAGAGCTTGAGGATAAACTCCGTTAGCAGCTTCGGTGAAGCGGAAATTATTAGCAAAAATTAAATCACCAACGTAGGAATTAGTCGCGTGCAGAGTACCTAAAACATCTAAATTACTGGCGATGGTTGAAGTGCCGGTTCCGCCGACTTCGAGGAGACCGGAAATATAGGCTGAATTATATTTATCGCCTGCTAGTAGATAGGCCGGGGTGCTTGAACCAACTGTCAGAAGAGCTTGGGGAGAGGTGGTGCCGATGCCGACGGAGCCGCTAATAATTAATCCATTAGTTGGCGCAGCGGCAGTTCCGGCATAACTACCAACTGCTAATCCGCCATTAACATCAAGTTTTGATAAAGGAGCAAAAGTGCCAATGCCAACATTACCGCCATTAAATATTGCTATAGGAGCGCTAGTTGGTAAATATTTTACTATTACAATACCTGAACCGCC
>JBAZFW010000003.1:0-65340 GCA_041653215.1 Patescibacteria group bacterium
ATTGGTGCAAAATGAAAATAAAAGTTATCACTTTTTACCCAAATTAATTATTGGCTCATTTTTGACAAGCTTTGTATTTGTAATTTTATGGCAACTAATTGAATATGATCATGATGGTTATTTTATTCTCCTAGGGGCTTTACAAATGGCTCTAGTTCTCTCAATCGTATGTATTTTGGGTGGATTGGTGGGAATTGTTATTAGGGGGACTACTTTATTAATAGAAAAATATGAAAATAACGAAAAGAAATAAAATATTTGGTGTTTTTGGGGCGCTCGTAGTTGTTTTTGTCTTGTTTATTTTATTGTATAGACCAGTAATTTTTCAGGAAGGAAACCCTGCGCCTTTAGTAAAAGGAATAATTCGGCTAAATTTTACTCAAGATAAAATTGTTAAATTAGAGATGAACGGAGACAGATATTTGACTAAGAGTAAAGACGGCCCAGAGGTTTTAGAAAATAAATTAAAGAAAAATAATTATCGTTTAATTGAACAGCTTGGTTCAGGATACTTATTTAGAAATAATAGTTTTGATATATTAACTGTAACCAGGAAGCAATATTCTCGCTTTTATTCTATTTGGACAATTGGCGAACCGATAAATATGAGAGAATCAATAGAATGGAGGGAATATAAGAATGATGAATATAACTTTAGTTTTAATTATCCTCTTTCGTCTATTAATAATAAGTGGTGGGGAAATTTAACTGAGAAGATGTCACTCTTTGATTTATTGCTTCCTAATCAGGTTTTAAGTAAAAATAATAATTTTTATTTAACCCAAAAATATGACGTAGAAGTTGATTGGCAAACAGGGGAATTAACTAAAAAGGAAAATACTTTTATTCCTGAATACAAAGAAGGTGACCGTTCTTACCCTTTGCCTTGGCATATTATTATTTTTGATGTTGAAAATGAGAGAGATTTAGATTTGATAATTAAGAAAAAATTGGGTTCCGGTTGTAGTTATAAAACAAAAATAGCTACCAACTTTGCTGATAATTTTAGAGTTGAGATAGACGGCGATGGTAAAGATTTAGGTGAAACTCTTTGTCCGGTAAATTATGCTAACTATATAATTTATAGCCCGCAAGTAAAAAAAGTTGCTTTTTGGAGTGTTGGCCAGGAATGTAATGTCGGTTTAGGATTTATGTCTGATAATTGCTTTGATGGAGAAATATCCGATTCTTTCCATTTTTTTGATTAAATGAATTTTAGTTAAAATATCGCCCATTATTCCGAACAGAAAAAATACGCTAAAATCAGCGTGTTTTTTTATAATTATGAATTTATACCTTTTGAACGCTTGACATCTATGTTAGAATAATATAACATATAAATAGTTAGAAATAATTAACAAAAATTTATGACTGCAAAACAATACAAAGTATGTCGCTTAGCAATAATTATTGTGCTAGCCATGTCTATAAGCATCTCTATCAGCTTAGAGAACTATTATTTACCTATTGTTTTTTTGTTAAGTAGTTCCGCCGGAATGTATTATTGCCGGAAACAGCTAAAAACTGAAAAAATAATGGTTGATGAGAGAGATTATCAAGTAGCGGGAAATGCTGCTCGTTATACAATCTTTATTTATGGCTGGATTGGCGCTATTTTGACTTTTATTTTAATGGCCATATCAGAACAGGAAAGCTTGCTTTACACCTTAAGTCAATATTTAGCTTTTAGTGTTTGTTTTCTCATGCTTTTAAACGCCTTCTTGTTTAAATATTTAAGTAAAAGAGCTAAATAAAAATGAAAAATAAAATTAAAGAAATAAGAAATAGTTTTGGTTTAACCCAAGAAGAGTTGGCTGACAAGGCTGGAGTAAGGAGGGAAACTATTATTTTCTTAGAGAAAGAGAAGTATAACCCTTCACTCAAACTAGCCATGGATATAGCGAAAGTTTTTAAAATGAAAGTTGATGATTTATTTTATAATTAATAATTTAAGCTTAAACTTCGCCTATGATTTCGAGAAAAACATAAAATCAGGCTTTTAAGGTTTGTTTTCGTTTTTTATCTATATTAATTTTTTGTAAATCTTAAATTCCCGCATCTCTTTCTTTGCCGTTTCCATATCCTTGAGCACCTTGAGATATATTGCTCGAGTTTTCTTTGACTTCGGGTTATTCTCAGCAAACCGAACATAATCATCGTCTACAAACCCTGCCAGTGATATATAAGCACCGGCCAAGAGTCTGATTCTTTCCTTGATTGCTTGTTTGATCTTAGCTTTTGGTTCCGGAAGTGAAGATAACGGATTAAATGATCCGCGTCGATGTGTCATTCTTATGTTTTTGGCGGTCGCAAAGATCGCTTCAATGTCATCGTCCTCCATAGCAAGCAAGAACATACGCTTGCTCTCGGAACAAGTCTAGCAGTGAGTCATATTTGCTTAACATTGCTTAAGTTAAGCAAATCGCCCCAAGCTCGCAAATTTCGTCAAATCGATGGGGGCTATGTCGCAAGAGGTGTCAAAGGTCTACCCAGGGCACAAAACTCGCCCCAAGGGCAAACACGGGGTAAGAACAGGCTATACGTTCTCGTACTTGGCTAACATTTCTTTCATTTGGTCTAAAACTACGGTCGGATATTTGTATTCGCTTGCCCAGTCAAAAGTTCGGAAATCGTTGAGCAGGGCGAGCCAAATAAGAGGAACAGGGTTTAAGGCTCTGTTTTTTTGAGCAAATTTTAAAAAGCTTTATTATTAAGTGATTTTTTTCTAATAAGTTTTTCGTTGATGGTAATTCAATAAAATAATTGACCTCATTTTGAAGATATGGGGCACCCATTTCCTTGGGTATATTCTCCATGGGCCATTTGATATTGCCGGCCGTATAATACGGGCGGTATTTTATAAAATTTAAGTGAGTAATTTAGTAATATAGACTTGACTTTTAATTAGCAAATTTTAATTTTAATATTATTTTTTTATTTAATATTAGCAATTTTTTTTAAAATATCGTTTGACCATAATTATTATTTAGGTTACAATATATAAATATTAGATAATTATTAAGGTGCTTTTTTAAAAAATTATATGCGCATAATACTTTTTTTTATATTCATAATGGTATTGATAGGCCTTTTTCCAGAGCAAATGATGATTATTTTAATAGTTAATTTTGCTATTGGATTAACTTTATCTATTTTACAAATTATTTTTAGTTATTTACCAAAATATAAGCCAACGCAGAAAAACGGCAATAAAGCGTTTTTTTCAATTATTGTTCCGGCCAACAATGAACCGCCCGAAATATTATTAGATACTCTTAATTCATTGGCCGAGCTTAATTATAGAAATTATGAGGTTTTAGTAATCGATAATAATACCAAAGAAGAAAAGATATGGAAGCCGGTTGAAAATTATGTAAAAATGCTTGGCGATAAATTTCATTTTTATCATGTCGATTCATTATCTGGTTTTAAGGCGGGGGCATTAAATTATGTGATGCAGTATATTGATTCGCAAGCGGACCATCTGGCTATAGTTGATGCTGATTACAAGGTGAATAAGGATTTTTTATCAATCGCATCTTCTTATTTTGTTGATAATAAAATCGCTTTAGTGCAATTTCCTCAGCATTACCGAAATTGTATTAAAGAAAATATGCCGATAGCAGATGAGTATGGACATTTTTTTACTATATTTATGAATATGGCCAATCACTTTGATTGCGTACCATCAACTGGCACGGTCAGTACATATAGATTAAAACCAGTGAGAGAGATTGGTGGTTTTCGTGGAGAAATGTTGACAGAGGATGCTGACATTGGCCTAAGATTACATAGATCAGGTTATAAGGGTGTATATGTTGATTGTCCGGTTGGTTACGGTTTGATGCCTTATGATTTAGAATCATATCGTAAACAAAAATGGAGATGGTCATTCGGTAATGCTCAGTCGTTGAAAACTCTTTTTTCTTTTTTTGGAAAAATTTCCATGAAGTCATGGATTGGTTTCTTGTCGCATCTTATGGCTTGGCACAATTTTTTATTTATACCGTTTGCCGTTTTAGCGACTTATTCAATTATTTTGTACCCCTATATTTCAACCCCGGTATTGCAAATGCATAGAAATTTACTTTATATTTCATCATTAACTATTTTTGTTACTATTTTTGCCAAGTATATGCTTTTTATGTCTGCATATAATAATAAAGAAAAAAAGTTTTTGAATTCGATAAAGGCATTCGTAGTTCATATAGGAATGACATTGGTTTATTCCGAAGCTTGGCTATCATGTCTATTAAAAGTTAAATCTCCATTTTTAAGAACAAATAAATTTATCTCGCAAAAAATGCCGGGGATAATATCAAATTCGTTGGGAGAAATTATCCTGGGCGTTTGGTTTTTAATTGGAGCTGTTGAAGCAATATTATGGGGCAGGAAATTTACCGTTGCCGCTTATTTAATAACTTCGTTAATATTGCTGTCAGTCATATATGTTTATTGTGCAATATTTCCGACTAAAAAATACTCAGAAGAAATGGTAGAAAAGTTAAGAGAAAAATATAAAAAATATTTAGTTTAATTTATGAATATTGCTATATTATCGCCGTTATGGAAAAAGGTTCCGCCAGAGAAGTATGGGGGCACGGAATTGGTAGTTGCTAATTTAATTAATGGCTTGGCAAGGCTTGGGCATAAAGTTGTAACATTTGCTTGCGCTGGTTCGCAGGTTGACTGTGAGTTGGTTGAAGTAATTCCTGATGAAATGTATAATTTGGCTGGTGGGTTTAAGTGGGATGCGATTCAGTCATATGAATTTTTAGCATATTATAAATTAGGTTTGCGAATAAATGATTTTGATATTGTCCATAATCATATGGGCGTACATCCTATTGCCTTGGCACCATTTATTAATGTTCCATTTTTGACAACTTTACATAGTAGTTTGTCGTCTGATTTTAAACATTTAGAGGATGAGTTTGCGAATGAAAATTTTGTTTCTATTAGTTTGGCTCAACGCAAGTTAGCTCCTAATTTAAATTATATAGCTAATGTATATCACGGAATTGATATAAATTCTTTTATTCCAAATTATAAGCCAGGGACGTATTTATTTTTTATTGGTACCTTATCTTATAACAAGGGTATTGATATCGCAGTGCGGACGGCTAGTAAGCTTAATTTGCCATTAATTATTGCAGGTGAAATTAGAGAATCGGAAAAAGATTTTTTAAATAAAGAAGTGTTTCCTTTAATTGATGGGGAAAAGATAAAATTTATTGGTGAAGTTAATCATAAAGAAAAAGCGGCTTTATATGCGGGGGCAAAAGCTTTATTATTTCCATCGCGCTGGAATGAGGCTTTCGGACTTGTCATCGCTGAATCTTTGGCTTGTGGAACGCCGGTTATTGCTATGAATAACGGATCGCCATCAGAGATTATTGAAAATGGCAAAACTGGTTATACGGTTAATTTAGAAGAGGAATTTGTTATAGCCACTAAAAATATTTCGGAAATATCAAGAGAAATTTGCAGATCAGAAGCGGTCGCCAGATTTAGCCTGCTTGAAATGGCCAAGCAGTATACAGATGTTTATAGTAAGTTAATAAATAGAAAATAAACAAAGACAGTAATTATTGCACGGTGATGGTTGAAATATTTCCAAAGAGCGACAGTCTAAAAAATAATCCTCTAAATCAGGGGGTTATTTTTTCTTTTTCCGGATTAATTCAATAAATTTTATTTGCTATTGCTTTATAAATAATTTTTTGATAAGTTGAATATAATCTATGCTCTTTATCAATAAATACGAAATAAATAATTAGAAAATAAATCATTGTTTAAAAGGGGGTGTAAGAATGTATCAGTTGCGAGAAGTTGATAAGATCCAAGAAGTAGTTGATTTAATTTGTAGCGGCGAACAGTTAAAAGGCGGCCCTCTGGCAATGGACATTAAGTACAATCCGGGCGGTTTCATTATCCAGGGAATGCGTTTTAGTAGCTCAAGGTCTCCCGATGTCGCAGATCTAACTTCATCGAAAGATAATTTGGGCGAATTGGTAAAACTATTAATAAATAGTAAGGGTAAGTGCCGTTTCACAACCGGGGATGGTAATGGTGGACTTATTCAATGGCGTCTACAAAATCATCTCGGCAAAGAAACATTTAAACCGTCGCCACCTATTTTAAAAACTAAACAACTAGTAATACCCAAAAAAACTCCTATCAACCCTGAGACAACTCCAGCCGGCCCAATAGAGCCCAAAACCATAGCAGAAACAGTAAAACAAGATATGGTGTCTAAGCTTTTGGTGAAAACTAAAGTTTTAGGTTATAAACGCATATTGGTTAAGGAAATACGTCCTTATGCCAACCAACCCAGAAAATTTTTTGATAGTAGCCGGATTGATGGTTTGGCCGGAAGCCTAAAACAAGGGCAGAGGCAAGATATTATCGTAATGGAGTTAAAGAATGACAAAGATTATAAATACGAACTGGTTGACGGTGAAAGACGTTGGCGTTCAGCTTTAAAAGCGGGAGTAAAATATCTTGATGCTAAAATTTTGGCCTATATGGATGAAAAACAGCATTTTCTTTATTCGGCCGTTTCAAATTTTGGTCGTGAGGGGCATACTGAATTTGAAGAAGCTGAGACTTTAGCCAGGATACGTCAAGATTACGGTTTGACCGAAATGGAATTAGCAACTATTTTTGCTAAATCCCAAAGTTGGGTTTACCAAAGGCTCTCTCTTTTCAAACTGGATCAGCGTATTCAGGAAATGTTAAGACCACAAGAAGGTAAAAGGTCTTTAGATTTTTCCGTAGCTCAACTTTTGACTAAAGTGCCGGATAAAGAAAAACAGTTTAAATTAGCCGAAGAAATAATTAAAAAAGGCCTGAGTCATAATCAGGCTAACAATTTAATTCGGTTTAGAGGGCACCAAGAAGGCTTTGCGGTCGGCTCAAGAAAACGAACGCCCAGAGACGACTATAGAAATCTACAAAATTTTTTAAGAAGAGCGCAGGCTGACGGAGGCGTATTTATTGACATGCCGGAAGAGATGTTTACTTCAATGTTTAAACAAAGAAATTTTAGCGAAATTGAAGGCACTGAAGTTGACATCAAAAAAGTCATCAAATTAATGCAAGATTTGCTTGACAGGATGTTAAAGCTTTAACTAAAAATTAATTTACATTGCAAAAGGAGAACGCACGCTTAATATAGGTGCGTTTTTTTAAATTCCTTTTGAGCCTCGAGGCAAAAGCCGAGTAAATTTTTATAAAAATAATCCTTTAAATCAGGGGGTTATTTTTTTGTTGAATTTGTGCTAAAATATAAGTATAAATATTAAAAATATATTATGAATAAAACGATAATAAACTATATTGTTGACATGACTGCCTTAATTTCTTTTTTAATTACAGCTGTTACAGGTGTAATAATTTTTCTTTTTCTTCCACCAAGCGAAGGGCAGCGCGGTATACATAATACATTGTTTGGCTATGGGCGCCATGATTGGGGAGCATTTCATGATTGGGCAGGCATAGTTTTACTCATTGCAATAATTATTCATATAGCACTTCATTTAGATTGGTTTATTTCTACAACTAAAAATGTTTTTAGTTTAAATAAAAGCGATAATAATAAATTATGATAAAATATTACGTCAAAATATTATGTTTTATTTTATTAATATTTTTTGGCGTGTTTATGATTATATACGGCGAACATGATGATAGTCCTGGCGCGCAATTTTTGGGCTTGATAATGTTTATAATTGGAATTGTAAGTTTAGTTAAAAATAAAAAGAATATTAAAAATTAATTATAAAAATATGAATAAAATTTTTATTAAAATTTCAACATTGGTCGCCTATGTAGTTATGGTTGCCGTTAATTACTTGGCGGTTGCCTTGCCTTTAGCTGGTCGCGATACAGGTGCAATTTCGGATAGTTATCCGAATTTATTTGCTCCGGCTGGTTATGCTTTTTCCATTTGGGGTTTAATTTATATACTTTTATTGATTTATGTTGTTTATCAATTTTTTTATAAAAATAATGCTTTAACGTTGAAGATAAATAAAATATTTATCATTAACGCGTTTTTAAATGCTGCTTGGCTTTTTGCTTGGCATTACGACATAATTTGGTTGTCAGTTATTATTATGCTCGGTCTTTTATTAACACTTATAAAAATTGCTGACATTTTACGCCAAGAAATTAGGATGGCTAAAGAAATTTGGTTAATACGTTTGCCGTTCAGCGTTTATTTCGGTTGGATTACGGTTGCCACCATAGCTAATATCACGGTTTTCTTAGTAAGTCTAGGTTGGAAGGGTTTTGGTTTATCGGAAGTTTTTTGGACTGTTGCCATACTTTTTATTGGCGCTATTATCGGTTCATGGCGCGCGCTTCTCGATCGCAATATCCCATACGCCTTAGTTTTAGTTTGGGCTTATGGCGCAATACTTTTTAAACATCTTTCTGGAAGCGCTTTCGGGGGTAAATATCCGGCCGTGATCGTAGCCACATCGCTTTCTATTTTAATTTTTATTGGGATTATCATTTATCTAGCGCTAAAGCGTCAGCCAGCCGAGAAAAATGTATAAAGGATCATTATAAAAATTTTTTAAATTTATGCGTATTTGGGATATAGAGCCAAAATATTTATGTCGCCAACATCTTTTGGCTGAACATAGAGAACTGCATGGTCTTTGGAATATTTTAACTAAGCATAAGGGCAAGGGGGGATATTCTCGTCATCCAGAAACTTTGCGCTGGGCTGGCAAGAAAAAAGCTCTTTATATTCGGCATGAAATATTAGTAAAAGAATTTTTTCGCCGCGGCTATAAGCACCGCACTCCGCTAAACAAAAAATTCGCCGTTGGCTCTGGCAGCCAGCGCGTGTTCATCAATACTCTGAGCGAGCAGAAAGTTATTTTAAAACAAAAATTTTGCGAATGTCTGTTGCATATTTGATGCAGGCACGCCATAAAATAAAGGAATATAATTAAGAAACTAAAATTGACAGTAATAATAGGACAAGGTACCCTAAATATATAAAAGAATTAATTAGGTCGAGATTAATTCTTAGATTAATAAAATTTATTTAATAAATAATATGAAAAATTTAAATGTGTTTGACTGGGTTGCTTTAGTGCTTGTTGTTGTCGGCGGATTAAATTGGGGCTTAGTCGGTTTATTTAAATTTGACCTAGTCGCGACAATTTTCGGAGATATGTCCGTATTATCACGTCTAGTATATGCTCTCGTTGGTTTGAGTTCAGTTTATGTTGCCATAGCACTAAGTAAGCTTTGCCGTAAAGCATAATTTATTAGTTTTTTATTATCTTGTTTACATTTCAATTTTGTTTATTGAAAATTTTTTCTGTGGCGCGCCAGTTTAACTGACCATAAAGTCGGTGGCGGGGTCAGCCCGAGTTTAAAAATTTTCAAAATTCAACGTTCTGGTTTTCGTTAAAAAAATTTGTATTTTTTTAGAGGGGTACTTATAAATATGGCTTAATTTGGCCATATTTTTTATATCCTTGCATAAAGTTAGAATTTTTTATTAATTTTAATATAATTAACATATAATAAAAAGCAAACTATGGAAAATATTATAGAATAATACTATATTTTATTTTTGCAGTATTGTTCGGCATATTTATGTTTGTCTACGGTGAGTATGATGATAGTCCCAGAGCGCAATTAATAGGATTACTAGCGATTATTATCGGTATTGTAGGTTTAATAAAAAATAAGAAAAAATTTCTGACTAACTTATATTATTACCCCCTTGATCCTTTTGTGTTTATATGCTACGTTATTATTAGCAAGCAATTAGCTTGGTAATAAAATAATTACTTGTAAAAAAATAGGAGGAAAAAGGGTATGGAATGTTCACACGAATTTAGAGGTAAAGATTGTACCGCCAGGATTTGTTCAAGCTCAAATATATGTCCAGCGGTAATTGGCAAGGCGAAATGCGATGAATTTGATAAATTCGCGCAAGAGAATCCTGCGTCAGCGGCCATGATAATCTCTCACGCTGAAGTGGTTAGTCAATTGGGCGGATAAACCTTTTTTGTAACCGGAAGCGCTCTAGAAGGCTTCCGTTTTTTATTGGCATAAATTAAAGTTTAGGAAAAAGTTATAAAGCGACCCATTTTTACATATAAATGGGTTGTTTTTTGTACTATCAGTTTTTTTGTCCATTAATTGAATAATAAGTGATTTTGTGGTAGATTTATAATATATAATTTTATTAAAATGTTTTGGAATTTTTTATTGCCATTCAATAAATATGTTTATATCGGTTTTGCTTTAATAATGTTAGGAGTTATTACTTTGCCTGTTTTTGTAGGATTATTAATTATGCCGGTTGGCATAGTAATGTTTGTTTTCAGCATCCATAAATCTCTTTTTGACGCCGGCAAAAAATATTATTCTTATTATCAAAAAATAAGAGAGATGTTTAAAAAATAATTATAATTAAAATAAACATATGAATAAAAAAATCCTATGCTTTTCTGCGTTAGTTTTTAGTTTTATGTTGTTAGCTTCTGTTGCCCAAGCGTCTACTGCGGCAACGTTAGCTTTAACTAACACGACCGGTGATAATGTTCGGATAGATGTTACCGGTGAGCCGTCTAACAGTATTAGACTTTCGTTTCTACCGACCGGAGCTTCATCTATTACGACAATTACTTTAGGCACGACTAATAGTAGTGGAAATTTTTCTTCCACAATTTCCAGCGGTGGCTATGGCATTCCGCAAGGTTCCCCAGTTTATGTAGTTGTTAACGGTGTACAATCATCAACTATGCTTTGGCCGTCATATTCTAGTTCACTTACCTTATCAAGCACTAGCGTAAGCGTTGCTGTTGGGCAAAGTTTAGCTGTTACCGGTTCTAATTCTCTTATACTTGCGGCTAATAGTATGACTTCGGTTATTGGCGCTGTTTTAAGCGGTAGCCAAGTTACAATTACAGGTTTAAGTTCTGGTTCTGGTTCACTATCTGTTTGTGGCGCAAATGTTGGTTGCAAATCTATTGCAGTTACTGTTGGCGATCAGGGGCAATCCCAAGTTTCTTTTAGCCAGAATAATTTTACGCTTAATGACAGTCAAACAAAAATTATTGATATTTATGGCGGTTCAAACGCCGGGTTTACTATATCTTCAAACTCCAACCCGACCGCAGTCAGCGCCTCAATCAGTGGTACGAGTAAATTTATATCATTATATGGCAATCATACTCCAGGAACTGCTACCATTGTTGTTTGTTCAAAAGATTCAAGCACAAATTGCGCTAATTTAGTCGTTACTACTTTAAGCAGCACGATAGATGCTTTATCTTTTAGTCCAAATAGCGTAACTTTAAATCCTGGCATAACGCAAAATGTTATCGTTTCAGGAGGAGTAGATAATAATTATTATATTTCGTCTAATTCTAATTCTGGATCAGTTAGCGCTACTATATCAAATAATGTTTTAACTCTTGTTGGCGGCAGTAATGCCGGCACAAGTGTAGTTGTGGTTTGTTCAACTACGGTTAACGCAACTTGCGGCAGTTTAAATATTACCCTTAATCTTAATTCTAACGCCGCTTCTGCTACAACTATTGCTTTTAGTCAAAACGTTGTTTCTGTCGCTAAAAATGATAGCGCTAATGTTACGGTTACTGGAGGAACTGGCACTGGATATGTTATTTCTTCAAATTCTAACGCTATTGCTGTTACGGCCAACATTACCGGCACTTCAAATATCGTTGCTATTTATGGCGCTGGCGTTGGTTCGTCAATCGTTACTGTTTGTTCAGCTACCAGCGGTTCAGTCTGCGCCAGTATTTATGTTACAGTAAGTGAGGAAATGTTACCGATTTATTTCAGCCAAAACAATGTTTCCATAACGTCAGGCAATACATTAATTATTTCAGTAACTGGGGGTAGTGGCACTGGTAAAGTGATTTCTTTAAATAGTAATCCAACGGCCGTTTTCGCCGCACTTAATAATAATGGCGGCATTTTAACTCTTAGTGGTGGGACAGTTTCTGGCACAGCAGCAATTACGGTTTGCTCCGCGACTTATTCTACTAATTGCGCGATTATAAATGCTACTTTTACTAAGTCTACAAGTTCAAGTTCAAATTCTTCTAGTTCGTCTGCTAGTTCTGCAACTGTAGCTCAAGCATTGATCGATAAAATTCTTTCTGAAGCTTCTGATGTAATTCATGAAAATGGCATTACGATAGATACAACGCTTGAAAATAAAATTAAAACCTCTTATGTTAATTCTTTAATTAGCGGAAATACTATTAATGCAGCTGCTATTAAATTGATTACCAACTTTATTACTTATGGTACGGCGACAACAAAAAATATGGGCGCTGGAGAACGCGCTGGAGTTTTAGGTTCATATAAAAAAGCATTTAATAAATTACCGACAACAGAAAGCGAATGGGCTGATGCTATTAAAATAGCTAATGGTCGTTGGCCGGGGGAAGCAAATTCTTCCGCCATTGCTTCAGCTAAGATTGAATTTAAAAAAGTTTATAAACGCGATGCCAATTTGAACAACCAGAATGATAATGCCGCTATATCAATAATCGCTTACGGTTTAAGACCGACTGCTAGAAATATAAATTCAGAAAAAGCTGCCATTACAACATTTAAATATGTTTACGGTCATAATCCAATTTCTTCTTTAGCTTGGGATATTGTTAGATCTATCGCTTATTCTGGCGCTAAGAGATAATAAAAATTAAATAAACTCTAATTATTAACAAAAATTTTATGATTAAGAAAAAATTTAAGTTTTTAAGCCTGTTATTAATTTTACCGATTTTTACTTTAGTTCTTAGTGGTTGTGGTAAAAGCGTTTCGCAAATGGCCGGCGAAAAAGCGGCTGAAAAAATGATTGAGAATCAAATGGGCGGTAAGGCTGATATTGATGTTGATGGTGGCAATGTAAAAATAAATACTAAAGAAGGCAGTATTGAAGCGGGCGATGATGTTAAATTGCCAACTGATTTTCCGAATGATGTTTATGTTATTGATGGCAAGATAGTTGCTGCTATGTCCGATCAGGCCAATAAAGGCTTTACTGTTTCGATTGAAATTAATAAAAGTTTAGATGAGGCGTTTGCTATTTATCAGGACGAGTTTAAAAAACAAGATTGGAAAATTACCGGCACCATGAATTTTGGCGAATCTGCTAGCATAGCGGCTGAAAAAGATAATCGTACGGCCTCTGTTTTTATTAGTAAAAGCGATGATAAGACAACCGTTATTTTAGGCGCGGGGATAAAATAATTTATTTTTTATAATTAATTAACTAAATTAAAATTATGAAAGGATTTAATACAAATATTGAAAAAGATACTTTGGAAAATAATAATTTTCGTAAAGTGCTTTATACTGGTAAACATAGCCAGCTAGTTTTAATGTCTTTAAAACCAAAGGAAGAAATTGGCATGGAAGTGCATGAAGAAAATGATCAATTTTTTCGTTTTGAAAAAGGTCAAGGTAAGTGTATTATTGACGGTAATGAATATGATTTAAAAGATGGTTCGGTTATAGTTGTGCCGGCTGGGGCAGAGCATAATATTATTAATGTTTCAGAAACAGATGATCTTAAATTATATACGATTTATTCCCCAGCGCATCATAAAGATGGAGTCGTGCGCGCGACTAAAGCCGAAACCGAAGCTCAAGAAGCAGAATTTGACGGAGTTACCACCGAATAATTATTTAAATTTTTATATGTCTATTCTAAAAGAATTTAAGCAATTTTTATTGCGAGGTAATGTTGTTGATTTAGCTGTTGGCGTAGTAGTCGGCGCTTCTTTTAGCGCGGTTGTAACGGCGCTAGTTAAAGATTTTTTAACTCCGCTAATTGCGGCAATCGCTAGAGTGCCTGATTTTTCCGGACTTTTTTTTACGATCAACGGCAGTAAATTTGCTTATGGAGATTTTTTTAATGCTTTAATTTCGTTTGCTCTTATGGCGGTGACGATTTTTTTCTTTGTGGTAAAGCCGATTAATTTACTAGTCGCGCGATCCCATAAAGGAGCGCCGGCCGATCCAAGCACTAAAAAATGTCCAGAATGTTTAAGCGAAGTTCCGCTCGAAGCTAAACGTTGCTCACATTGCGCCCAACCGTTGGTTTAGAATTTATGAAAATGAAAAAACCATTAATTATCATTATAGTTTTAATTTTAGCCGTGGGCTTATATTTATATTTAGCCAATGCTTATACTTATTATATGTTTAACCGCACAGGTTTAAAAGCTCCAGCCGCTCAACATTCTTATGAATTTAATGGCGAGGCTACGGGAGAAAGTTTAAAATACGCCGCTCTAGGTGATAGCTTAACCTCGGGTATGGGTTTAAACAAATATGAAGATTCATTTCCTTATTTATTAGCGAAAGATTTATCATCCGATGGTAAAAAGGTGTCGTTAAAAAATTTTTCTTATCCGGGTTATCGCACAGACGATTTAATAGAAAATTTATTAGATCAGTCTATAACTTCAAATCCACAGATTATTACTTTACTCATCGGCATTAACGATATCCATGGTTTTTATAGTCAAGAAAAATTTAAAAAAAATTATCAATTTATTTTAGATCGTTTAACTAAAGAAACTAAAGCTAAAATTTACGCTGTTAGCTTGCCGTATATTGGCGACGATGTTTTTATTGCGCCATTTAATTATTATTCAAGCCAGAGAACAGCTGAATTTAATGAAATTATCAAAGAATTAGCTAAGGGGTATAATATAACATATATAGATATTGCTGAGCCGACCAAGGCGATATTCTCTCAAGATAAATTTTATTATGCTTTAGATGAATTTCACCCTTCGGCGGCCGGTCAAGCGCTTTGGGAAAAAATAATTTTTGATAATATTACTTTGGGGCGCTAATTTTACAATAGTTTGTTGTAAATAATAATTTAAGATATAATTATTTCATGCATTTAAAAGCTAGTCTACATATCCATACCAGCGAAGACAAAAAAGATGGTCATATTATAAACTATAATGTTTATGATTTGATTGATGAGGCGGAAAAGAGCGGATTTAAAGTTTTAGGTTTCACGCCTCATAATAAATTTGTTTTTAAAGAAGAATTTGCTGAATATGCCAAAAAGAAAGGCATACTTTTAATCCCCGGCGTTGAACGAGGCTTGGGGCGTGTTTTAAATAAGCACGTTATTATTTTAAATTGCGACAAAAGCGTAGAAAAAGTTAAAACTTTAAAGCAACTTTTACAATACAAGAAGGAACATCCAGAAATATTTATTTTAGCTCCGCACCCGGCTTACACTCGCTTTATTTCCATAGGCGCTAGAAAATTAAAAAAATACATTGATTTATTTGATGCGATTGAATACTCATGTTCTTATTCGCAAAAATATAATTTTAATAATAAAAAAGCCGGAAATATTGCGGCTCATTTTCAAAAACCAATCATCTCAACGGCTGATGTTCATATTCTTAAAAAGCTCAATACTGATTTTGCTATTATTGAGGCGGTAGATTGCACGCCCGAGAGTATATTTCAAGCTATAAAATACGGTAAATTTAAAAATGTTACTGCGCCAAAAACATTTTTTGAATTAATTAAGTCTTATGTAAATTTTTTGGTAAAATATATTACTAAATATATAACAGTAAAAATTTTGCACCTTAAACCAAAAGAATTGGGCCTAGAAACCGCGGTCGTTAAAGAAGTTTAGTTTAATAATTTGATGAAAGCAGAAATAATTATGAAAAAAGAACTTTTAGAAAAAATTAAAAAAGTAGAAAAGGTTATTACGGAAAGTAAAGAGATGGGCGTTAGTAAGTTAGAAAAATTAAATGATGATGTGCGAAAAGCTTTTAATAGCGCTATTGAGTCGGTCGCCGGCACAAAAAATTTAATTAAAGAAATTGAATTAAGGCGTGAAAAACTTAAAATCTGGCGAGTTGGATTTTTAAAAACAATTTGGCCGATCAATTTTAAATATCTTTTTAGCATGCCATTTATTTATGGCATGTTTTTTCCGGTTATAATTTTACATTTTTTTATAGAAATTTATCATAAAGTTTGTTTTAGAATTTACGGCATACCTTTAGTTAATGGAAAAGAGTTTTTTATTTATGATCGGCAGCTTTTACCTTATTTAAACTGGTTAGAAAAATTTAATTGCATTTATTGTAGTTATGTCAATAATGTTTTTCGTTATTCAGTTGAAATCGGCGGCCGCACGGAAAGATTTTGGTGTCCCATAAAATATGCCAGGCGGATAGAAAATCCTCACTCCCAATATAATAAATTTGTCGGCTACCTTGACGCTGAAGAATTTCAAAAGAAGCGAAAAAGTTTAAGGGATTTTTCAGATCTTACCCCAGTAGAAGCCAAACCCGAAAAATTATAATGTAATTTTTAAAATAAATTATATGGGAAAGTCATGCGTTTTTGCTCCAATAATTATTTTTTTTGTAATCTTCGGCGCTCTAATTTTTGCGTTTGTCGCTTTTATTTTAAAGATGGTGAGAAAAACAAAGAAAGATTATTGGATCGGCACAGTTCAAGATAAAAAATATTTTGAAAAAAAAGATCATGAAATCGGCGAGAGGTTTGGCCGCACTGAACATTTTTATACATTAGTAGTTAAGACCGATGACGGTAAGATTAGAAATGTGGCAGTAGCTAGTGAAATGTATAAACAATGCCAGCCAGGCGATCGTTTAGAAAAAAAATTAGGCGATTTAAACCCAAAAAAGGTGTAAAATAATATTATTTTTAATTTTAAAAATTTTTATTGATTTGACTTTTATTTAAAAAGAATGTATAGTGATACAATAAAGTTGCCTGGCTTGTGGGGCGCTTTTTATTTACAAAACCTTTAAAAACTTTTTTTGAAAAAGTTTTCCCCTAAAGGGATAAATAATATTTTCCCCGCAAGGGGATAAACAAAAAATAAAAGGTATCAAATATAAATTTTATAGCCAGCCTCGCCTAGCGAGTCTAGGCGGGCGAGCGAAGCTCTACGGCCATAAAATTTTATTTGATAGTAAATGGTAAAATTACAACATATGGAAATAAGAAATATCGCTATTATTGCTCATGTAGATCATGGGAAAACTACTTTAACGGACAGGTTAATGCAACAAACAGGCATGACTGAGTCTGGCGTAAGCATGGATTCAAACGCTCTAGAGCTTGAGCGAGGCATAACAATTTATTCAAAAAATACTTCAGTAATATATAAGGGCGCTAAAATAAATATTGTTGATACGCCTGGACATGCTGATTTCGGTTCGGAAGTAGAACGAGTTTTAAGATCAATTGACTCGGTTCTTTTAGTTGTGGATGCGCAAGAAGGTCCGATGCCGCAGACTAAGTTTGTTTTAAAAAAGTCTCTACAACTAGGTTTAAAACCAATCGTAGTAATAAATAAAATTGATAAGCCGGCCGCTAGAGTTGAATGGACTTTAGAAAAAGTTTATGAATTATTTTTAGATTTAGGCGCGAACGACGAGCAACTTAATTTTACTACCGTTTATGCTATTGCTCGTCAAGGTATCGCTAAAAGAAATATGGATGATAAAAGCGAAAATTTAAATCCTTTATTAGATATTATTTTAGAGAAAGTTAAACCAGCTTCATCCAAAGAAGGAACTAAATTGCCTTTAAGAATTCAACCTTTTAATTTGGCTTACGATAATTTTATCGGTCGTTTAGCTATCGGCAGAATTTACGAAGGTGTGGTTAATCAAGCTGATAATGTGATAATTAAAAATCCGAACGGAGAAATTAGAACCGGTAAAATTGGTAAATTATTTACTTTTCAGGGTATTTTAAGAAAAGAAGTTAAACAAGCTAGCGCCGGAGATATTGTTATGATTGCCGGATTGCCCAATATTGATATTGGTGAAACTATTTGTTTAACTGCCGACCAAGAAGCATTGCCGGCCATCTTAGTAGACCAACCGACTATTTCATTAAACTTTTTAGTTAATAATTCTCCTTTCGCTGGTCGTGACGGTAAATATGTTACCAGTCGGCAAATTAAAGAAAGACTAGAAAAAGAATTAGAAGTAAATGTTGGTTTAAAAATTGATTTTAGCGCCGGAGATTATTATAAGGTTTATGGCAGAGGGGAATTACATATTGCTATATTATTAGAAAATATGCGCCGTGAAGGTTTTGAATTGCAAGTTTCTCAGCCGACAGTAATTATTAAAGAAGAGAACGGCGTTAAACTTGAACCTTTTGAAGAAGTAACTATTGATGTGCCACAGGAATCATCTGGTGTTGTAATTGAAAAAATGGCCAAGAGAAAAGGTTTAATGAAAGAAATGAATCCTGAGCACGCCGGTATTAGAATGGTTTTTGAAATTCCGGTTAGAGGATTACTCGGTTATCGTAATGAGTTTGTAGTTGATACTAGAGGTGAGGGGATAATTTGTACGCATATGGCTGGTTTTAAGCCATACGCAGGAGAAATTGCTAAAAGCGAATTAGGTTCAATGGTCTCTATGGCTTCGGGTAAAGCTTTGGCGTTTTCTTTATGGAATCTTCAAGAGCGCGGCACTTTATATATTGATGCTAATACTGAAGTTTATGAAGGTATGGTGGTTGGCAATGTTGCTAAGGTAATGATTTAGATGTTAATCCTATTAAAGGTAAGCAATTAACTAATATGCGCGCTTCCGGAGCTGATGAAGCTATTAGACTTATCCCGCCTTATGAAATTACCTTAGAACGAGGTTTAGGCATTATGAAAGAAGATGAATATTTAGAAGTTACTCCTAAAAATATAAGATTGCGAAAAATGTATTTAACTAAAAACGACAGAACGAAAGCGCTTAGAGTAAAATAAAATAATCGTTAAAATATAAACAGAGGCTTTAGCCTCTGTTTTTTTATAAATAGTTAGCGGTAAATTTTAAAATATAGTATAATTAATAGTATGAAATTACTTCAAAAAATTAAAAAAGTTTTTAAAATAGTTGGACCGGGCGTGATTACCGGCGCGGCCGATGATGATCCATCAGGCATCGCGACCTATACTCAGGCCGGCGCTAAATTTGGTTATAATCAACTTTGGACCATAATATGCATATTGCCTTTATTAACGGCGGTGCAAGAAGCATGCGCGCGTATCGGAGCCGTAACCGGCAAAGGCATAGCCGCTGTTATAAAAAAACATTACAGCAAAAAAGTTTTATTTTTTGCCGTAGCTTTAATTTTAGTAGCTAACACTATAAATATTGGAGCCGATATAGGCGCTATGGCTGAAGCTACGCAATTATTAATACCGGCAAATTTTACCATACTAGCTTTATTTTTTACTTTTTTAATTTTATTTTTAGAGATTTTTTTATCTTATAGAATTTACTCTAAAGTTTTAAAATGGTGCGCTTTATCATTAATTGCTTACCCAATTACAGTTTTTCTTATTAATAATCCGTGGCTGGAAATTTTAAAAGCTACTTTTATACCACGCATTGAATTTAGTTTTAGTTTTTTATTTATCATAGTAGGAGTTTTAGGCACTACTATTTCTCCTTATATGTTTTTTTGGCAAGCTTCAGAAGAAGTGGAAGAAGAAAAAAAACATCACATATTTAATAATGGTCATCCTAAAATAGATAATAATTTTTTGCGTCACTTAAGATTAGATAATTTTATAGGGATGTTATTTTCGCAAATTGCCGCTTGGTGTATTATTGTGGTAGCCGGAACAGTTCTTCATAATAATGGTTTAGCTGAAATTGAAACAGCAGCTGATGCAGCCAGAGCGCTAGAACCTTTAGTTAATACTTTTCCTAACGCTGGGTTATGGGCAAAAGCTATATTTGCTTTTGGTATAGTAGGTTTAGGTCTTTTATCAGTTCCAGTACTTTCGGCTTCAGCTTCTTACGCGGTTTCAGAAGCGTTTAATTGGCGCGAAGGATTGAATCTTAAATTTAGAAAAGCCCATGGTTTTTATGGGGTTATTACCGCCGCTACCATGATCGGTTTAATGATTAATTATGTTGGCATTGATCCGATAAAAGCTTTAGTTTTTACGGCCGTGATTAACGGAGTAGTTTCCGTGCCTTTGTTATTTTTAATTAATAAAATTGCCAGCGATAAAAAAATTATGGGTAGGCATAAGAGTGGTTTGTTATCTAAAACACTTCTTTGGATAGCTTTTACGGTGGTGTTTTTATCAAGTATCGCTATGTTTATAGCTTTGAGTTAGGTTGATTATTATGGAACAAATAACTAAAACAAAAACTAAGCGCAATAATTATTTTTCTTATATTAAAGGTTGGGCCATTATTTGTATAATATTAATACATTTAATTGATTGGTCTAATTTAATTTTATCTAAATCTAGCCTTTATTTTAAGGAATTACTTTATCCAAGCGTTCTATTCTTTATTGCTATATCTGGCAGTTTAGTCTATGTGGCTTATGGTAAATATGATTTATTTACAGCGACAAAACGATTATTTAGGCGAGGCGGCGAGTTAATCGCTGTTTATTTTTTATATAATATTATAAAATTATTTATTTTTAATTTTTCGACAGAGCCTTATTATTTTCAGTTTATTTCTCAAGGCAAAATGAATTTAATGAATATTTTATCTTTGCAATCTTTTACTGTGCCCATCGCCATTATTTTAACTATCGGAGTTTTTTTAATTATCTCGCCATTATTTTTGTATTTATCAAAAACCAAGTATGCCAAATTACTAATTGGTGTTTTAATTGGCGTTGTTGTTTACTTTGGTTATTTTTCCCCAATATCAGGAAATTGGTTGACGAATTTTCTTTACGCTAAAAATAATGTTATGTTTCCTTTAATGCTTTGGCTTACGCCTTTTTTAATTTGTTTTTATTTAAGTATGATTGGTTTCGAGAAGTATAAGGGTAAATTATTATTGTTATTTTCGGTTATCGCTATGGTTACTGGCGTTTTGCAATTTAATAATTTTAGTTCGGTTAATTTTTCTGGACAAATGTATCCTCTTAAGTTATTTTATGTTTTTGCCAGTTTTGCTTTTATGTATGGTTTGATTTATATTTTTTATTTTTTAGAAAGAGCTCGTCGGCCGGCAGTAAATTATTTATTAAGTTTAGTTAGGTTACTAGGGGATAATACCTTGGCTATTTATATTTACCATTGGCTAGTAATTGATTTTACGTTATGGCTTTTTTATCCGCACTTTAAATTAATTTGGTTGACCGTGCCGTTGTTTTTGATAATTTATGTAATTTTTAAAAGGCAAAAATTATTAGAGTATTTTAAAGATTATGAATAAATGTTATAATATAATATATTATATAACTATAAAATTTATGCAAAATTTATTTAAACAAATTAAAGCGACAATCGACGGCACAATTATTAATTTTGTCGCTTCGGGCGCGATTTTAATAATTGCCGCGATTTTAATCGTTTGGACAGATTTTTTTCTAAGACTGGTAATAGGCCTTTTCGTTATAGTAGTAGCCTATATGTTTTTTTATTTAGCTTATAAGACTTGGCGGTTTAAGAAAGCAATTGTCTCGCTACGCGAGATCTGGCATAGCCAGAAAAAACACAAATTATAGTTAAAAATTAAATAGCTAATTGCCAAGGCGGGAAAATTTTCCCGCCTTGATTTTTAGAGCGATAAATGTTATTATAAAATTAATAAATTAGCTTAAGTAGGATAAAATTTATAGATAAACAATATGTCTCCAAATCCAACTATTTCCAAGAAAGAAGAAGTAATTTTTACGCCCAATGAAAATGTAAAAAAATTATTTCAAATAATCTATCAGGAAAAAAATAAGCCGGAAGAAGACGACGATATGCCGAAAGTAAAGGTTTCCGAATTAATTTCTCGGTTAGCTTTTTATTATGAAAAAATTCGCAATTCAGTTGATTACAAAGAAGAATATTTATTAAGAAAAAACTCAATTTTAAGAAATTTAAAACGGCAGATTTTGATTGAAGGTTCGTTAAAAGCTATTAATGATGAAGAATTAGCTAAAAGTTTGTTGGTTGAATTAATTAGGGCCGGTTATTTGCCTAATAATAAGTTGCCGGAAACTAAAATTGGTGAAATCGCCGTTGTTATAAGAAAGTATTTAGATTTAAGGCTTTATGGCTTAGCTAAAATTACTGACGAAAAAACAAAAGATAAAATTAGCCAATGGATTTTTAATTTAGCAGCTTCGGAAATAGAAGAAAAATTAAATACGGATCCGGTGATGCAAGTCGCCATTGGTAATATTTATGAATTATTATCAGGGCAAATTATTTTACCCGGCAGTTCAGTTTACCAAGCTGATAGGGAGATTCAAATATATCTTAGCATCCATCGGATTTTCATGAAGTTTGATAATGACATGTTAGAATTTTTATTAGTTAAGTATTATAATGCCAACTGGCATAAGGCAACCGATAAAGAAATAAGATATTTAGCCGATCATCTTGAGGCTATGAAATCAGAAATTGAAAAACAGATGAATCATCCTTTGGCCGCGCAATTAAATAAAATTGTTAATCGTTATGCGGTTTATTTTACAGTTCTAAATGATGTTATAAGCGATAATCCGGTAGGAGTTTACGAGAGCTTTAAGAGCGATCCCAAAGCTTTTCCTCGTCTAGTTAAAAAATTTACGCAAATCAGATATCAGGAAGCTAAGGTAAAATTGCGTCGAGCCGCTGTTAGAAGTATCATTTATATTTTTTTAACAAAAATGGTTTTAGCTTTTATACTTGAAGTGCCGGTTACTTTATGGTTTGGTGAAATTTTAAATTATACTTCTTTAGCCATAAATATAACTTTTCCGCCGTTATTATTATTCGTGATAGTCTTATTTACGAGAACGCCGTCAGAAGCCAATACGCAAAAAATTGTTCAGGGCGTTGAAGAAGTTGTTTTTAAGGAAAAAGAGCGAAAAGAACCGATAGTTTTAAGACAGCCGACAAAGCGCAGTAAAAATTCCACAACCGTTTTTACTTTAATCTATTCAATTACTTTTTTTATAACCTTTGGTTTAGTAATTTATCTTTTAGATAAAATTCATTTTACTTTTGTAAGTATTATAATTTTCCTTTTCTTCCTAACTCTAGTTAGTTTTTTTAGTTTAAGGATCAGAAAGGTTGCCAGAGAGATGTATGTGATTGAAAATAAAGAAAATATTTTTTCTTTTATTATAGATTTTTTCTATGTGCCAATTATTGAAGTTGGTAAATGGCTTAATGAAAAATTCGCTAGAATTAATTTTTTCGTTTTCATTTTAGATTTTATTATTGAAGCGCCATTCAAAATTTTTGTTGATATCGCCGAAGAATGGACTAAGTACGTAAGAGAAAGGAAAGAAGAAATAATGTAAAAATATGCCAACTCTATATATCGTCGGTACGCCGATTGGCAATTTAGAAGATATAAGTTTTAGGGCGCTTCGCATTTTAGGCGAAGTTGATTTTATTTTATGTGAAGATACTCGCGTTACCGGAAAATTGTTAGCGCATTATAATGTAAAAACCCCAACTATTTCTTATCACCAACATTCTAGTGAAATTAAGGTTAAGCAGATTATTGATTTATTGGCTAACGGAAAAAATTTAGCGCTTGTGTCGGACGCTGGTACGCCCGGTATTTCCGATCCCTGCGGTAAATTAGTTCAGGCGGTTATTGAAAAATTTGGCGAGGACATAAAAGTTGAATCTGTCCCTGGGCCATCGGCCGTGACCGCTTCGCTTTCTATTTCAGGCATGCCGACCGATAAATTTATTTTTATGGGTTTTCCGCCTCATAAAAAGGGCCGACAAACTTTTATTAAACGAATTTTAGCTAGCGATTATCCGGCGGTAGTTTATGAATCAAAGCATCGCATCATACATTTTCTTGAAGAGTTAAAAAAAGCGGCCGCAGAAAATATGGAAATAAATAAAAAGGGAGAATCAGAAGCTAAACCGATAAATTTAACATCAGTTGTGGTTTGCCGCGAACTTTCAAAAATGCACGAGACGGTTTATCGCGGAGAGATTAATAAAATTATTGAAAAAATAAAAAATAATTCTAACGATCAAAAAGGGGAGTTCGTAGTAATAGTGGGGAAGTAAAAACAATTATGTTATTGCGAGGAGCCTGTAATCAGGCGACGAAGCAATCTCACGAACAATTTTATTAAATAAAATTTCTTTCTATAAAATAAACTTTAAGTTTGAAAAATAGTATGTGAGATTGCCGCGCTCCCTTTGGTCGCTCGCAATGACAATATAAAAATATGAAAAAATTCTATATTACCACGCCAATTTTTTATGTTAATGATTTGCCGCATATCGGACATACCTATACTACTTTAGCGGCTGATGTTTTAGCGCGCTATCATCGTGAGCTAGGCGATGAAACTTTTTTCTTGACTGGCACGGACGAACATGGAGCTAAAATTGAAACCAAAGCTAAAGAAATGAAGTTGGAGCCGCAAGTTTATACAGATAAAATTGCCACCGCTTTTAAAGAGGCTTGGAAAGAATTAAATATTTCTAATGATAATTTTTTGCGGACTACTGATGAAGCGCACATAAAGGCCGTCGGGAAGGCTTTGCAGTATATGTACGATAAAGGCGATATTTATTTAAGCAAATATGAAGGCTTATATTGCCGCGGCTGTGAACAATATAAAAGCGAACGCGATTTAGTCGATGGGTTATGCCCGGATCATAAAGTTGCGCCGGAAAAAATGAGCGAAGAATGTTATACTTTTAAATTATCAAAATATCAGGATGAACTTTTAGAAAAAATTAAAAAAGATGAATTAAAAATTTTGCCGGCTAATCGTAAAAATGAAATGATAAGTTTTTATGAAAAAGAAGGCTTAGAGGATGTTTCATTTTCTAGAAAAAATGTTAGCTGGGGCATTCCTGTCCCATGGGATAAATCGCACACGGTTTATGTTTGGGCTGATGCTTTTTTAAATTATTTAACTGGTTTGCCCGCTTCGCCCGCGAAGCGAGGCGAGGGCTGGGATGGAACCGCAGGTAAGACACCAGAATTATGGCCGCCTACCGTTCAACTTATGAGTAAAGATATTTTACGCGTTCATACTACTATTTGGCCGGCCATGCTTTTATCTTTAGATCTACCGGTGCCAGAAATAATTTTTATTCATGGTTATTTTCAAATTAATGGACAAAAAATGAGTAAATCATTAGGTAATGTAATTGCGCCGGCTGATTTAATCAAAAAATACGGGGTTGACGCCACGCGCTATTTAATAATGAGCGCAGCAGTATTCGGTAATGACGGAGACATTAGCTGGGAAAAATTTGACGATAAATATAATGCAGATTTAGCTAACGGTTTAGGTAATTTAACGGCGCGAGTTTCTAATTTGATTGAAAAAAATAATTTAGAAGTTAAATTGGAAATTGGTAGTGATAAAAAATTAACTAAAGTTTATCAAGCGAGCATGCAAGATTTTAAATTTGATGAAGCATTAAAATTAATTTGGCAGAAACTTAGAACGGCTGACGAAGTTTTAAGCGATAAAAAGCCTTGGAAAATGGAAGATAAAGAAGAAATAAAGAAAACATTAGAACCGCTAGCCCAAGATATATTAAATGCAGCCGATTTGTTAAAGCCTTTTATGCCGACTATGTCAGAAAAAATTATTAAACAATTTAGCGCTAAGCAGATTAAAAAAGGTGAAGCTTTATTCCCGAGAATTTAATTAATAATTTAAATAAAAATTTATGAAAAAAAACAAAAAAGTTTTTGTATTAGCAATAATGCTAACAATGTTTTTGTTTACTGTTAATTTAGCCGGAGCGACTTATAGCTCTGATTCGGACGCGCCTACTAGCATAGTGAATTCAATCACGGTTTCTGGCAGCGCTAATAAAATTAATTGGACGGTTGATGGAGTTTCTTCACAAGGTTTTAAAGTAGTTTGGTCGAAAAATCAAAGTCCGGTTTATCCTTGCCGCGCAGGCGATCAATATCATTATTATTCTGATAAAAATACAATCAGCGATACTTTAGATGCGTTTGATGGTTCAGGCGCTTATTATGTCCGAGTTTGTGAATATTTAGGCGGTAAATGCGGAACATATAGTAATCAAATTACCTTAAATTTATCTTCTGGTGGTAGCTATAATGGAGTTACTTCTATTACTTTAAGTGATGAAAATTATGATGGAAAAAATTTAACCTGGAAAGTTGATGGAACTTCAGCTCAAGGTTATAAAGTAGTTTGGTCAAAAAATGAACATCCGACTTATCCGACCAGAGAAGGCGATCAATATCATTATTATTCTGACCCAAATAAATTATCTGATAGCATTGATGCTTTTTCCGGCGATGGGAAATATTATGTAAGAGTGTGTGAATATTTGAGCGGGAAATGCGGCGTTTATAGTAATGAATTATATGTTCAATTAATAAAAGATAGTGAGATAGCCAAGATTGAAGAAACAGCAGAAAAATTAAGTAATAATCAACTAGATCAAATTTTAGCTGAGTTAGAAGAACTTCGAAATTTAGTAAAAGAACAACAAGCCGAAATACAATATTTGAGCAAGTTGGTAAGTGAAATGAGTAAAATTTCTGAAGCCATGCAAAGCGCAATAAATAGTTTTATAACATACGGTGTAGATGATAATACTAAAAAATTAGGCGCTGGCGAAAGAGCGGCGGTAATTAATTCATATAAAGAAGCATACGGCGAATTACCTGGAGATGATAGCGAATTGGCCGATGTCATAAAAATTGCCAATGGTCGCTGGCCAAGTAAAGTTAGCGAAGAAGCTTTAAACGCGGCTAAAGAAAGTTTCATAAAAGTATATGGACGCGATCCTAATATGGAAAATATCCATGACAGCGCAGCCGTTACCATTATGGCTTATGGATTAAGACAAAAAGCAACCAACAGAAAATTAATAACCGAACGAAATGCTTTAGAAATATTTAATGGTATTTTTGAGCATATGCCGCAAACAACTGAAGAATGGAATATCTTACAGGCGATCGCTTATTCCGGCGCTACCAGATAAAATAAATTTTAATTTTTAAATTATAATTTATGGGCATTTTTGACGTGGTATTAATAATTATCATCGCTGGTTTTGTTTTTTATGGTTTATTTTTTGGTTTAATTAGAACGATTGGTTCATTGGTTGGTATGGTTGGGGGTCTTTGGCTTACCATGATTTCTTATTTAGATGTTTTTGAATGGGTAAAAAATTTATTTTTCGGCCATGAATTAGCCGGCAAAATTATTACTTTTTTCATCGTCTTCACAATAATTAACCGGTTAGTAGGTTTTGGTTTTGCTTTGCTTGATAAAGCTTTTGATTTAATTTCTATCATTCCATTTTTAAAAACCATTAATCGTTTAGCTGGCGCGGCGTTAGGCTTTATTGAAGGCGGTTTGGTTTTAGGCTTAGCTTTATTATTTATTTCGCAAACTTCACTTAGCGGCTGGTTGGTTGGTTCAAAAGTTGCGCCATTTTTGGTTGGCTTTGCTAAAAGCGTCACGCCGTTTTTACCAGGGTTGTTAGATAAAATTAAGGAGTTGATTTAAGCAGTATAATAAAAGTAATTTTCATTTTTGCCGGAATGACAAAATTTTTTATGCAAACTATAAAAATAAATTTAAATAAAATTATTCAAACCGACGTTGATTTAATTGTGGATTATTTAAAGCGCGGACAGGTTATTGCTTATCCGACTGATACGGTTTGTGGCTTAGGTTGTGATGCTGGTAATGCCGAGGCTATAAAAAAGATTAATAAAATAAAAGAGGAAAAAATTAATAAGCCTTTATTAGTCTTAATGAGCGATTTTAAAATGTTACAGAAATATTGTTTTTTTAATCAAGAACAGGAAAAATATTTACGTGATGTTTGGCCCGGCCCGGTTACGGTTATTTTAAAACGCAAGCCAATTTTACCAGCCGAGCTGACCGGAGGACAAAATAGTCTAGCCGTTAGATTGCCGGATAATGATTTTTTAATTAAAATAATTAGTGGAGCCGGTTTTCCAATTGTTTCCACTAGTTTAAATAAAAAAGGAGAAAAGCCCCTTACTAATGTAGAAAATTTAGAGAAATATTTTAAATATTTACCCGATCTAGTAATTGACGCGGGGGAGTGCAAAAGAATTAAACCCTCAAGATTAGTTGATATTAGAGATATTGGGAATATAAAAGTAATTAGAAAATAATATAAATTATCAATTATCAATGACCAATTTTCAATAAATGATCAATTATTAAATTATCAATTGAAAATTAATTCATTGAAAATTGTTTGAAAATTTAAAATTGGTAATTGAAAATTAACCCGTCTAAATTTTTAAATAATATTATTATATAATCAAAATAATCAAAGATATAAAAAATAGTTTTTATGCTTATTGATACTCATGCGCATGTAAATTTTAAAGCTTTTAAAGATGACGCCGACGAAGTGATTCGTCGTTCTTTAAAAGATGACACCTGGATGATTTTAGTTGGTTCAGAAGTAAAAACTTCTAAGCGCGCTTTAGAGTATGCTAATAAATATGAAAAGGGAGTTTACGCCGCGGTAGGTTTACATCCAATTCACACTAGCGCTCAAAAAGTTGAAGGCGATGATTATGATTTTAACGCGCGTGGTGAAGAATTTAGTTATGATGTTTATGAAAAATTGGCGCAGTTTAAAAAAGTTGTTGCCATAGGAGAAATCGGTTTAGATTATTATCATATAGATACTGAAGTTGATATTGCTACGGCTAAACAAAAACAAAAAGAAATTTTTACAAAACAACTTGAACTTGCTAAAAATTTAAAATTGCCGGTTATAATACACTGCCGCCAGGCTCACGACGATATGTTAGAAATTTTAACAAAATTTAAAAAAAATTATAAAGATAGTTTACCCAAAGATAAAGCTTGGGGCGTGATGCATTGTTTTTCCGGAGACGAAGAATTAGCCTGGCAATATTTTGGTTTGGGTTTAAATATATCTTTTACTGGGTTGATAACTTTTTCCGCAAAATGGGACGATTTGATCCGTCGTATACCTAATGATAAGTTTATGGTTGAAACTGATTGCCCATATATGACACCAGAACCTTTTAGGGGAAAAAGGAACGAACCGGCCTTAGTTAAGAAAGTTGCGGAAAGAATCGCGGAAATTAAGAATTTAAGCTTAGAAAAAGTAGCTGATATTAGCACAAAAAATGCTAGAGAATTATTCAATATTTAAAAATATTAGGGGATTGACTGTTTTTGCTTTTTGCGGTATAAAAGAAGTGGATAGGTGTGTATAACTAGCGATAATTCAAGGACTATTTAGCCCTTGGTTATTTTTTTAAAAAATATGGCCGACCAGGATCTGAAAAAGAATGTAAAAACTGCTTGGTGGCAACCGGCCATAATGATGTTTTTAAAATTATCTGTTTGGATTGCGGTGCCGATTATTGTCGCTTTATATTTAGGAGAATGGTTAGATAAAAAATATAATAGCGCGCCTTGGATATTCTTAGTTTGTATCGGCCTTGCTTTTACGATTTCAATGATCGGTTTAGTTTCTAATACTATAAAAGAGTTAAAGAAAATAGACAAAAAATAGATATTTAAAAAATATTTGGGTTAAGCCAAATATTTTGTTTTACCTCCTAATTATTTTATAAACATGACAAACGGAACCAGCGAAATTACCAGCGAACATACTCTTTATGCCGAACCAATTTTCCATTTCGGCAATTTTACTATAACTAATTCTTTACTTAATACTTGGTTGGTAGTATTGGTGATTGTTGTATTCGGCTTGTTTTTTAAATCTAGAATAAAATTAATACCAAAAGGTATACAGAATGGTTTAGAAGCAGTTTTAGAAATGTTGTTTGATGTTTTTGATTCAGTAACCGGTTCAAGAGAAAAAACTTTGAATTTTTTTCCTTTTATTTTTAGTTTTTTTGTTTTTATTTTGTTAAATAATTGGCTCGGACTTTTGCCCGGTATAGGTTCGGTTGGACAGGTAATTTCAGAACATGGTAAAAAAGTTTTTGTGCCATTTTTTCGCGGCGGTACGGCTGATTTAAATACTACTTTAGCCTTAGCTTTAATCGGCGTAGTCGCTAGCCATATTTTTGGTATTATTTCTATTGGTTTTTGGAAATATTTTAATAAGTTCATTAATCTTAAAGCTTTAGCGGCTATTCCTAAAAAAGTTTTTAAAGATCCGTCAGTTTTAATAGTTAATCCGATTAAAGTTTTTGTTGGTTTATTAGAAATCGTTAGTGAATTAGCTAAAATTATCAGCCTAGCCTTTCGTCTTTTCGGTAATATTTTCGCTGGAGAAGTTTTAATTGCCTCTATGGCTGCTATTTTAGCTTTTGGCTTGCCGTTGCCCTTTATGTTTTTAGAAATTATGGTTGGCGTAATTCAGGCTTTAATTTTTGCTATGTTGATTCTGACTTATTTAACTATGATGTCAACCGAAGAAGAGCATTAAAAATAAAAAATTTATTATAATTTATTTAAATTTAAATCTATGGACACAGTAATGTTAGCTAAAGCTTTGGCCATTGGCTTAGGAGCCATCGGACCGGGCTTAGGTGTTGGTATGATCGGCGCTAAAGCCGTAGAAGCTGTCGGACGTAATCCTGAAGCTTCAGGTAAAGTTATGATTATCATGTTAATCGCTGCCGCTTTTGCCGAAGCTATTGCTATTTACGCTTTGGTTATAGCTTTCAGTATTAGCTAGAATAGTTTGTAATTTTGCGTACTGTCCCGATTTTTCGGGATAGTGGCAATATTATAAATTAATTATTATATATGGAAAATATAATTGAAACTTTTCATCTTGATGTTAAATTAATTATCGCCCAGATTGTAAATTTTACTATCGTGTTTTTAGTTTTATATTGGTTTGCTTTCAAGCCGTTAGTAAAAGTTATGGCGGAAAGGACAAGTAAAATCGCTAAAAGTTTAGATGATGCTAAAAAAATTGAAGAAAAATTAGCTGAAACGGAAAAAGATTTTAACCAAGTTATAAGTGAAGCTAAAAAACAGGCTAATTCAATATTGGAAAAAGCTGCGTTTGATGCGGATATCAAAAAGCAAGCTGAGATTAAGCGCGCCAAAGAAGAAATTGGTCAGATTATTAATCAGGAAAAGCAGAAAATGCAAGCGGAAAAAGCAGCGACTTTAAAAGAAATAAAAAAGGAAGTGGCGGATTTAGTTATCACCTCGGTAGAAAAGGTTTTGAACGAAAAAATTGATGCTAAAAAAGATAATGAAATTATAAAAAAAAATCATAAAATAACATGAAAATAACAGCAAAACAATACGCTTTAAGTTTATATGAAACGATTGACGGGCAGTCTGCCGCGCAAGTTAAAGCTGTTATTAAAAAATTTGTTGAACTTTTAGCTAAAAAAAATCAGCTATCTAGAGCCGAAAAAATTATAGCGGAATTTATAAAAATTTGGAACGATAAACGCGGCATCATAGAAGCGCAAGCGGTAAGCGCTAAAGAGTTAAATAAAGAAACAGTTAAATTATTAAAAAATTATATTGTTAAATTGTCCGGCGCTAAAGAAGTTATAATGAGCCAGGAGGTTAATAAAGATATTTTAGGCGGAGTGGTGATTAAGTATGGAGATAAAGTGGTAGATGGGAGTTTGAAGTTGCAACTAGTTGATTTAAAAGAAAAATTAATTAAATAATTTATAGTTTTTTGTCATTGCGAGCTTTTGAAAAAAGCGAAGCAATCTCTGGTAAAAGTCCACGTATGTGCCATTGAACCGGAGATTGCCGCGTCGCCTGATTACAGGCTCCTCGCAATGACATGAAAAGAAATTTTAAAAATATGTCTAATACAAAAGATTTTATTGTTGAACAACTTAAAGAACAAATTACTAATTTTAAAGCCGGTGTTAAACATGAAACCGTTGGTCGAGTTATGGAAATCGGCGATGGCATCGCCCGCATCGAAGGCATTTCCGAGGTTATGATGTCGGAAATGTTAGAGTTTAAAGCTGCTAGCGGTTCGGTTTACGGCATGGCTTTAAATTTAGAAGAAGATCGCGTCGGCGCTATTATTTTAGGCGACTATCTCGGCATTAAAGAGGGCGACGAAGTTAGATGTTTAAATAAAATTTTAGAAGTACCTGTCGGTAACGGAGTAATCGGCCGCGTAGTTAATCCTTTAGGCGTGCCGCTTGATGGTAAAGGTGAAATACAGGCTGATAAATTTTATCCGGTAGAAAAAATTGCTCCAGGCGTTATTACTCGCGAATCAGTTAAACAACCAGTGCAGACAGGAATTAAGGCCATTGATGCTATTATTCCAATCGGACGCGGTCAAAGAGAATTAATTATTGGCGATCGTCAGATTGGTAAAAGTGCGATTGCCATTGATGCTATTATTAATCAAAAAGGTCAGAACATGAAATGTATTTACGTAGCTATCGGTCAGAAAGAATCTAAGGTCGCAAGCATTGTTGCTAAATTTGAGCAGGCCGGCGCGCTTGAATATACAACCGTTGTTTTAGCTGGGGCGAGCGATCCCGCATCTTTACTTTATATCGCGCCTTACGCTGGTTGCGCTATGGCCGAATACTTTTTAGATAAAGGCGAGGATGTTTTAATAGTTTATGATGATTTATCAAAGCACGCGGTAGCTTATCGTGAAATTTCTTTATTATTGAGACGACCCCCAGGCCGTGAAGCTTATCCAGGCGATGTTTTCTATTTACATTCTCGTTTACTTGAACGAGCTTGCAAATTAAATCAGGAATACGGCGGCGGTTCGATTACAGCTTTACCGATTATTGAAACTCAATCAGGCGATATGTCTGCCTATATTCCGACTAACGTTATTTCTATTACCGATGGTCAAATCTATTTAATGCCAGAATTATTTTACCAAGGCAGTCGTCCGGCCGTAGACGCCGGCTTATCCGTCTCCCGTGTCGGTTCAAGCGCTCAGATTAAAGCTATGAAAAAAGTCGCCGGTAAAATGAAACTTGAAGCCGCGCAGTTTAGAGAATTGGCCGCTTTTGCTCAATACGGTTCAGAATTAGATAAAGATACAAAATCTAAATTAGAGCGCGGTCGGAGACTGCAAGAAATATTTAAACAAGGACAATATTCGCCAGTGCCAGTAGCTAATCAAATTTTAGTCTTTTTCGCTTTAATTAATGGTTTAACCGATAACGTGCCGGTAGATAAAATTTCTGATTTTGAATCAGGTTTACATAAATACGCGGCTACGTCCGGAGCGAAAATTTTAAAAGAAATTAATGAGAAAAAAGATTTGAATGAAAAACTAGAAGAAGAGATGAAAAATTTAATTAATGATTATAAGAGTAGTTTAGATTATCTAATTAAAGAATAGTTTATTACCGTATGCCATCGACTCGAGATATAAAAAACAGAATAAAATCAATTAGCAGTACTAGAAAAATTACTAAAGCCATGGAAATGGTAGCGGCGGCCAAAATGCGTAAAGCAATTGAGGCTGTGCTTAGAACTAGAACTTACGCCAACTTAAGTTGGTCGACGGTTTTAAATTTAGCAGAGTCCATGAATGGCAATAGCGAAGCGTTGCATCAGCTTTTAACTCCGAGAAAAGAAATAAAAAAAGTTGGCATTATTTTAATTACTTCTAATCGCGGGCTTTGCGGCGGGTTTAATACAGCGATTATTAATAAAGTTCATGAGTCAATTAATAAATATCAAAAAATAGGTGAGCAGGCGATAGTTGAAGCCGAATTCGTTTTAATCGGTAAAAAGGGCGCTGCTGTACATCATCATGGCCAAACAGTCGTAGCCGATTTTCCTAAATTAGATTTAGCCAGCGAAGTGAACGAGATTGTGCCGGTGGCTAATTTAATTATCGGCGAATATTTAAGCGGAAAATATGATAAAGTAATGGTAGCTTATACGGATTTTGTAAGTTCAAGTAAACAGATTCCTAGAGTTAAACAGATTTTACCAATAGAAATTGAAAAAATTGATGAATATTTAGGTATCGTCGGGCAAGATACTAGACTCGGTTTAGATAAAGAATTTATTGAAGAAAAAGAAGGAAAGCATTTACATAGCGGTAAGTTTAATGAATACACTTTTGAGCCAAGCCCAGAAGAAGTTTTAGATGAAATGTTGCCGCGTTTAATTGAAATCCAGCTTTACCAGGCGCTACTTGAATCTAACGCATCCGAGCATTCAGCGCGTATGGCCGCCATGCATCAAGCCACAGAAGCGGCTGGAGATATGGTAGACGAATTAACCTTGTCATTTAATAAAGCTAGGCAAGCCAGCATAACGTCGGAAATTGCTGAAATCAGCGCCGGAGCTAATGCGTTAGCGGAATAATTTATTTATAATTCAAATTTAATAATATGAGCGAAAAATTACAAAAAAACGGAATAGTTAAACAAGTCATCGGTGCTGTCGTTGATGTTCATTTTCAAGGTGAATTGCCAGAAATTTATACGGCCTTGGAAATCGATAACCACGGCAATAAGTTGGTGTTAGAAACCCAACAACATTTAGGCGGTAATTTAATCAGAACTATTGCCATGGGAACAACCGACGGGCTTAAGCGCGGTGATGAAGTTATAAATACCGGAGCTGGGATTACCGTGCCGGTAGGTGATGAGACTTTAGGCAGAATTTTTAATGTCTTAGGTCAACCGGTTGACGGCGGTGAAGAAGCAAAAACTAAAATTAGATATCCGATTCATCGCAGCGCTCCTGAATTCGTTTCACAATCAACCAAAACTGAAGTTTTAGAAACCGGTATTAAAGTTATTGATTTAATTTGTCCGATTTTAAAAGGCGGTAAAGTCGGTTTATTTGGCGGAGCCGGAGTCGGCAAAACAGTAGTTATTCAGGAATTGATTAATAATATTGCTAAAGCGCATGGCGGCGTTTCTGTATTTGCCGGCGTAGGCGAAAGAACTCGCGAAGGTAATGACCTTTATCATGAAATGAAATCAGCTAAAGTTATAGACAAATTAGCCATGGTCTTCGGTCAGATGAATGAACCACCGGGAGCCAGAGCTCGCGTGGCTTTATCCGGTTTGTCTATTGCTGAATATTTCCGTGATGAAAAAAATAAAGACGTTTTATTATTTATTGATAATATTTTTAGATTTACTCAAGCCGGCTCAGAAGTATCAGCTTTACTCGGGCGCATGCCTTCGGCCGTAGGTTATCAGCCGACCCTAGCCACAGAAATGGGTGAGTTACAAGAACGTATTACTTCAACCGACAAAGGTTCAATTACTTCCATTCAAGCTGTTTACGTACCGGCTGACGATTTAACCGATCCGGCGCCAGCCACGACTTTTGGACACCTTGATTCTACGGTCGTCTTATCCCGTGGTTTATCAGAACTAGGTATTTATCCGGCAGTAGACCCTCTCGATTCTTCTTCAGTAATTTTAGACCCGAAGATTGTCGGCCAAGAGCATTATGACGTTGCCAGAGCTGTGCAAAAAGTATTACAAAGATATAAAGATTTACAAGATATTATTGCTATTTTAGGCATGGAAGAATTATCAGCCGAAGATAAAATTACAGTTGCGCGCGCTAGAAAAATTCAGAGATTTTTGTCTCAACCTTGTACCGTGGCCGAAACTTTTACCGGTCATCCTGGCAAATATGTGAAATTGGCCGATACGATTCGCGCTTTTAAAGAAATTTTAGCAGGCGATCATGATGCAAAAAGTGAAGGTGATTTTTATATGAAAGGCGGAATCGAGGACGTTGGAAAATAAAATTATAATTATGAGCGATAAATTCATAAAATTTGAAATTGTAACTCCTGAGCGCGTTGTGCTTAAGGAAGAAATTAAGCAAATTACTCTACCGACTAAAGCCGGAGAGATTACGGTTTTGCCTGATCATATTCCTCTAGTATCAAGTTTGGTGCCAGGAGTGATTCATGTTAAAAGAAGAAATGGCGAAGATGAAATTATTTCAATCTCCGGAGGATTTTTAGAAGTTTTAAAAGATAAAGTAGTAATTTTAGCCGACACGGCTGAGCGAGCCGAAGAACTTGATATGGATCGAGCTGAAGAAGCTCATAGAAGAGCTGCTGAGCTTAAAGAAAAAGCCAGACGTGGCGAAGATGTTAATTTCGCTGAAGTTAATGCCGCCATAGAAAGAGAATTAGCGAGAACAAAAGCAGTTAAAAGATGGAGAAAAATAAAAAATATACAATAATAATTTTGTCATTCCGGTCTCCGAGCCGGAATCTAGTTTCAACGCGCAGAACAAGTTTCTGGATTGCGGGTCAAGCCCGCAATGACAATTAAGTTTATGAAATTACCATTTAAATTCAAAAGTATTCATTCATGCGAAGCGGTGGTTTTAACTTGTATTGATTTTAGATTTTGGCGCGAGACTTTAGAGTATATAGAAAAAGAATTAGATATTAAATCTTTTGACTTTCCGTCTTTACCCGGAGCCGCCAAAGCTATTAATGGATGTGCTGAAAATGATATCGCCATGCAATGCGTTAGCGTGCCTTGCGATTTGCACCATGCTAAAAAATTAGTTATCGTCAATCATCAGGATTGCGGCGCTTATGGCGGTAGTAAAGTTTTTAATGGCGACGAAGCCGCCGAAGAGAATTTTCATAAAGAAGAATTAAAAAAAGCTAAGGCTAAAATTTTACAAAAATATCCTGATTTAGAAATAATTTTAGTTTACGTTAAGCTGGTGGATGGGGGAGAGAATGTTGAATTTATTAAATTATAAAAGATTATAATATTGTAAAAAACGAACTATTAAAGCTCGTTTTTTTATTTAAAATAAGCGAATATTATAAATGTTTAGTAAACCTTGACAAGAGTTGACCAAATGCTAAAATACAATAACAGATTAGCACTCTCAATGTTAAAGTGCTAAATTAATAATTAATAATCTAAAAAATATGAAGTTAAAACCAATTCACGATCATATTGTGGTCAAACCAATTACTGAAGACGAAATTACTAAATCAGGCATAGTACTTCCTGATACTATAGATAAAGAAAAGCCAGAAAAAGGCGAAGTGGTCGCCGTTGGCAGTGGTAAGTTATTAGATAACGGTCAGAGAGCCGCTATGAGCGTTAAAGTCGGTGATAAAGTTATGTTTAAAAAATATTCTCCTGATGAAATAAAAGTTGACGGAGTTGAATATTTAATAATTAGCGAAAGTGATATTTTAGGAATACTCGAGTAAATTAATTAATTAAATCAACCTGTCATTGCGGGCTTGACCAGCAATCCAGAAAGATGTTTATTTTTATAAAATCTGGATTCCGGCTCGGAGGCCGGAATGACAATACAACAATATGGCAAAACAAATTATTTATGATGAAAAGGCTAGAGGCGCTTTAAAAAGAGGCGTTGATCAACTAGCTAACGCAGTAAAAGTAACGCTCGGGCCTAAGGGCAGAAATGTAGTAATTGAAAAAAGTTATGGCGGCCCAACTATTACTAAAGATGGCGTGACTGTAGCTAAAGAAATTGAACTTGAAGACAAGTTTGAAAATATTGGCGCGTCTTTAGTTAAAGAAGTAGCTTCAAAAACTAACGATGTAGCTGGTGATGGAACTACTACGGCGACGGTTTTAGCTCAAGCGATGATCGCGGAAGGATTAAAAATGGTTGCTAGCGGTATTAGCCCGATTGATTTAAGGAAAGATATTGAAAATAAGGTTGCCGAGATTGTGGCTAATTTAAAAAAGATGAGTAAAACTATTAAGACCAAAGAAGAAATCGCTCAAGTAGCATCAATTAGCGCTAATGATTCTGAAATTGGCAATATTATTGCCGAGGCCATGGAGGCGGTTGGTAAAGATGGCGTGATTACGGTTGAAGAAGGTCAGTCTTTCGGCGTAGTAAAAGAAGTGGTTGAAGGCATGCAGTTTGACAAAGGTTATGTTTCGCCTTATATGATTACTAATACCGAGTCAATGAAAGCCGAATTTAATGAACCAAGCATTTTAATTACTGATAAAAAAATAGCGTCAATCCAAGAAATTTTACCGCTCTTAGAAAAAATGGCGCAATCAGGTAAAAAAGATTTAGTTATTATTGCTGATGAAATTGAAGGTGAAGCTTTAGCAACATTTGTAGTTAATAAATTGCGCGGCACTTTTAATGTTCTAGGTATTAAAGCGCCGGGATTTGGCGATCGTCGTAAAGCTATGTTAGAAGATATTGCCATTTTAACTGGGGGTAAATTTATTACTGAAGAAGTTGGTTTAAAATTAGATAAAGCGGAAATTACCGATTTAGGCAGTGCGCGAAAAGTTGTAGCTTCGAAAGAAGATACTGTTATAGTTGAGGGAAAGGGGAATGCTGAAGCCATAAAAAATCGCGTAGCACAAATTAGAAAAGAAATGGCTGCGACCGATTCTGATTATGATAAAGAAAAATTGCAAGAACGCTTAGCAAAATTATCTGGTGGAGTAGCAGTTATAAAAGTTGGCGCGGCTACGGAAACCGAAATGAAAGAGAAGAAAGATAGAATTGAAGATGCTTTAAATGCGACTCGAGCGGCTGTGGCTGAAGGCGTCGTCGCCGGAGGCGGCTTAGCCTTAGCTCAAGCCGGTAATGTTTTTAATGAATTGACCGACAAAAAAGAAGATACTCCTGGCGCTAGATTGGTTGATACAGCGATTTTAGAACCAATGAAGCAAATTGCGGCTAATGCTGGAAAAGATGGATCTTTAATTTTGTATAACATTATAAAAGAATATAAAGCTGGTAATAAAAATTTAGGCTATAACGCCATGACAGATAAATTTGAAGATATGTTTGCGGCCGGCATCGTTGATCCGACTAAAGTAGTACGCAGCGCCTTAGAGCATGCGTCTAGCGCAGCCATTATGTTTTTAACCACTGAAGCGGTTATTGCCGATAAGCCTGAGCAAAAAGAATGTGGGCATGGCGGTGGCGCGCCGGCCGGTTATGGCGGTATAGATCCGTCAATGATGGGAATGTAAAAAATTATATAGAAAACAGAGCAGCTTATTAAGCTGCTCTGTTTTTATTTTAGTAATTAGGCGTTTAGAGCAGTTAAAGCATCCAAACATTTTCGTATGCTTTTTCTCAGTTTTTCATTCGTGACGCTCCGCTAGGGGTTACTTTCTTATAATTAAGAAAGTAACCAAAGAACTTTTGGGGTGCCTCAATGCGCTATCACGTTGATTTATCTTCCTGCTGTAAGCAATGACGCTTATTCGTCACCCCAAACCCCAGGGTGATTTTAAATTGCATTTCAGTATTTTAATGCGAGCCTAGAAAAATTTAGGATCAGATTTAGTATAAAATTTATTTACAAACATTTCGCTGTTTGAGCCGTTTAGGCGAGTTTGAAATTTTGTTAAAAATTTTATACTAAATCCTTAAATTTTTCTCCAGCTCGCGATTTTTGCGCAGCTTTTTTAAAAAAGCTGCCCCAAGCGGAGCGGAAATTTATTTGCTCTAATTTCAGCTATGTTTTATAATAATTGTATGGAACTAGACAAACGGCCAATTAGCATAAATATTACTAGCGGAACAATAATTAAAACTATCGCTATTTTTGTTTTAGTTTATTTTTTGTATTTAGTTAGCGACATTTTAATTATATTTTTTGTTTCTTTAGTATTCTCTAGCGCCTTGGACCCTTGGGTTGATAAACTTAAGAAAAAGAAAATTCCTCGTTCATTAAGCGTTTTAATGTTATATCTTATAGTTTTCGCTGTCTTAGGTATGACTTTATATTTAATAACCCCGCCCATTATTAATGAAGTTAATAGTATCTCGAGCAATTTTCCAAGTTATCTTGAATCTATTTCTTCTAAATTTAGTTTGCTAAAAGATTATTCTTCAAAATACGGCTTGGTTGATAGCACTAAAAGTTCCCTTGATATTGTTACTGGGTATTTGCATAATACAGCTTCCGGAGTTGTTTTTACTCTGTTTAATATTTTTGGCGGGCTTTTTTCGTTCGCTTTAATTTTAGTTTTGACATTTTACATGGTAGTTGAAGAAAGCGCTATTAAAAAATTAGTTTGGTCAATCGCTCCTGAAAAAAATCAATCCTACGTAATGCATTTAGTTAATCGGATGCAATTAAAAATGGGTTATTGGTTAAGAGGGCAATTAATTGTTTCTTTATCTTTAGCGATTATGTCTTATATTGGCCTAGAGATATTAGGCGTAAATTATGCTTTAGTTTTAGCGCTCCTAGTTGGATTTTTTTCTTTTATACCTTATATGGGGGCAATTTTAGGAGCTTTACCGGCGGTGCTTATGGCTTTTATACAATCGCCTTTGTTAGCGATTTTCGCTGTTATTTTATTTTATATAATTCATTTTATTGAAGGTAATTTTTTGCAGCCAAAAATTATGCAAAAAGCTGTTGGTTTAAATCCGATTGTTAGCATCTTAGTTATTTTAGCCGGATTTAAATTAGCCGGGCTTATCGGCGCCTTACTTTCTATACCAGTAGCAACGGCTTTGTCGGTTTTTATTCAAGACGTTTTTAGAAATAAAGAAAATAAAAAAGAGATTCAAGAAGAGATATAAAATTATTTATTATTTTAAAATTAATTTTAAAAGTAAATTTATGTTTAACAAAATAATGGAGTGGTGTTTAGGCACACAAGAAAAAAGAAAAACTATCCTTTGGATAGTAATAATTTTAGTTTTGGCCTTATTAATTGTAACGGTTTTTAATGCAATGTTTAGTGGTAGTACAAAAAATTTCGGCCGCTTATCTAATTGGGCGGATTTTTCTAAATATCAAGCTGTATTTTTATCTAATGGCCAAGTTTATTTTGGCAAGGTAACTGATGCTAATAACCAAACTTTAGTTTTAGAAAATATTTATTATTTACGTTCGGCCGGTAATTTGCAAGTTTCTAATACTGATAATGCGACAACTACCCAGGCGACTGATAATTTTTCATTAGTAAAATTAGGCAATGAACTTCATGGCCCAGAAGATAAAATGTCCATTAATTTATCTCAAGTTTTATTTGTAGAAGATTTAAAAGCTCAATCTAAAGTAGTTGAAGCGATTAGGGCATACGAGACGAAGAAGTAAATTGTTAGTTATAAATTTTAATAAAAAAAGAAGGACACCTTTTTAAAGCGGTGTCCTTTTGTTTTTGTCGTGTATTTTATTTTAACACGGGCGATAATCTCGCCAATGCCTCCTGATATTTTTTGGAGGTTTCTGCAATTATTTGTCCCGGTAGTTCAGGCGCGGGCGGTTTTTGATCCCAGCCGATGGATATTAAATAATCCCGCAAAAATTGTTTGTCAAAACTGGGCTGCGGACCGCCCGGCGTATAACAGTCAGCCGGCCAGAAGCGGGATGAATCGGGTGTAAGGAGTTCGTCTATAAGAATTAACTCATTATTTAGCAGACCGAATTCCATTTTTGTATCGGCAATAATAATGCCGGCTTGCTTCGCCAGGTCTCGAGCTCTGGTATACAGGGCTAAACTTTTCTTCTTGGCAGATTGAGCTATGTCAACGCCCAAAATTTCTTCAGCCCTTTTCATGCTGATGTTTTGGTCATGAAAACCCTGCTCGGCTTTAGTTGAGGGAGTAAAAATTGGTTCCGGCAGTTCCTGCGATTCAAGTAAGCCATCAGGTAAAAGGATGTCACAGACAGTACGATCATTTTTGTATGATTTCCAACCCGACCCTGAAATATAACCGCGTACAATGCATTCTACGGGTAATGGAGTAGCTTTTTTGACCAGCATACTTCTGCCTTGCAATTCTTCTGCATATTTTTGGCAGGGTTCCGGATACTTTTCTACATCCGCGGTGATAAAATGATTACTGATTATGTCCCTGGTTTTTAAGAACCAAAGTACTGACAATTGATTTAGAATAGAGCCTTTGCTGGGAACGGGGTTAGGCATAACAACGTCAAAAGCTGATATGCGATCTGTCGTTACGATTAGAATATAGTCTCCGATAAAGTAAATATCTCTGACTTTACCCCGGGATACTGGCCCCAAGTCTTTAAAATCGGTTTGCATCATTGTTTTCATGTTTACTCCTTATGTTTTTCGGTTGTAGGTTGATAGTTAATTCGGCCAGCCCGCTTCTGTTAATTTATTTGCCTTCTTTAGAGTTTTTTCTTTCAACCCCATTTTATAAACGATTAACTTTTCAGTTAAATCGATATCCGAGATTGCGAGCATCTGTATGGCCAGTAATGCCGCGTTAGCTCCATTATCAATCGCTACCGTTGCCACCGGAACGCCTTCGGGCATTTGCACCATAGAAAGAAGCGCGTCAAGGCCATTTATCGCTGTATTACTTTTGGCATTAGAACATGGCACGCCTATAACTGGCATGGTTGTGTATGATGCTACTATGCCAGCAAGATGTGCCGCCATTCCAGCTATGGCGATAAAAATTTTGCAGCCACGTTCTTCAAATTCTTCAATTTTTTTCTTAGTGTCCAGTGGCGTTCGATGTGCAGAACGAATAGTATAAGCGCAGGGCACGTTGAAATCTTCCAGTATTTTTTTTACTTTTTCTGCGATCGGCAAATCCGAATCGCTACCGAGCACAACCGCGACGTCAATTTTTTGGTTCATGATAATTTCCTCTTTTATGAAGTTGTTATTATTTTATTCAAATCTTGAAAAAATTTCATCAACATGGCGCAGCTTGTTGTCGTAGTGAAAGATATTCACTAAATCTTGTTGATTTAAAATATCCATCACAACCGTTTTACTTAATAATATATTGCAATAACTCATGCCACGGTCCATTGCCTCAAACGCTGCTTCCTGCGCGGTGCGGTAAGCTGTTTCTGGATCCATGCCTTTGGCCATTAATGCTTCTTTTACATCCGGTGAAAAAATAATGCCCTGGGTAAACTCAAGATTTCTTTTAATATTTTTTTCGTTTACCACTAGCCCAGACATAATTTTATTCAACCGTTTTAGCATAAAATGCACAAGATGGAATGAATCGGGGAAAATAATCCTTTCGGGGCTGGATTGGCAGATGTCTCTACCGCCCCAAGTCGGAATATTCTCCAGGGCGACACTGGCGTTACTTCTGGCTATTCTGGCAAGCCCGGTGAGATTTTCCGTTAGGATTGTATTTTTTTTGTGCGGCATACGCGATGAACCTTTTTGCTCTTTACCGAACGGTTCTTGAATTTCGCAAATTTGCGTTTGACCAAGCAACCTGATGTTTAAAGCGATGTTTTCCATAACCCCGGCTAACGTTGCCAAAACATTCATGACATGAGCATGGCGGTCCCGCAGAATAATTTGCCCGGAAATTTTAGCCGGTCTTAAATTTAATTGTTCAAGCGCTTTTCTTTCCAGCTCAGGCGAAAGTCCACCGGCGTAAGTGCCAACTGCTCCATTGATTTTAGTATAAAGCATTTGTTCTCTAGCTAAGTTTATAAATTCTTCTTGACCAGTTAAGCGGTCGTACCAACCGAGGAACATCAATCCGATGGTTGACGGTTCGGCGTGCTGACCATGTGTGCTTTCAATCCTGATTAAATCTTTATACAATTTAGCTTTTTCCAATATTATCTCCGCCAACTCCTGTAGCTCTTTCATCACATCATCAATCGCTTCAATAATTAAAAGCGAAGTAGCCGGTTCTTCTGTGTCATAGCTGGTTAAGTCGGCATGAAAATATCTCCGCAAATCGTCAGCCAAATTTTCTTGCACATTTTGAACAAAAGCCAATAAGTCATGATGAATCGTCTCATCAATTTCATTGATTCTGTTAACAGAAAAATTTGCCTGCGCGTTAATTCGATCAAAGATTTCTGACGGAATTATGCCCATTTCCGTTTTGGCAAATAAAACTGCCAATTCAACTTTTAGCCAGGTTGTGTATTTATTTGTATCCGACCATCTCCATGTCATTTCTTTAGTACTGTATCTTGGTATCATTTTTTTACTTGCTCCTTTTCTCTTATGTTATTTTAGTATATCTTTTTCTACTATTTCATTTAATTCTGTGTTTTTATAAGTTTTTAAAGACCAAAAAAGCCAAGCTCCTCCATAGCCTGACCCCCTTAATTATTAGATTATATTAGAATAAAATCAGGGAAAAAGCAAGCGTTTAATTTCACCCTAACCCCCTCCTTTTAAAGGAGAAGGAATAATAAAAAAGGGTTTCTCTTGTAAGCGAGAAACCCTGTGAACTTTTTTAAATTATTTAATTGCATTAATGATCGACGTGTACCATCTGCCGTTTGAGAATACACCGGCGACAGCGCAAACTCGGATGTCTTCACCTTCGTACTTTGCGGCCGAAATTTCGAATATATGTTTTGCCAGTTCTTTTGGCGTTTCTGCCTGGCACTCATAGCGATATAAATTAGAATTCCAGACATTTGGCTTTGGGTTATCCATGTCGCCAACATAAGTTGAAACGACTGACAACGTCCCTCTGTCTGCTATTTGAAGGTAGATTTCGTCGGTTTTTCCGTGTTCTGTCCCAATAGTTCCGATGACTGCTTGTGGTACTCCAACTCCACCTCCATAAGCAATCGCGGCAGCTATTCTGGGTGTATGATAGCTGTCTGGTTCAGCTTCGGCATATGATAGCAGATTATGGAGTAATTCAGGAGCTTCGGCTATAATTTGTCCTTTCAGATTTATGGATAACCGGTAGGCTTCAAAGATTGCTTCAGTTTGAATGCCATTAGTGACAACAGCCAGCCCGAGCTTATCATCGTATTTGACTGCGATGTAATGCCGCAGGGGGTCAAACGGCGTAGTACTGTCACTCGGCATAATTCTGATTATGTTGCCCATTGTTTTTGCTTTTCTTTCTCTACTGCCCGGAGAGCGCCCGGTTACCAGATAAGCAAAACAAGGTTTGCCTGTACACGTCGTTCCTATAAAAATTTGTCTGCCTGGATATGGACCGTTCGGGTTTGAGTTTTTCACGATTTTTCTCCTTTTTCTAAAAAAGTTTATATTTCTTTAACTAATTTTTTTAATTCGCATAAAAATTAAATCAACTGGTTCCTTGATTTTGGAGATATTCCTGTAGCGCTTCTCTTGGTGCGAGGTCCACAAGGCCTAAAATTCCTGTGACAAAGTTAATAATTCTTTTACTTTTATCCGTTGCTGAATTTTTAGGTGGAGCCGCGCAATAAGAAGATAAACATAATTTATTGGCCATAATTTGTGCTTCGGTTTCCGTCGGCATAGCCGCTGCGAAAGATTTGGTTGTGTGGGTAGCAACAATTTTCGCAAGAGTGATTGCGTCATTTGTCAAAGCGATAAAAATTTTACAACTACATTCTTCAAATCCGGCGACAATTTTTTTCATATTGCCGTGGCTTTGTTCTTGCGTCGCAAGAATTATTGTTTTGAAGGGAATTTTAAAATTTTGTAACGTTTTTTCGACTACTTCTTGGGCGCCATGGTTGCTTAGATCTTTCTCAGTATTAGCATCAACGATAACTACGACCTTAACATGTTTGTCCAACATTTTTTCCTCCTCAAGTTTTTTATTTTAGGCTACTTATCTTTATTATTTAAATATTTATAAGTCTTTAAGACTATTATTTTTAATGTACGCAAAAAGCTAAACCTCCTTAGTTTAGCTTTTTTGTGCCTCGGGAGAGAATCGAACTCTCATGAAATTGCTTTCACACGAGTTTGAGTCGTGCGCGTCTACCAGTTCCGCCACCGAGGCGATATTTAAGTTAAATAAAACCAGCGTTAGCTAGTTTATTCTTATATTATAATAAAGTTTTTTTCTTAATTTGTCAAAGAGAGTAAAAATAGGGTATAATATTGATATAAAACCATTTTTAAGTTGTGGTTTAGTTCTATAATGATGAAATAAAATAATGGGCAAAATTATTTCTATAGTTAATCAAAAAGGCGGGGTGGGTAAAACTACCACGGCTTTAAATTTGGGAGCTTATTTAGCCTATTTAGGTAAGCAAGTTTTGCTCGTTGATATTGACCCACAAGCTAATGCTACTTCTGGTTTAGGCGTTGATCATAAAAATTTAGAACATGGGGTTTACGAAGCGTTAATCGGGCAAAAGCCGATTTTTGAAGTTATAAAATATACTCTGCAGGATGGTTATAAAATTGCTCCAGCCACGGTTGCTTTGGCCGGCGCTGGCATTGAATTAGTTAATATGGAGGATAGGGAATTTAGATTGGCGCGAATTTTAGATCACATTAAAGATGAATATGATTACATTATAATTGACGGTCCGCCGTCGCTTGGGCTTTTAACCGTTAATAGTTTAGTAGCGGCCGACGAAGTTTTAATTCCGATTCAAAGCGAATATTTTGCTTTAGAAGGTTTAAGCCAATTACTTGAAACTATAAGTTTAGTGCAAAATAATTTAAAGCCAGAATTAGGGATTATGGGCGCTGTAATTACGATGTTCGATAGGCGCAATCGTTTATCCGGTTCGGTTATGAATGAGCTTTATCAATATTTTCCTAATCGCGTTTTTAGAAGTATTATTCCAAGAAGTATTAAGTTGGCTGAAGCGCCGAGCTATGGCCGGTCTATTTTGTATTATGATCCGACGTCTAAGGGTGGGAGAGCTTATGAAAAATTAGCGCGAGAAGTAATTGATTTAGAAAGAAGATATTAAATTAATTTAATAATAAAATTATAATAATATGTCTAATGGTTTAGGGAGAGGATTAAGTTCTTTAATCCCGCAAAAAGTTAATAAAGTCGCCGTGACATCAAGTGGCGACGCTGTGATTAATGTCACGAGCGCTAGCGACAAGGGAAAAGTTTTGCAGCTTAAGCCGGAGCAAATTGGGCTTAATCCCATGCAACCGCGCAAAAATTTTAATGAACATCAATTGCATGAGTTGGTTGAATCAGTTAAGCAATATGGTATTATCCAACCGCTAATTGTAACGCAAAAAAATGGGAAATATGAATTGATCGCCGGCGAACGACGTTTAAGAGCGGCTAAAGCTTTAGGTTTAGCTACTGTGCCGGCTATAGTTAGGCAGGCCGATGAACAACAAAAACTTGAATTGGCGTTAGTGGAAAATTTACAGAGAGAAGATTTAAACGCGATTGAAACGGCTATTGCTTATCGCAAATTAATTGATGAATTTAATTTAAGCCAAGAAGAATTAGCGGTTAAGGTAAGTCGTTCTCGGCCGGTCGTAACCAACACTTTAAGATTTTTAAATTTGCCAGAAGAAATTCAGAATGCTTTGATTGAGGGTAAAATAACCGAAGGTCAAGCTAAGATAATTGTCGGCCTTGAAACCGAAGCCCAGCAATTCGCGCTGTATAAAAAAATATTATTGAATAAAATGAGCGTTGATCAATCGCTTAAAGAAACTAGAGTGATGGGTGGAACTAAGCAGGCTAGAATTAAAATAAATTACGCGGATAAAGATAAGGAATTCGCTTTTCGTCAATTTTTCGGCACTAAAGCAGAAGTTAAGCGTAAGGGTAAGGGCGGGGAAGTTGTTATTTATTTTTATTCTGACGAAGAATTAGGTGAACTTGTGGCTAAGATAAAAAACCGTTAAAACAAGAAATAAAAACAAAAAATCGTTCTATAAATAAGGCGATTTTTTTGTTTGCTATTTTTGATTAAAATGCTATATTGTAATAGTAAAAAGGAGGCACAAAAATTTGTGCCTTTAGTGTATTTTTATGAAATTTACCCATCTCCATGTTCATAGCCATTATTCTTTACTCGACGGTTTGACTAAGATTGATGAATTAATCCAAAAGGCAGTTAATGAGGGTTGTTCCAGTCTAGCCTTAACCGACCACGGCGTAATGTATGGCGCTATAGAGTTTTATCAAAAATGTAAAAAAGCCGGTATCAAACCGATTATTGGCGTTGAAGCTTATTTAGCGCCAGGTTCAAGATTTGATAAAAATTCAAAATCTGATGAAAGAAATTATCATTTAGTGCTCTTAGCTAAGAATGAAATTGGTTATCATAATTTAATTAAATTAACTTCTATCGCGCACCTAGAAGGTTTTTATTATAAACCAAGAATTGACTGGGAAGTTTTAGAAAAATATAAAGAAGGTATTATAGCTTTAACCGCTTGCTTAGCTGGCGAAATTCCTAAACTTATAGAGGCTGATAAACTAGATAAAGCTAAAAAAAGAATTTTAGAATATGCCGACATGTTCGGTTCGGGTAATTTTTATTTAGAATTACAAGATCATCCTAATTTAGAGAGCCAAGCCAAAGTAAATCAAGCTTTAATAAAATTTTCTCGTGAATTAAATATCCCGTTAGTAGCAACTAATGATGTTCATTATTTAAATAAAGATGATGATGAAGCCCAGGATGTTTTGCTTTGTTTACAAACTAAGAAAAAAAAGGAAGATCGAGACAGAATGACAATGATTGGCGGCGATTATTCTTTTAGAGGCGTTAAAGAAATGATGGAGTCTTTTAAAGATGTCCCCGAAGCGATTGCTAACACGCAAAAAATTGCCGAAGACTGCAATTTAGAAATTGAATTAGGCAAGATTCAACTGCCTTATTTTAGCGTGCCAGACGGTCAGAATGTTGATGGTTATATTGAAAATTTATGCCATCAGGGTTTAATTGACCGTTATGGTAAAAATTATGAACAAATTGAGCCGGTCTTAAAAGAAAGAATGGATTATGAATTGTCGGTTATAAAAAAGATGGGTTGGCCGTCATATTTTTTAATCGTATCTGATTTTGTTAATTGGGCGAAGAATAATAAAATCGTGGTTGGGCCGGGCAGAGGTTCGGCGGCCGGTTCTTTAGTTTCTTATTTATTAAATATCACTAATATTGATCCGCTTAAATATGATTTATTATTTGAGCGTTTTTTAAATCCAGACAGAATCTCTATGCCTGATATTGATATGGATTTTGCCGATATCAGGCGCGATGAAGTTTTAAATTATGTAGAGGAAAAATATGGCAAAGATCATGTTTCGCAGATAATTACTTTTGGTACCATGGCGGCGCGAGCCGCGATTCGCGATGTCGGACGCGTGCTTGGTTATCCTTATGAATTGTGCGACAAATTAGCTAAGATGATTCCGATGTTTTCTAAAATAAATCAAGCGCTTGAAGAAATCGGTGAATTAAAAGAAATTTATAAAAACGATCAAGGCGCAAAGCAAGTTATTGATTATGCTAAGCGGCTTGAAGGCGTAGCGCGTCATGCCTCAACTCATGCTTGCGGCGTGGTAATTACAAAAGAACCATTAACCGAGTATGTGCCTTTGCAATATGCTTCATCATCAGACCGTTCAATTGTTTCGCAATTTTCTTTGCATCCGGTTGAAGACTTAGGATTACTCAAAATGGATTTTTTAGGATTAAAAAATTTAACCATTATTGAGTCAGCGATAAAAATTATAAAAAATACTCGAGGGCTTTTAATTAATATTGATAAAATTCCGCAAGACGATGAGCTAACTTATAAATTATTTCAAAACGGAGAGACTACTGGCGTATTTCAATTTGAGTCTAGCGGCATGAAAAGATATTTACGCGATCTTAAGCCGACTGAATTTGAGGATATTATCGCTATGGTAGCTCTATACCGACCTGGTCCGATGGAATGGATTCCAGATTATATTAATGGTAAGCATGGCAGAAAGAAGCCGAATTATTTGCATCCGAAGCTAAAACCAATTTTAGAAAAAACTCACGGCGTGGCGATTTATCAGGAGCAGGTAATGCAGATCGCCCGCGATTTAGCCGGGTTTACTATGGCTGAAGCTGATGTTTTAAGAAAAGCCGTCGGTAAAAAAATTGTTAAATTATTAGGTGAACAAAAAGAAAAATTTATTGACGGTTGCGTTAAAAATAGTATTCCCAGCCAACTAGCAGAGAAAATTTTCGCCTTTATTGAGCCGTTCGCCGGCTATGGTTTTAATAGGAGCCATGCCGCTTGCTATGCCTTAATTGGTTATCAAACCGCTTATTTAAAAGCGCATTGGCCAACTGAATTTATGGCCGCGTTATTAACCGCTGATCAGCAGAATACCGATCGCATTGCCATTGAAATTGAGGAGTGTCGGCATATGGGCATAAAAGTTATGGCGCCGGATATAAATCAGTCCTTTGATTCTTTTACTGTAGTAACATCAGGTACAGAAAAAAATATGGCGGTTAATCCAGATGAAGCGCCCGACACCATTCGTTTTGGTCTAAAAGCGGTAAAAAATATCGGCGACCATATCGCCGAAGAGATAATTAAAGAGCGCAAAAAAAATGGTCCATATAAAGATATTACCGATTTATTAGAAAGGGTTTGCGATAAAGATTTAAACAAAAAATCGCTTGAAAGTTTAATTAAATCAGGCGGTCTTGATAATTTTGGCGAACGCGGAGAACTTTTAGGCAACATGAATAATATTTTAGAATTTAATCGTGAAACTACTAAAACAAAATCAAACGGCCAGGTGAGTTTATTTTCTGACGCCCCGAGTTTAAATTTCAGCCGTAAACTTAAACTTGAGCAAGCGCCGGCCGCTACGCAACGAGAAAAATTAGCTTGGGAAAAAGAGTTGCTCGGCCTTTATATTAGCGAGCATCCTTTTTCCGAATTTAAACAATTTTTAAATAAATCGGTTTTGTCTACGGCGCTTTTAGCCGAGCATAAATCAGATCATCAAATTTATGTCGGCGGTGTTATCACTAAAATTAAAAAAATTATAACTCGTTCTAATGAGCCAATGCTTTTTGTTAAAATAGAAGACGCTAGCGGGAGTTTAGAAATATTAGTTTTCCCCAGCTTATTAAAAGAAAATAATTTAATTTGGCAAGAAGGTAAAGTAGTGCTTTGCCAAGGTAAACTGTCTGATAAAGATCAAGAATTTAAATTACTTTGTAATAAAGCGATTGAATTAAATGTTGAAACCGCCGGCGAGGCAATAAAAAAGTTTACGGCTTTAGGTAATGGAAATGGAAAAAGCTATAGCGAGCCGAGAAAATTTTTTGGTTTTCCTTCGCCAAAATCTTCTCCGAAATCTTCGGTTATGCCGATTTCGAAGTATTTACTTTTTAAAGATGATAATTTATATATAAATTTAAATTCAAACGTTAGCGCTTTATTATTAGAAAAATTAAAAGAGTTGCTTTTAAAAAATAGTGGTGATAAAAAAGTATTTTTTAAGCTTTCGTCAGGCGCTGGCGGCAAAATTAATTTGGTTGAGACAGACTATAAGGTGAGTTATGACAAGTCTTTAGCTGAGGCCATAAATAACATACTGAGCCATTAGACAAAAAATGTAAAAGTTGGTAGAATATAGATATAATATTTTAAATAATTATATGATGAACGAAGAAAAAAATATTGTCTTACCTAAGACTAGGACCAGAAAAACAAAAACTAAAACAGCAAAAAAGGTTAAGGTAAAAAAGATGCCATTTGGCCTAGATAGCAATATAGCGGTAGCTATGCCAAGGGCTGAATTTAAGGCAAAAGAAAAATCTCCTAATTTTAAATCAAACGAACCAAAAAATATTTATAGAAAAATTGCGGTTAGTTTTATAGTTTTAACTTTAATTTTAGTTGCGGCCGTATTATATTTTGGCTTTTCAAAATTAACAATTGTTATTATTCCGTCTCAAGAAAAGATTACTGATACCTCAAGCATTGAAATAGTTAATCAGGCTAGCAATTCTGCTTTAGCTCCAAATCAAGCTTATGGCATAATTAAAGAAATGCCAGTAGAGCAGACTAAAGAGTTTGCCTCTAGCGGTAAAGAAATTTTAGGCGAAGAAGTAATTGGCAAAGTAATAATTTTTAATAATTATACAAAAAATCAACCATTGGTAGCTACAACCAGATTACTTACTACCGACAATAAACTTTTTAGATTAAAAAATACGGTTAATGTTCCGGCCGGGGGTAAAATAGAAGCTGAGGTTTATGCTGACGTAGCTAAATCGGAAATGGCGATTGGACCGAGTAAATTTATTCTACCTGGGCTATGGGCTGGCATTCAAGATAAAATTTATGCCGAAAGTAAAGAGGCAATGAAATATAGCCAAAAAGTTAAGTATAATATAACTCAAAGCGATATTGATAATGCGGTTAGCCAATTAAAGAGCGATCTTTTAGCTAATGCCGAAAAGCAGGCTAGCCAAACTTATAAAGATTATACTAAAGCCCTATTTAAGGTTGATAATAATTCGGTTGTTCAAGAAGTCAGCGGTAAGGTAGCGGAAGAAAAAGAAAAATTTACTATTAAAATGAAAGTTATGGTTGCGGTTGTAGCTTTTAATGATGATGAAATTTATAATCAGATTAAAGCCAAATTAATAGGGGAATTAGCCGATGATAAAGAAATCTCTAAATTTGATAAACAAGACATGGTTTATACTTTAGTAAATTTTGATATAGCTCAGGCTACGGCTATGGTTAATATTGATTCTACGGCTCAAGTATCTTTAAAAGATAGCGCCAACATTATAAAGAAAAATAATTTGACTGGATTAAATTTTGAGCAGTTAAAAACTTATTTAAATGGTTTGCCAGAAGTGGCCGGTTATCAAATAAATTTTTCCCCTTCATTTATAAAAAAAGCGCCAGATTTAGTTGATCGAATTGAGATAAAAATAAAAAATAAATTATAATAGATTTGATTAAATTAAGATAATTTATCTAATTAGATTAATTATTAATTTTAAAATATGTCAACAAAAAAATATATTATTGCTAATTGGAAAATGAATTTAAATTTAGCCGATACTTTAAGTTTGGCGAAAAAATTTAAAGAAAAATTCGCTGGTTTCGATAAAGGAGAAGTGGCGGTTTGCCCATCAACTTTAGCTTTAAGCGAAGTCGCCAAGATTTTAAAAGGCAGTAAAGTTGCTTTAGGCGCGCAAAATGTATTTTGGGAGGAGCTAGGAGCTTATACCGGAGAGGTATCGCCGAATATGCTAGTTGAAGTAGGCTGCCGTTATGTTATTATAGGTCATAGCGAAAGAAGAAAATATTTATATGAAAATTATGAAGTAATAAATGAGAAAGTTAGAGCAGTTGTTAAAAATGAAAAGTTAATCCCTGTAATTTGCATCGGCGAAAGTTGGGAAGAAAGAAAAACTGATCGACGCGATTTTGTTTTAGTTGAACAGCTCGAGCAGGCTTTGTCTGGCTTAAAAGTTTTTGGCGACCAGCAAATTATTATTGCTTACGAGCCGATTTGGGCGATTGGCACAGGCACAGCCATCGAGCCGGTTGAGGCCGAGTATGCCCATAAAATTATCAAGTTAGCTTTAAATGATATTTTTGGCATGCAGGTAGTCAGTAAAAATTTCAAAGTAATTTATGGTGGCAGTATTAATTCTAAAAATGTTAAAAGTTTTGCCAAGCTAGAAGGTATGGATGGTCTATTAGTCGGTGGCGCTAGTTTAAAAGTCGATGAATTTTTAAAAGTCGCTAAAGAAATAACTAAATAAACCCCCACACTTAAATGCAAATTTTAAGTATGGGGAAATAATTAATTAATAAGTGTGGGGGCAAAATATGCTAGTTCACATAAAAGATTTAGTCAAAGATGCTAAGAAAAATGGGTACGCTATCGGAGCGTTCAATATTACTAATTTAGAGTCAGTTTTAGGCGTGGCTCAAGCCGCGGTCAAAGCAGGTTCGCCAGCGATTATCCAGGTTTCGGAAAGCGCGATAGAGTATATGGGTCTTAAGCCGATTACTCATATAGTTTCTACGGTGGCAAAAAATGTGGCGGCTAGCGTACCGATCGCCTTACATCTTGATCATGGTACAAATTTTGAGACTATTTTTGAATGTATTAAATCAGGTTTTACTTCGGTACATATTGATGCTTCTAATTTACCCTTAGACGAAAATATTAGTTTAACTAAGCAGGTTGTTAAAGTGGCCCATGCAAAAAAAGTTTGGGTTCAGGGCGAAGTTGGTTCTATTGTCGGATCCCACGGCGACATAAAAAGCAAGCTTAAAGAAATACCATTAGCCAAATTAGATGATGTCGTTGAGTTTGTCAGACAGACAAAAGTTGATACTATCGCAGCGGCTATTGGTACGGCTCATGGAGTGCATGCCAATGAAGATATTATTTTTAGTTTATTAAAAAATATAGAAAAAAAAGTTAAAATACCTTTTGTTTTGCACGGCGGTTCCGGCGTGCCAGACGCAAAAATAAAAAAAGCTATTAAAGAAGGTGTAGATATCATTAATGTTGGTACTGATTTAAAGGTGGCTTTTTGCCGTACCTTAATTGGTGTTTGCTTAAAAAATAAGCAAGAAACCGATCCTAGAAATTTATTAAAACCAACGATTGCCGCCATTGAAAAAGTAGTTTTTGAAAAGATGATATTATTTGGTAGCGCCGGGCGAGCTAATGGTCGGAAAGTAGAAACTTAATTTTTATGTATAATATAATTCCTTTATTATTAATTTTAATTAGTTTGGTGATAATTATTGTTATTGTAAGCAGAAAATTTTCAGTTCTGGCTGCTTTAGATGTGGAAAGTATACCAGCCGAAAAAGAAGCTAAATTTAAAGAAAGAATTATTTCTAACCGTTTAAAAAGGAGCGTTATAAAATATTGGTCTAATCTAGTTAGAATTTCAACGCCTTTAGGAAAATCAATTAGCGATTATTTTAAAGCAAAATTGCAAAAACTTCATCAGGCGAAAAATGTTTATCAGACGAGTGAACGAGTTGATGCTCCAGAGACGATTGATCAATTATTTTCCCAGGCCGAAGAATTAAAAAAACGTGACGATTTAGATTCGGCGGAGAAGAAATATATTGAAATAATCGGTTTAGATAGTAAAAATTTAAAAGCTTTTAAAGAGTTAGGCCAGGTATATTTTGAGAAAAAAGAATTTGAAGAAGCTAAACAAACTTTTGAACATATATTAAAATTAAAACAAGACGACGAAGATATTTATGAAAATTTAGCGCAAATTGCTAAAGAAGAAGGGGATTTAGATGAAGCGCGCGATGAATATCTAAAATCTCTTAATATTAATAAGCAAAACGCCCAAACTTATTTTAGCTTAGCCGAAATTTATCAGACCATGGGTAAAATGCCTGAGGCTGTAAAAACTTTGAAAAAAGCGCTAAAGATAGAGCCGGCCAACCCTAGATACCTTGACACTATGTTAGAAATCAGTATAATTATAAAAGATAAAGCGTTGGCTTCGGCTACCTATGAAAATCTCTTAAAAGCCAATCCAGAGAATAATAAGCTTGAAGAGTTTAAGAAAAAGATTGACGAATTATAGAAAAATTTTTTAATTTTTATTTATAATATATCTCGCTCGGCGAGATAATTTTCAATCCCGAATATTCGGGATTTAATATTTAGAGTCATAATTTAGCGCCGTTGTAGCTCAGCTGGTAGAGCAACTCCATGGTAAGGAGTAGGTCCGCGGTTCAATTCCGCGCAACGGCTCAAGGATTTATTAGGGTGGATACCAAAGCGGTCAACTGGGACAGACTGTAAATCTGTTGGCTTACGCCTTCGTAGGTTCAAATCCTACTCCACCCACATAATAATTAATTATAATAAAAAAATATGTCGCAAGATAATTTAATAAAAATGGAGTGTACGGTTTGCAAGCGTGTTAACTATTTTTCAAGAAAGAATAAAAAGACTCTTAAAAATAGACTTGAACTTAGTAAATTCTGCGTGCATTGCAAGAAGCACACAATTCATAAAGAAACCAAATAAATTTTTAGGGGCACAAAATTTTGTGCCCCTATAGTGAATTTGCGGGCGTAGTATAATGGTAGTACAGAGGTCTCCAATCCCGCCCTTCGCGAAGGGCGGGACGATTCCCGATCTATTATGTATTATATTTATCTGCTTAGAAGTAAAAAAGATAATAATTTTTATATAGGATATTCATCGGATTTGAAAAAAAGATTTTTACAGCATAATGCTGGCGAAGTTGAGTCGACTAGAAATCGCCGTCCTTTGGAGCTTTTATATTATGAAGCATATACTAGTAAGGAAATGGCGGAGAATAGAGAAAGAAAATTAAAAGATTTTGGCTCAGCTTATAACGCTTTATTAAAAAGACTAAATTTGCGGGCGTAGTATAATGGTAGTACAGAGGTCTCCAAAACCTCTGGCGTGGGTTCGATTCCTACCGCCCGTGCATAAAAGAAAAAAGGCTTCGATTAATCGAAGCCTTTTGCGTTTTTTTATTTTTTTGTTGACTTTAATATTGTTTTGCGCTAATATTTTATGTCGCACATTAACATAAACCAACAACTATCTTAAGGAGGAAAAAACCATGTTTGCTGTTGAAGAAATAAATTACAAAGATTTAACGGATAGCTTATGTAATGAACTAGAGGAAACAAAATTTACAAGTTTTGAAAGCCAAATTGTTGAGTGGGCAAAAAGTGAGGGGATAATCTTTAAAATAAATGGGGGAGAAGATGAATACATTGAATTTATCAAAAGAAAGAAAATGGAAGAGCATCCGCGCTTATATGCTATTACTAGAGATACTGAAGCTCTTGCAACCATGGCAGGTGGAGTGTGGTTATTCAGAAAGTACAGTAGTTTGAAATTTCAATGGCTAGAGGAGGAAAAATATTTTTGGAAGGCCTTGTTTAACGCCGCGCTTCAAATGCCGGATAAAGATTTGACGAGATGGTTATTGACAAATCTGTATATTGAATATCTCAGTCGAGAAATTAAATTTGATGTTTCAAATGGGAAGTTAAATCTATTAACTTTCTCTGAAATAGGTACAGTAAAAGATAAAGCCTATGTACCTTTTCAAATTCCATCTAAATGGCCATCTGACCCTTCGAATGAAAATTTAATTCAACAGGCAAAATTTTTCAATAGAGATTTAATGAAAGAATACTCTAAGAGTGTTTTTGGTGGCGGGAAAATAGTTTCTTTATATGAATTTGTTGATGATTGGGGACATTGTGGCGGCGGATATGGAATACGATTTGGGCTTAGTTCTGGAAATCGTGGTTATTGCGCGTTGGATAGTAAGGAAGGATTGGATTTTGTATGCGGGTATATATTTAAAGTTCGTGAATTAGTAGAATTTTTGTAAATAACAGTATAATTGAAAAAAAGAGTAGACCCTGTTTGAAAAGGAGATTCTGACGTGTCAGATAAAATATCAAAACTCGTCAGCTAAATCCTAAAAAATAAATAGGTTTTACAAAGAGGCTTGGATAAGTTTCCGGCCTTTTTTTTATTTATTCTAGTCTGGGCTACGTATACCCCGGTAGTAGAATATCCAAGTAGTGCCGCAAGCTGATTACTGGGTAAGAATTTTTCTACGTGGTAGGCGAACCCGACCCCTTTTAAATTCATGGTTTGTCTAAGTCGTATTTTTAATAAAATAAAAATTGGGACCTATAAAAAATAGGTCCCAGTACCCCAGATGTTGTTTGAGGATTTTGTTTAATTTTTTGCCTGATTGATTTATTTTTCAGGCGGAGCCATGCCGCCATAGCAACAGACGCCACATCGGCTATGACAGCAATTGCATTCGCCGAAGTAACGTTTATTTTTACCTCGGCTTAAGCCCTTGGGAAGCGGAGCAGATATGCCTGTTCCCTTGGATAAAGTTTCTATCATTCTAATCGTGCGCGGAATCATTTTTTTCACCTCCTCCCTTTTATAAATTTTTTTGGATCCCAATACATCCACTTTATTGGGCATCCACCACCGCAAATTTCCCACCAATCACATTTAGAACAGAGTTTGCTGGGGTAGCGGATAAGAGTTTTTTCAAGTCTCTTCATTTCTTCGCTGTCCCAGAATTTTTGAAAACTTTTAGCATCATTAAAATCAACTCCAAATTTGCCGATAGGATAATCACAGAAAGCGTTGCATGGGAGAACTCTGCCTTCCTGGTCGAAAATTACTCCAGATTTTGTCTGAATTTGGCAACAACTCATCGCTCGATTATTATCTCGTAAACCTTTCAGCACATAATCAGGGAGAAGACATAGTGGGATGTTTAGAAAAATATCATATTCCATGCATGATTTCTCCATGATTTTGTATAAATTTTCTATTGCTCTTGCCAGAGTAATAGGATCAGCGATGTTAATTGCCTCTGCTCCGTTTTTGGTTAAGATAGGGCTTCCTATATCCCAGGAAATTTTTTTTACCTTTTCTTTAATTAGGCTGTCAACTAATTCTTCCATCGATTCTATTATGCCATTAACCAAGGTAACGGAAAATTCAGTTTCGACTCCTAATTTGTCAAGGTTATGGCGACCTCTCATCATTTCATCGTAGCCGTCTCTCCCGGTTAACTCCAAATATTGTTGCTTGTTCGCGCCCTTGATTGAAAATCCGACGCTATTAATTCCTGTGTTTGCGATTGTTTTGGCATAATTAAAATCAGCAAACCGACGTCCATTACTTACAACAGCTGGCTGTATACCGGCGTTTATTATTTTTTTTATTAAATCCGGTAAGTGTTTGTAGAGAGTGGGTTCGCCGCCAAGTATAATTACCGTTTCAACGCCCAACTCTTTTAATAAATTAATTAACTTTTCCGCGAGTTCCAGGCCTAGAATCTTGTCATTAAAATTGGTGCTTTTTGCATAGCACCAACTACATCTGTTGTTGCAGGCTCTGTTGGGTGTGAGCCAACCCACATTTATTTTATTGGCAGCCATTTTCTTCACCTCCTTAGTTAATGTTTGTATTTTTTATGGTTGTCGTTTATAAATACTAGTTTTTAAAGATCTTAATTTAAACTTATTTTTAGTTATAAGTTTTTTTATTTCTGTTATTATTGCATTTATATCTATTTTTGTCAAAGTAGAATTATTTTTTAATTTTTTTGTATTATTTTTATATTTACCAAAAAGAAAAAGGCTTCGATTAATCGAAGCCTTTTGCGTCTTTTTATTGTTGTTTATTTTATTTCTCGGCTGGTGCCCTTACGGTTGTAAAACCATAAGATGAGGAGCAATACCAGCCGCCAATAAATCCCTCGCAGTTGTTCGTGCCGACACATTCTTTGTGCCAGCCGTTCCAATCTGCTTTTTTATCGCGCCAATAATCCAGACCTAACTGCAGGCAGATTTTACCTTGCAATTTAAACCTTACCTCTACTACGTGGCGGGAGCCGTTTTTTACTTCGGCTCTGGCAGTCCACCAATGCAGTATCTTATCCGGCGTTTCATCGGCCTTTAAAACTAAACAGCCGTTTTCTAGACAGGAATTGTTAATCGGCTGATGTTTATCATCAGCGAACCAATTTGGCTGCCGGCAATACAATCCTCCCTTCTTTTTATCTAAAGAAGGGGAATTACTTTCTTCATAGTTTTCTTCAGCAATTATTTTTTCATTGCCTTGCTCATCAATTTCAATGAGCCGAAGATAATCTACAAATACCAATCCGCCTTCTCCGCCTTGCTCTGTTGTGGTCGCAACCTGAGCCCAGGCGACAGCCATAGTAAATCCTGCCGGAGCTTTTTGTCTTAACACCTTCTCCTCCTTCCAGATTGCTCCGTCCGGGTATTTAGGAGGAGTGGCACAAGACACAATAAGCAATAAAAAGAGCATTCCTATAATTTTCAAAATTTTCATGATAACCCCTCCTTTTAAAAGTATTCTATAAAAATTACGGAATAGTGTATGTTATCATTTTTTTGTCTTTTTGTCAATAATTTTTATGGCTCAATATTTAAATTAAAATTATATTAGCATAATTTTATATTTATGATACAATAATAAAACTAATTAAATATTAAAATTAAATCATTTATGTCAAAAAATTATGATGAATGTCTGCATCAACTAGAAAAGACTTGCGAAATTATAAATAAGATTAATTGTAATTGCGATAAATCAGCTTATTCTAATGAAATTGGTTTAATTTGCCATGAGTTAGATATTTTAAGAGCGCCAAAAAGAATTATTGAATCATCAGTGCCGGTTAAAATGGATGATGGTAGTTTAAAAATTTTTACTGTTTATCGAGTTCAGCATAACGACGTAAGGGGGCCATTTAAAGGCGGTCTTCGGTATCATCCGGCGGTTAATTTAGATGAAGTTAAATCATTGGCTTTTTGGATGACAATAAAATGCGCGGTAGCCGATATTCCTTATGGCGGAGGTAAGGGCGGTATTACGGTTGATCCTAAAAGTTTAAGTCAGGGAGAATTAGAAAGATTAACTAGAGGGTATGTTAGAGTTATGGCTGATTTTATTGGACCAAATAAAGATATTCCGGCGCCTGACATAAATACTAACGCTCAGGTTATGGCGTGGGTAATGGACGAGTATAGTTGCATTAAAGGTTATAATGAGCCCGGAGTAGTAACAGGCAAACCTATTGAAATTGGCGGATCATTAGGTCGTGAAACCGCGACTGGGCAAGGCGGACTTTTTGTTTTAGAAAATATAATTAAAAAATTAAATTTTAATAAAAGCAATCTTAAAGTTGCCGTGCAAGGTTTTGGTAATGTTGGTATGAATTTTGCTCGTATTGCCTCGGCTAATGGATATAAGATTGTTGCTATTTCCGATGTTGATGGCGGTATCTATAATGTCAACGGTTTAGATATAGAGAAGGTGATTGAACATAAAAATAATGTTGGCGGTATCGTCGGCTTCGCTGATAGTAAAAATATTTCTAACGAAGAATTATTAGAACTTCCGGTTGAAATTTTAGTGCCGGCTGCCATAGAAAATGTTATTACCGAAATTAATGCTGAAAAAATTAAAGCTGAGTTAATTATGGAGCTAGCAAATGGTCCGATAAATTTTAAAGCTTGCGAGATTTTAAACGGCAAAGGAAAAATAATTATTCCTGACGTGTTAGCTAATTCCGGGGGAGTCATCGTTTCTTATTTTGAATGGGTGCAAAACATTAGGCATTTTTATTGGGATTTGGAAAAAGTTAATGATAGATTGTTAATAAAAATAAATTCAGCCACTGATACGATTTGGCAATATTCTAAAAAATATAATATAGATATGAGATCGGCCGCTTATGTTTTAGCCATAGAAAGGCTAGTAAAAGCCTTTAAAATTAGGGGTATATAAAACGTTTATTTTAAAAACTCTTTATTTATTGGCTTTTTTTATAATATAGTGTATAATGTCTAATAGATATAAGGTTTATTAACAATTAAAATATTCCCCGGGTTAATCGGGGGTAAAAGAAAAATTATGTCAAAAATGACTAAGTCTCAATTGTTAGACGCCATGGCCGGAGAAGTCGGCATGAGCAAAAAAGACACTGCTAATTTTATGGAAAAATTAGCCAATTTAGCCTTAAAAGAGGTTAAAAAGAATGGTGAATTTGTAATTCCTGGTTTGGGAAAATTGGTTAAAATTAACCGCGCTGCCAGAATGGGCAGAAACCCAGCTACCGGTGAATCAATTAAAATTGCTGCTAAAACCGTTGTGAAATTTAAAGTCGCTAAAGCGGCTAAAGAAGCGGTATTATAAACTGAAAAGCTAATATAAAAAACGCCTCCTTTAAAAGGAGGCGTTTTTGTATTTAAGCTAATGATTATTTATTTCCACTTATCCACATACTGACCTAAGCCTAGTTGGTTTAGTTTATTTTTTAGTTTAGTTTTGGTGTGTAAAAAAGTTATAAGGGAAGTAAAATCAATTAAATACCTATTACCGATTATTTTATATTTTACATTATTAAATTGTATGGCGCGGCGTATGGTTTTAGTTTGGACACCGCCTATTTTCGCACCCTCGGAAACAGAAAGCCAGATGGGATTTTTAATCTCATTATTTAATATAGGCTCAATATTATTTTTAAGTTTTTCTTCAGTCATTTATATATTTAAGTCCACAATAATGTAGACTTAAGTTTAATAGAGCGCTTTTAGAAATATTAATGTTTTATAATTAATTAGAGATTAGTCTACGCTGCCGTAGACTAAAGTCTTTATAATTTTCTATATGTTGATTAAAGTCCACGTTAACCTAGACTAAAGTAAGTTATTTATATTTTTGCACATTATTTTTAAGATTGCAAGGGGGGGGCTTTACGAGGGCATGATTTTTTGTCATTGCGGGCTTGACCAGCAATCTAGGTTAAACCGGCAGGAATTTTCATTTATTGAGGTGATGGTAAAAAATATGTCTGTGCCATTAATTCTGGATCCCGGATCACCAGCCTCGCCTAGCGAGTCTAGGCGGGAGCCCGGGATGACGATCCTTTTTTGTTTGCCTTTTAACTGTCTATGTGTTATTATACTGAATAAATATATTCTCTAGCTGGACGGAATCCCGCAATGAGAAAATTTCACTAAAATTAGTAAACCCTGCTAAATCCGGCTTTGCCGTCGCTAGCTAAAGCTAGCTATTTAGTAGGACAAGTAATTTTCGTTTTCACGATTATTTTTTTATTTATTTTTGCTAATTTTATATTTTTAGTGTAACAATACTTAATATTTTTCGTATAATTAAATGAAAATAGGGAAAATAGAGGAAAAACTTTTATTATACAAAATCAAGAAGAATGACAGAGAAGCCTTTGTCAAAGCTTATGATTTGTATGTAGATCAGCTTCATAGATTTATTTACTTTAAGGTGGGTAGCCGAGAAGAAGCCGAGGATTTATGTTCAGCTGTTTTTTTGAAAACTTGGAATTATATTTTGGAAAATAGTTTGCGTGATCATAAAACACTAAAAGCTTTGCTCTATAAAATTGCTAGAAATTTAATAATTGATCATTACCGAAAAAATAAAGATAAAGAAAATTTAAGCTTGGATGGCGATAACGGGATTGAAGTTATTGACGAACAGCAAGGCGCGGTAAGAGCTATGGAATTAAAAACTGATCTTTTAGTTTTAGAAACTAAATTGCCAGAATTAAAAGATGAATATCGCGAAGTAATAATTTTACGCTTCGTCAACGAACTTTCAATAAAGGAAATTTCCGAAATTTTAGATAAGCCGAAAAATAATGTTCGCGTTTTAATATTTCGAGCGCTAAAAGCTTTAAAAGAACTTTTAGAGAATGACGAAAAAATAAATAGGTAATTATTAATATGAACGATAAAGATTTACTCAAAAAATTAAATAATTTAAAAACTATTAAACCCGATGATAATTGGAAGAAAAATTATCGGGAGATTTTGTATAGCCAAATTTCTGCCGGGGCGACAGATAATAAGCAAGAGTCAAATTTAAAAACAATTCTGGAAAGTATTGCGCCGGGTAAAATTTTTATTCATATGGCTAGACCGGTTTGGGCAACATCTTTAATTAGTGTGTTGATTTTAGTAATTGGCGTTGGCGGAGTTTATGCTTCAAAAAATTCTAAACCAGGCGATTCATTATATATTGCTAAAATCATAAGCGAGAAAGCTCAATTTGTCATAACTTTTAATGAAAAGGATAAGGCTAAATTGGGTTTGGAATTTGCCACTAACCGCGCTAAAGAAATAACCCAAGTTTTAGAAGAATCTAAAGAGCCGGAAAATAAAAAAATTGAAAAAGTTGAACAACTATCGCAAAATTTTAAAAAAGAAATTAGCCAAGTAAAAAGTAGATTGACTACTATAAAAGCGACTGAAAAACAAAGCAATCAAAATGAAGAAGATTTGCAGGTTTCTGGAGCTAATTTAAGTAAGGATAGCCAGGGCATGGAGATCTCAGAACAAACCAAGCCGGTGGTTCAAGAGAAAGTTCTAGTAGAAAATCAATCTAATATAATTTCTACTACAACCGCTACAACTACAACCGCCACAGTTGAAGAAGTTTTAAATAATACTGATAAGGCTTTAGAAGAAGTAGAAAAAATGTTTGATGAGAAAAATTATGATGGCACGATAACTAAAATAGAAGAAGTAAAACAAATAATAAATCAAGAGGCTGATAGTTCCGAAGGCCAAGTCAAAGGCGTTAGCGAAACGGCTACAAGTACGAATTAAAAGTGTTCTGTCATTGCGAGGAGCAACAGCGACGAAGCAATCTCACGAACAATTTAAATAGAATAAACCATCATCGCATAAATAATCTATATTTTTAATAAATAGTACGTTAGATTGCCGCGTCGCCTGATTACAGGCTCCTCGCAATGACAATAGTAACATTTAGTGCCGGTTAGAAAGTTATGATGTAAATTATAACTTTCTAATCCGCATTAAGCGGGTTATGATAGAGTTTTAAAGGTCGATCCACTCGATGGAGACTTTATCAAATTAATTAATCAACTTGCTTTTTAAATTTTAAGGCTCCGCGATTGATCATCGCTGGCCACAAGCAAATCAGCAAGCTAACCCCCCACACTTATGTTAATAAGTCGGGAGGTGAATTATCCATGCAATTTGCCAACCCCGCGCGCTTATTACTATAAGCGTGGGGGAGGCGGGATTCCGGTTGATTTGCTCGTCTCGCTTCGCTAGCCGAAGCGGGCTCAACATTAATTTAAAAGCGAGAAAGGACAAATTTTCTATGGAAAGATTTAAGAAAATCTTTATCATGAGCATGATGTTTGTTACCGTTTTATCAATGAGCATTATCGTCGCCCCAGAGGTCGGCGCTACTGCTTCAGCCGGTGACTTAATCAAGATGAGCGGACTTTCATCCGTTTATTATTTAGGTGCTGATGGTAAAAGATATGTTTTCCCTAATGAGCAAACTTATTTTTCTTGGTACAGTGATTTCTCCGGAGTTGTGACTATTTCTCAATCTGAGTTAGAGTCATATCCTTTAGGAGCAAATGTAACTATTAGACCAGGTACTTTTTTAGTTAAGATTACCACTAATCCGAAAGTTTATGCTGTAACCTCAGGCGGCACTTTATTGGCCATCCCTGATGAAGCTACAGCTACTACTTTATATGGAGCTACTTGGAATAAAAAAATTGTTGATGTGCCAGATGCCTTCTTTACCAATTACACTATTGGTTCAGGCACTGTTTCCTCAACTGCTTATCCTTCAGGCGCTTTGGTTAAATACTCCGGTTCAGCCGATGTATATTTGATCAATGCTGATGGTACAGCTTCAAAAATTGCTAGCGAAGCAGCTTTCTCAGCCAATAGATTTCAATGGAGATTCTTAAATGAAGCTACTATTGTTAAACCGGCTGCTGCTGCTGATATAACCGGCGCTGTTGCAACCTTGACTGACACTTCGTCAGGCGCGGGTGGAACTATTGGCGCTGGCACAGGCGTTACTGTAGCTTTGGCTTCAGATACTCCAGCTTCAGCCACCGTTATTACTAATACCACTGCTACAACCGGAAACGGCCAAGCTATGGTTCCGTTCACTAAAGTTAACTTCACCGCTTCTTCAGACGGCGATGTTAAAATTACTAACTTGAAATTTAAGAGAACTGGTATTTCAGCCGATTCTGATGTTGAAAGCCTTTATCTCTATGATGGAGCTGAAAGATTAACTGCTGAAGCTTCATTATCTTCAAGCTATGTTACCTTTAATAATGCTGCT
>JBAZFW010000004.1:0-55536 GCA_041653215.1 Patescibacteria group bacterium
CAATTCCCCTCATCTCCACTTAATTTGCCGCGGTGGCGGAACTGGTAGACGCGTTGGACTTAAAATCCAATTGCACTAATATGCAGTGAGGGTTCGATTCCCTCCCGCGGCACTTTAATAAATGCGGGTATCGTATAATGGTTATTATATTACCTTGCCAAGGTAGAGATACGGGTTCGATTCCCGTTACCCGCTCATAAAATAAAAAAACAACTTTTTTAAAAGTTGTTTTTTTATTTTATGAGTTGATAAAGACGGGAATCGAACGGGCAGAAGCGAGATAAATTTTTTGCCGAAATTTTGTCGGCAAAAAATGTAGTCGAGCGTCGATGAACGCGACCTAAGGGAGTGTTCAGCGCTGCCCAGGGCAACGAAGCTCGAGCGGAAGCGAGAGCGAGGCGTAATTCCCGTTACCCGCTCCAAAAATAAAATTGAATCCATTTGATGGGGCCAATTCTATTTTAGCGCGGTAGTGTGTTGAGAAAAACGGAAATTGGACGTGTATAAGCGAGACAAAAAGTTGACTTTCAACTTATATTATTATAAAATAATAGCATAATTAATCTTATCCATTTCAAATGCGTCGAGTTTATCGAAGACCAAAGCCAGATTTTGAAGAAAAAAGATTTAGAGTTAATCAGCAAATCCGCGTGCCGGTAGTTTTTGTTATTGATGAAAACGGCGAGAGTATAGGGGAGATGTCAATCAGCCAAGCTTTAACCATGGCTGAACAAGCTGGTATGGATGTAGTTGAAGTTAATCCTAAAATTCAGCCGCCGGTAGTTAAAATTATGGATTACGGACAGTTTAAATATAAAAAAGAAAAAGAAGCTCAAAAACAAAAAGTTAAGCAGAAAAAAGTTGAAATAAAGGGCATTAGATTATCAGTGAGAATAAGCCAGCACGATTTTGATTTTAGATTCGATCAAGCCAAGAAATTTTTAGAAAGAGGCGATAAATTAAAATTGGAACTAATTCTAAAAGGACGGGAACGCCAACATCCGGAAAAGGCTGAAGAAATTATGAAAAAGTTTTATCAGCAGCTTAAAACTACGCCTGGCTTAAACATGGAAATAGAGCAGGGCTTGACAAAACAAGGTGGAAGGTTTAATATAATATTGATAAATAAGCAATAATCAAGAATACGAAAACCAGGTATTTTAGCCTGTTTTTTGTTTAAAAGGCCTTTGAAAACTTTTTTAGAAAAAGTTTTCAATACTTTCAAAAATATAAGGTATTAAATAAAATTTTATAGCTGGCGAAGCCCTACGGCCATAAAATTTTATTTAATATTAAATGCAATATGCCAAAAGTAAAAACTCACAAAGCCACAGCTAAACGTTTTAAAGTAACTAAAAATGCTAAGATTTTAAAGAGAAAAACTGGTCAGGATCATTTTAATTCCCGTGAATCAGGTAATACTACGAGATCAAAGCGTCGAGATATTGGTATTTCTAATACCGAAAGAAGAGTAATTAAACAATTAATGCCATATAATTATGCCAAGAGTTAAGAGAGCAAAAACACATCTTAAAAAAAGAAGAAATTTACTTAAAAAAGCTAAAGGTTATAAATGGGGAAGAAAGAATTTAATGCGAGCCGCTTCAACCGCTGTGGTTAAGGCTGGAGTTCGCGCTTATGTTGACCGCCGTTTAAAAAAGCGAGATAATCGAGCCTTATGGCAGATAAAAATTAGTGCTTTTGTTAAAGAGCATGGTTTATCTTATTCAAAATTTATTCATCTATTAAAAGTTAATAAAATTGAGATAGATAGAAAAATTTTAGCTGATTTAGCGGTTAATAATAAGAATGTTTTAGCTAAAATTTTAGAGCAAGTTAAAAAGTAATAGAATTATCCAATGAAAAATTTACAGATTGTACAAATTGCCATAGCGGTTTTATTGATGTTAGCGATCCTTTTACAGAATCGCGGAGCTGGTTTATCCGGAGTTTTTGGCGGTTCAGGAAATATTTATCGCACCAAAAGAGGTGTAGAAAAAAAATTATTTATCGCAACTATAATTTTAGCCGTTTTATTCTTCGCGGTCTCTTTGACCGTAATTTTATTGTATAAAGGCTAAATTAATATAAAATTACATACTCAAAATACTCAAGGAGGTTTATTAATTTATAAATAGTTTCACCAGCTGGTGAGCGTGGTTAAACAAATCAGCGGTTAAACATCATAAAAGTGAACTCATTAAAAGATAAAATAATTAATTTTTTTATCAAAATAAAAACTTTTGTTTTTAATTTTGACTTTTCTGTTAAAGGCTTAAAAAATATTTTTTATCATAACCAAGCGCAAACGGAATTAGATAAAAAATTAGTTTTTTCTTTGGCTAAATCTAGATGGCCGAGCCTTAAACAGCTAAAGTATATTAAAAAATATTTGGATCCAATCGAACGATTAACAATTAGCGCGTGCTTAGTAGTTATTTTGTTTAGTTCAATGTTTTTAGGCGCTAGATTTTATAAAACCCATTTGCAAACTATTCCAGCTGATGGCGGCGATTATATCGAAGGCGTTATTGGCTCAATAAAATATATTAATCCTTTATATTCAAGCGTAAGCGACCTTGATAATGATATTACCGAATTAGTTTTTTCATCTTTGTTTAAAAAAAATGAGAACGCTGAGTTAGTTAATGATTTAGCTGTTGGACATGAAGTAAGCCAAGACGGTAAAATCTATACTATAAAAATTAGATCGGACGCGGCTTGGCATAATGCAAGCCCGGTAACCGTTGATGATATAATTTTTACTTTTGAAGCTATAAAAAACATTAAATATAAATCTCCCTTGCGAGATGTCTTTACTGGCGTAGAAATTTCCAGGGTTGACGACAAAACCATTAAATTTAGTTTGTCTGAACCATATGCAGCCTTTTTAGATTTATTGAATTTTGGCATCTTACCCCAAGAGCTTTGGCAACAAATTGAGCCAACCGCGGCTAGTTTAGCCGAATTAAATTTAAAACCGATTGGCTCTGGTAAATATAAATTTAAGTCATTAGTTAAAGACAAATCAGGAAATATTAAAACTTATATTTTGACTCGCAACGAAAATTATTACGGCGCTAAAGCGCACATTAATACTATTAGCTTTAAATTATTTGTTAATTCGCAGGAAGCTATTTCGGCCCTAAATAATAATTTAATTGATGGTATTAGCTATTTATCAGAACAGGATAAAAATAAAGTGGTAGCGCAAGATTCTTTAAATTTATATAATTTAAGTCTGCCTAAGCTTTCGGTTGTATTTTTTAACACAAAATCTAATCCGGCCTTAGCTGATAAGAAGGTTCGTCAAGCCTTAGCTTATAGTATTGATAAAAATAAAATTATTTCTGAAGTTATGGCTGGCAATGCCCGTGTGATTGATGGGCCGATTTTACCTAATAGTTTCGCCTATAATAACGAAATTAAAAAGTATGATTACAATACGGCAACTTCAAGCCGTTTACTTTCTGAAGCTGGCTGGAAAATTACAGAATTAACCGCAGCGGACATTACTCAAGCCAATAAAGATTTAATTTCAGAAGACGAAAAAATTAAAAAACAAGCTGAAGCTAAAGTTAAAATGGGCGTGGGTAAATGGCTTATAAAAGATAATAATTATCTAGTTATAACTTTAACTACAGTAGATAATCAAGAATATGGTAAAACAGCTGAATTAATTGCTAAATTTTGGAATGATATTAATGTAAAAACCGAAATAATTTTAGTGCCAGCTAGCCAAATTCAAGTTGACGTTATTAAATCAAGAAATTTCAACGCTTTAATTTATGGAGAAATAACTGGCGCCGATCCCGATCCTTATGCTTTTTGGCATTCTTCCCAGATTGGGCAATCAGGCTTAAATATTGCTGATTATGGCAATAAAGAAGTTGATAAATTATTAGAAGACGGACGTTTAAGTTCCGATATTAAAGCGCGTCAGGAAAAATATAAGAAGTTTCAAGAAATTATTACCGAGGATGAACCGGCCATTTTTCTTTATAGTCCGAATTACATTTATGTCCAATCAAAAAAAATTAAAGGCTTCAATATTAAAAATATTATTTCGCCAAGCGATCGTTTTAGCGATGTTAGCCAGTGGTATATAAATACTGGCAAAAAAATCGTTTGGTAATTGTCTTATAGTCGCCAGTGATGATTGCCGGAATGGTGAAACTGGTAGACACGCTAGCTTCAGGAGCTAGTGGGAGAAATCCCGTGGAGGTTCGAATCCTCTTTCCGGCACATAATTAAAAAACTCTTCCATTTTAAGAATGGCAACTAATAAGTATATGATTACAAAATATAAATCAAGAAACAGAAGACAACCAATGGTTGCTTCAAGAACGGGCGCAGGTTTAGCGCATAAGCGCTTTGATTCCGCTGGTACAAAAACCGCCGGTTTTGCGTCAACAGAAAATAAATTAAAGGTTATAGTTTTGGGCGGGCTCGAAGAAGTTGGTCGAAATATGACCCTGTTTGAATATGATGGAGAGATAATAATAATTGATATGGGCATGCAATTCCCTGAAGAAGATATGCCGGGCATTGATTATATTATTCCTAATATTAATTATTTGGAGAATAAAACCAGCATGATAAAAGGAGTTATTATTACTCATGGCCATATGGATCATGTTGGAGCTATTCCTCATTTAATGGGTAAGCTCGGCAATCCGCCTATGTTTATGGGCAAATTAACCGCCGGCATAGTTAAAAAAAGAGCCGAAGAATTTAATAAGTGCCCTAAATTAAATATTGCTGAAATTAATGAAAATTCAAAATTACAGCTAGGTAAACATTTTAGGGTTGAAGCTTTAAGGGTAAATCACTCTATCCCTGATTGTTTCGCTGTTATTATTCATACGCCGGTTGGCACAGTTATTCATACTGGTGACTTTAAAATAGATTATTCTCCGGTTAACGATAAGCCGGCAGATTTAAATCGCATCGCCCAAATCGGCGGTGCTGGCGTATTGCTTTTAATGTCAGACTCTACCGATTCTACTCATCCGGGATATCAGATTTCCGAATCTTCTATTGGCGATGAAATGGGAAAAATTTTTGAGACGCTTGAAGGCAGAATTATTATTGGCACATTTGCTTCACAATTAAGCCGTGTGCAAAAACTTTTTGATTTGGCGGAAAAATTCGGTCGCAGAATAAATTTACAGGGTCGCAGTATGAATGACAACGTGGAAATTGCTCACCAAATTGGTTATCTTAAATTTAATCCAAAAATTTTAGTTGAAGACCGTGAGTTAGATCGTTTGCCTGATAATAAAGTTATTATTATCGGTACCGGAGCCCAGGGAGAAAGCAACGCTTTTTTAACAAGAGTAGTAAATAATGAACACCGTAGTATAAGCTTAAAAACTGGAGATACGGTAATTTTTTCTTCCTCAGTTATTCCCGGCAACGAGCGCAGTATTCAGACTTTAATGGATATGATGGTTAGACAAGGCGCTAAAGTAATAAATTATGAAATGATGGACGTGCATGCTGGCGGACATGCTAAACAAGAAGATTTAAAATTAATGATGCGGTTAATTAAACCGGAATATTTTATGCCGATTGAAGGCAATCATTATATGCTTCGCGCTCAAGCTGAATTAGCTGAACAGGTCGGTACGCCAAAAAATAAAATTTTTGTAGCTGACAACGGTCAAATTGTTGAATTTCATAAAACAGCTAGCGGCGAAGTTTTAGGCAAGCTTACTAAAGAAAAAGTTTTAACCGATTATGTTATGGTTGATGGTTTAGGTGTAGGCGATGTTTCCAATATCGTTTTGCGCGATCGTCGAGTTATGGCTGAAGACGGTATGATTGTAATTATTGCTACGATTGATGCTAAGACTGGAGACACTATTGGCAACCCCGATATTATTTCACGTGGCTTTGTTTATATGAAAGAAAATAAAGAATTAATTCAAAAGACCAGAATGAAAGTAAAAAAGATAGTTAAGGATCATAACCCTCGCACACCGGCCGATGATGACTATGTAAAAAATAAAATTAGAAATGATGTTGGTCAATTTTTATTTAGCCAGACTAAGCGCCGTCCCATGGTTTTACCAGTGGTTATAAAAGTGTAAAATAATAATTTTATTTTAAAAAAGAAGGTACTTAAATTAACCTTCTTTTTTATTTTTATGATTGACTTTAGGGCGTAAAAATGTTAACATAATGATGTTATTTTAATAAAATTAAAACTAATTATATTACTAGGAATTTTAAGAAAATATCGGTTAATTTGCTGATATTTTTAATAAATTTTTTAATATTTTTGAAGAGGTTGCTAACCGCTTTTTTTGTTAATCTGGTGTTAACTCCAGTTTTAGCCGTTTTAAGATTTGTCTTTTATAAAATATTAGTTAAGCTTTATTTGCTTTATATTTCGCTTATAAAAAGACTTGGCTTAACTGATAAAATTAAAAATAAATCGGCTTCATTTTTTGTTAATCAAAAATTAATTCATATAACAGTTGGAGTTTTAACTTTATTATTTATTGTTTTTAATTTAACTCAAAAAACCCAAGCCGTGGCCCCGGATGAAGTCGCCGGAAAAACTTTTTTGTCAGAAATAATTTCAAGTGAATTTGGTGAAAATGACCAGTTAATAGAAGAATATTTTGATGAACAAGAAATTATAACCCCGGTTCAGCAAACTTATTTAGACAATTTAACCGCTTTTAAACCTCAGCCGACAGCTGAAATGATGGCGCCGGAAGATACTGATTATGATATAGAAAATTTTGAACAAAATGGCGATGCTTTAAGAAGAACAGATATAGCCTCAACTAATAAAACTTTACGTCCAAGAGATGGCATTATTGATTACGTGGTGCAAGCTGGCGATACAATTAGCACAATTGCCGCTAATTTTGGCGTTAGCGTTAATACTATTTTATGGGAGAATGATCTTAACGCTTATAGTTTAATTAGGCCGGGCAATAAACTAGTTATTTTACCAGTAACTGGCGTAGCGCATAAAGTTTCTAAAGGTGATACTTTAGCTTCGATTGCCTCAAAATATGGCATAGACGCTAATACTATAATGGAAACTAACAAGTTAGCTAACGCAGAAATGCTATCGGTTGATCAAAAATTAATTATACCGGGCGGTAAAAAAACTTATTACGCCCAGAGTTCGTCCAGCAAAGCTTCCGGCATTTCAGCTCTTAAAAATTTGTTTAAACCGCAAGATCTTAAATCAACTGCCAGCAATAAATTAGCTTGGCCGACGGTTGGCGCAAGAATTACTCAATATTCTTCTTGGCGGCATTATGCTATAGATATTGCTAATAAGATTGGTACGCCAATTTATGCTTGCGACGCTGGCGTGGTCGAAGTAGCTGGCTGGGGCACTGGTTATGGCAATCAGATTGTCATTGATCATGGCGGCGGCAGAAAATCGCGTTATGCTCATATGTCTAAATTTATTGCCAGTAAAGGTGATGTAGTTAAAAAGGGCGAAGCTATCGGTTTAATGGGTTCAACTGGACGATCAACCGGACCACATTTGCATTTTGAGTATATTATTAATGGCGTAAAAACCAATCCTTTAAATTATTTAAAATAACCTTTTTATTTTTTATTTAATTATATAAAATTATGTATGTTTTAATTGGTTTTATTATTTTAGCAGTCGGCGCTTTAATTGTTATTAAATCAGAAGCTATGCTAAATGGTTTTGGTAGAATTGAATTTTTTGAAAGACATCTTGGAGCTGATGGCGGTTCTAGACTAGGTTATAAATTAATAGGCATAATTATTATTTTTATAGGCATGCTAGTTATGACTAATATGATTGGCGGATTTTTAGAATGGGTTTTATCGCCGATTTTACGTTATAGCAGAATGCAGCAGTAGTTTTATTTTGGGCTGTTAGCTCAGCTGGTAGAGCACCGCGTTTGCAACGCGGGGGTCAAGGGTCCGAGTCCCTTACAGTCCACAATATGTTTTTACCAACTCATTTAGTCGCCGGGATGATTATAGGAAAGCTAACCGGCGATTATACTACGTCAATTATAGGTTCGATATTTATGGATTTAGATCATCTATTTTCTTATTATCGAGCCGGTTTTTTATTTAACTTTAAAAAATTATTTACCATGGCTACGAGCAGGGTCAATATTGGGATTCCTCAAAGAAATTATTTTCATAACATATTTTTTTGTCTAGCAGTTTCAGTTATATTAATGATAATAAATTTTTCTGTTGGTTTAATTTTTTTTACCGCCTATATTTTCCATTTAATTTTAGATTCTTTGGACGATTCAAATTATTATCCGATATATCCTAATAAAAAAATACGCTTGCATGGTCCGATAAAATATTTTTCCAAACAAGAAATCGTTATTGTATTTGTTTTACTTTTAATTTTTTTTAGTATCTAAACGCATGAGTGTGAACAAGGCAAAATTTATGATTATTGACGGTAATGCGCTGATTCATCGTAGTTTTCACGCCTTACCGCCTTTAACTACTAAGACCGGGGAAATCGTTAATGCGGTTTACGGTTTCACGACTGTATTAATTAAGGCTTTGCGCGAGTTTAAGCCGGAGTATGTTGCTTTAACTTTGGATCGAAAAGAAAAAACTTTTCGTCATAAACAATTTAAAGATTATAAAGCTACGCGAGTAAAAGCGCCCGATGAATTGTATGCGCAAATTCCTCGAGTTAAAGAAATTGCGGAAAATTTTAATATTCCAATTTTTGAACTAGCTGGTTTTGAAGCCGATGATTTAATTGGCACTTTAGCTAATAAAGTTGACGGTAAAGTTGAAAAAATAATTGTAACCGGCGATATGGACACTATGCAATTAATTAATGACCACACTAAAGTTTTTACTATGAAACGCGGTTTAACCGATTCTATGATTTATGACGAGAAAGCGGTTAGAGAAAGATATGGACTAGAACCAGAGCAAATGATTGATTTTAAATCTTTACGCGGCGATCCTTCTGATAATATTCCTGGAGTAAAAGGTATTGGCGAAAAAATCGCTACCGAACTTTTACAAAATTTTAAAACTTTAGATGGAGTTTATAAAAATATAAAATCTAAAAAAATAAAAGATCGTATTCGGGAGTTGCTAATGCAATATAAGGACAATGCTTATATGAGTAAAGAATTGGCTACCATAAAATGCGATGCTCCAATTAAATTTGATTTAGGTGAGGCGCGTTTCGGAAAATTTGATCAGGAAAAATTAGCTAAACTATTTAATGAGTTAGAATTCCGTTCACTTCTGCCAAGGCTTCAGGGTTTAGCAGAGACGGCCGAAAAACGATTAATGAAAAGCGATGATTATGAACAAGTGGATAAATTTAAAAGAAATTTAGAATTGTTTAAATATGAGTTAATTGATAATGAAAAAAAGTTTGATAAATTTTTTAAAAAATTGCAGGCGCAAAAAGAATTTACCTTTGATACGGAAACAGCTAATTTTAATCCGGTAACGGCTGAATTATTAGGTATAAGTTTTAGCTGGAAAGAGGGTGTTGCTTATTATGTAAAAATTGAAAGTCGAAAGTCAAAAGTTAAAAGTGACTTATTTAATTATAATAAAAAAGAAAGCCTAGCAGATAATTTGTGGTTGGAAAAATTAAAGCCGATATTTGAAGATGAAAAAATAAAAAAATATGGTCATAATATAAAATTTGATATTGAAGTAATGAATAGTCAGGGAATAAAAGTTAAAGGCGTGGCCGGAGATTCTATGATTGCTTCATATCTTTTAAATCCTGGTAGCCGACAACATAATTTAGACACAGTGACTTTTAGCGAATTAAACCACGTAAAAATTACCAAAGAAGATTTATTAGGCAAGGGTAAAGAAAAAATAGTTTTTGCCGAAGTGCCGGTTGAAAGATTATATAATTATTCTTGCGAAGATGCGGATTTTACTAATCGTTTAATAAAAAAATTAATTCCAGAATTAAAAAAACAAAAATTAATTAAATTGTTTGACGAAATTGAAATGCCGTTAGCTTTAGTCCTAGCTATAATGGAAATTAATGGCATAAAAATCAATAAGGAATTTTTAGCTGAGATGGGTAAAATGGTAGATAAAAGAATTAATAGTTTAACAAAAAAGATACATGAATTAGCCGGCATGGAATTTAATATAAATTCAACTCAGCAATTACGCGAAGTTTTATTTGAGAAATTAGCCATACCAGCTATGGGAATTTCTAAAAATAAGACCGGTTTATCTACTGGAGCCGATGAATTAGCGAAATTAAAGGGTCAGCACCCAATAATTGATTTAATTCAGGAATATCGTGAAGTGGTAAAACTTTCAACTACTTACATTGAAGCTTTACCTAAGCTGGTCAACGAAAAAACTGGTCGACTTCATACTAGTTTTAATCAAACCGTTACTGCTACTGGTCGGTTATCTTCAACCGAGCCTAATATGCAAAATATACCGATTCGTACTGAATTAGGCAGAGAAATTCGTAAAGCTTTTATTGCTGATAAGGGTTATAAATTATTAAGTTTAGATTATTCGCAAATTGAATTAAGGTTAGCCGCGCATATGTCGGGCGATAAAAAGATGATAGAAGCATTTATGAAAGGCGAAGATATTCATACGGCGACAGCCGCCGAAATTAATCAAGTCGCGCTTAATGAAGTAACGCCAGAAATGCGTCGAGAAGCTAAGGCAGTAAATTTTGGCATTTTATACGGTCAAGGACCGCATGGTTTAGCGCAAGGCGCGGATATCCCTTATGCCAGGGCTAAAGAATTTATTGATAAATACTTCTTAGTTTATAAGGGCGTTAAAAAATTTGTGGATGAGACTATTGAAATGGCCAGAGATAAGGGTTATACTGAAACTCTATTTCAGCGGCGTAGAACTTTACCAGAAATAAACTCGTCGGTTATTCAAGTTAGAAAAGCGGCTGAGCGTATGGCGATTAATACGCCGCTTCAAGGTACGGCCGCTGATATTATTAAAGTAGCCATGATAGAAGTTCAAAAGATGATAGAAAAAGAATATGGAGATGATTTAAAAATGCTTTTACAAGTTCATGACGAATTAGTGTTTGAGGTAAAAAAAGATTTAGTTGAAGCCGCAGCTAAAAAAATTAAAAAAATAATGGAAGAGGTGATAAAATTAAAAGTGCCAATTTTAGTTGACGCTAGTATCGGAGATAGTTGGGGCACAATGCAAAAGATAAAATAATATGAATATAAAAGATCTACAAAATAAAAAAATTGCTATTTTAGGGCTAGGATTAGAGAATTTAGCCTTAGTTAAGTATTTATTAAAGCATAAGATTAAATGCGAAATTACGGTTTGCGATGCGCGAGAAAATATTGAAGAAAAAATAAAAGGAACTGGATCCCGGGTCAAGCCCGGGATGACAAAGATTTTTTGGCAGTTAGGCAAAGGCTATAATAAAAATTTAGAAAAATTTGATATTTTATTTCGCGCTCCTGGCTGGTCGCTAGATTGTCCTGGCATAAAGATGGCTAAGAAAAAAGGCGTAAAAATTTCTAGCCCAATGCAATTATTTTTTAAACTTAGCCCGACAAAAAATATTATTGGCGTTACCGGAACTAAAGGTAAAGGCACAACGTCTAGTTTAATCTATAAAATATTAGAAACTAGCGGTAAGCGAGTTTGGTTAGGCGGAAATATTGGCGTGGCACCTTTTGAATTTATAGATAAAATTAAAAAAAATGATTGGGTAGTTTTAGAATTGTCTAGCTTTCAGCTTGAAGATATGGAGGTTAGCCCGCATATTTCCGTAATTACTAATTTTTACTCCGAGCATCTAGCTCCGGCCGATCCAAATAATCCTAATTATCATAAGACATTAAAAGATTATCGTGACGCTAAAATAAATATTGCTAAATGGCAAAGTAAAAAAGATTATTTTATTTTAAACTCAAAATTAAAAAATATAAAAGCTAATAGTAGAAAAGTATATTTTAAAAAATCAGAATTGACATCAAAATTAATTGGTGAGCATAATAAAGAAAATATCGCCGCGGCCGTGGAAGTGGCGAAAATCATTGGCATTAAATTTGAGACAATAAAAAAAGCTGTAGCTAATTTTAAAGGCTTAGAACATCGATTAGAATTTGTTAGAGAAATTAAAGGTATAAAATATTATGATGATAGTTTTGCCACTACGCCAGAAGCGGCCATTATTGCTTTAAAATCTTTTAATCAACCAGTGGTCATTTTACTCGGAGGCGCTGACAAAGGGTCTGATTTTAAACAGTTAGCCAAAGAAGTTAAAAAGCGATGTAAATTTGTAGTTTTAATAAATGGCAAGGCTACGCCGCGAATAAAAAAGCAACTTTTAAAATTTGGGTATGAAAATAATAGAATGAAACTTGTAAATAATATTGAAGATGTGATAAAAATTGCTAAAGCAAAAGCGGCGGCTGGTGATGTAATATTATTATCAACCGCCTGCGCCAGTTTTGGCATGTTTAAAAATTACAAAGAAAGGGGAAATTTGTTTAAAAAGCAGGTTAAAAGTTTACCCCGTTAAATAGCGTTTTACGCTAATTTCGCCTTTGGCGAAATTATTTCACGGGGTAAAAATAAAACAAAGCCAATACGGCCTTGTTATAAAGCATTAAATTAATTAATTGTTTATTAACGTCTAATCGTTGTTGCTTTCTTCTTCCTCTTGATCCTGAAGCGGATTTAATTGCAGGGGTTGCAGAGTAACGATTTCCAGCTCGGTGCCGCAGTTTAAGCAAGTAACTAAATCTTTTTCCGATAACTCCTCTTCAATTATAATATCACTTAAACAGACCGGGCATTGAGTTGTTTGCATAGGTTGAACTTGTTTTTTAATAGTTATTAACCTATTATAATAATAGCAAAAAAATAACCATTTTACAATATTATGATAATTTTTCTCTACGGCCAAGATAGTTTTAGAAGCCGCTTAAAATTAAATGAATTAAAAGATAAATATTTACGCGAAATTGATAAGCTGGGCAGCGGTTTAGAAATTATTAATGGCGCCAAAGCGAGTCTTTTCGAAATTACGGCGGCTATAAGTCCTTCGTCTTTATTATCAAAAAAGCGCCTAGTTATTGTTGAAGATATTTTTATTAATAAAGATAAAACAATTTTTGAGAACCTCCATGAATATTTAAAAAATAAAAAGCAAGACAATAATATTGTAATTTTTTGGGAATCAAACATTAAAACAAAAAAAATTAAAAATACTTCGGCCCCCATGCTTCTAGATTCAAGCGGTAAAGAAAAAGCTCTGCTTAAAAAACAGGCTGAGTTATTTAAATTTTTAGCTAGCCAAAAATATTCTTATAGCTTTGATTTGTTAAGTAATACCGAGGCGGCTAATTGGGTAAAAAAACAGACGGTTTTACGAGGCGGTAAAATTAGCGCTAAGGCCGCCGAAATGTTAGTTGGTTTAGTCGGTAACGATGGTTGGCAGATTAATAATGAATTGGATAAATTAATAAGTTATAAAACGGCTGGAAAGTTAACTAAAGATATTATTGACATAGAAATAGAAGATGTTAAAAATTTAGTTAGAGGAAATTTTAGTGAAAATATTTTTGCTTTAACCGATGCTCTAAGCGTAAAAAATAAAGTTTTGGCGGTTAAGCTTTTAGACGAGCAAATTGAAGCTGGCTTAAGCGATGGTTATTTATTAAATATGTTTGTTAGACAATTTAGAATACTTTTGCAAATTGAACAGGCGCTTGAATCAGGTTTAAGCCAGCGCCAGATTGCCAGTAAACTTAAAATTCATCCTTTCGTTGCGCAGAAAGGCATAGAACAAGCGCGCCATTTTACAATGCCTGCCTTAAAAAATATTTTAAGCCGATTAATCAGAATTGATTATGAAGTTAAATCTGGACAAGGCGATTATCTTACCGGTTTAAATATACTAATAGCTAAATTATAAATTAATTAGTTATATTTAATATAAACAAAAACCCCTAATAAATAGGGGTTTTTATAATGAAGTTTTTTTGTAAATTTATTTAAAAGCTTGGTTTAATTTTTTGTGTAATCTTGATTTTTTGCGGTTGCTAGTGTTCTTTTTAATAACACCTTTACCAGCCGCTTTATCTAAAGCGCGTAAGGTCTTTATTACTAATTCTTTCGCGCTAGCGTCTTTAGTTTCAATTGCTTTACGGCTTTTTTTAATCAAGTCTTTTAAATTATTTTCGGTTTTTTTATTGCGCATTTGGCGTTTTTTTGCTTTGCGCAATTCTTTCTTAGCTGAAGCTGAATTAGGCATAAATTGATTAATCAGTTTATTAGTTAATTAATTTTGTGTGAGAGATTTTATAATACTAACACACCATTTATTATTTTTCAAGGGCTTTATTGGGGTAGATTTTTTGCCAGATTTTACAGACAAAAAAGCTAAAAATTAATAAAATTATTATAAAGCTTAATAATTGCGGGAGACGCCAGCCGAAAATAATCGGCGTTTCATCAATTCTAATAAATTCAAGAAAAAATCTTAATAAAGAATACAAAAAAATATAACCGATAACAAATAATTTATAATTTAATGTAGAAATTTTTTGTTTTTTAATAATTAAAATTTGTAAAAAAATTAAGATTAAAAATATTATTAAATTGCCGATTGATTCATATAAAAAGGCAGGATGAAAATAGCTATAATCAAAATATTGCCAAGGCCGATGAATTAAATCTATCGGTATGCCCCAAGGTAAACTAGTCGGATAACCGAACAGCTCTTGATTAAAGTAATTACCAAAACGGCCAATTGCTTGGCTAATTGGCAAAACCGTAACCGTAATAGCGGCTAGTTGCCAGAAATTATAATTATATTTTTTAGCATAAAAATAAAGAGCTAAAGCTCCGCCGATTATACCCCCGTGGATTGCTAGGCCGCCTTGCCAGATTTTAAAGATATCTAAAAGATGATTTGAAAAATAAGACCATTCTAAAATAACATCATAAATTCGCGCGCCGATTATACCGCTAATAATTAGCCAAAACGCCAAATCAATTATAATTTCGGTTTTAAGGTTATAAAGTTTTGCTAAATATAAAGAGACGGTAATTGCGGCTAGGGTTCCGAGCAAAATAAAAAAACCATACCAATAAAGATTGATTGGGCCGAATGAAAAAAGAATAGGCGATGGGTTAAAAGTATGAAGAAAATTAATCATATTATCATTTTCTCTTTTTAAAACGATTTAGTCAAATAAATCCCCACACTAAATTTAGTGTGGGGATAAAAAAGAGGATCTAATAAAAATGATCCTCTGTCTGGCTTAGGCCAGTTTTAATTGCTGGTACTGGGTTGGCATTTTTTTTCGCATTGTTCTTTTAAAAAATCATCCCAGTTGACTTCTTCCACTTTAACAAATTTTTTAACAAAAAAGCTTAACAAACTGATGATTAGAAAGAAGCTGATTGCGGTTTTTTTTAGCGCGGCGGTCCAGAATATCCGGTCGATTTGGCTTGTTTCATTAAAATAGACGGTTAATAACAGGCCGATAATTAATGAAAAGCAAGTTATCACAATAAACGCATAAAGAAACACCCAAAACTTAGAATTAAATTTCATCATTTTCATCCATCCTTTCTTATTTTATTTTTATTAAAAATTCTATTAAAAGATCGTTAATTAATTATATTTTGCCTTAATTTAGCCTTTAAGTCAATATTAGGTAAAAAGAGAGCCGGTGATCTTGTTTAGATTGATCACCGGCTTGGTTTAAATGGTTGCGGCTTTTTTCAGTCGCAACTGACCATATTGATCAGTTGCGTATGGGAAGAATCTTGGTCTACCGTTAACCGGTATCCAAGATCGGCCATTACAATGCGGACAAATAATATCTCGCCCGCTACCGCCTAATTCGCCAGGAGTAAACTCCGGCAGGTTGATTGCTTTCATACAGACAGGGTTGGGGCATTTTATCTCCATGCTAACCCCCTTCTGGTGCGATTAATAACGTAAAGGTATTTTTCCTTTGCTAAGTCCTCGGCGTATAGCAGTAGCAGACTGATTTTTTTTCTCAACCCAGGACTTTTCATTTTATACATAGGGAAATATAATCCTTCGCATGCTTTATTTTTTGGATTGGGCAGTTGCGGTTTATTTTCCACCTTTTCTACTACCCAGGCTATTACAAATGCAATAGCAGAAATAGTAAAGGCGGTTACCGTTAATAATGTAAACAACATTATTATTTTGTTATCACCCAGTTGAATTGCTCCGATAGTTAATGTAGAAAAAATTGCAAAAGCGATACTACCTGATATAGCGACTATTTTTTTCATGATTTTACCCCTTTCAATAATATTGCGTTAATAAAACATTGAATTTTTTTTGTTAGCTGTTCTTCAAGTTTTTTTCGAATTGATTCACAGCGAGTAGCCAAACCTTCAAAAAAAGTACATAATTTCCAAAAAATACTTCGTTCTATATTTTTTTGACGATTCATTTTTGCTAATACTATTATTAGGAATATTCCCTCAAAAATAACTATAGCAGTTTCTATAATATGCATTATTAAAATGCCTATTATTACTACAACGCTTAATAAACAATCCGCTACAAACATTACAAAATTATGGCAAAATTTTTCTATCATTACCTTTCCTCCCAAAAATTATTATTTTTTATTACTCCAAAATTGCTATTAATAAAAATACCTGGATTGCGGGTCAAGACCGCAATGACAAGTTAATTTAACAGCAATTTTGGAGTAATAAGATGATTTTAAAGGACAAAATTATTGTATTAATATATCACATTTATAGTTTTATGTCAAGTTATTTAAATAAAATAAGAGCAGGCGATTGACCTGCTCTTATGAAAAATGGCTTATTTTTGCAGTTTTTTCTCAGTTTCCAATATAGCTATAGTTGTTTTTATAACAGTATCAGGGTTTAAAGAAATACTGTCTATACCGCATTCTACTAGCATTTGGGCAAAATCAGGGAAATCGCTTGGCGCTTGGCCGCAGATGCCGACTTTACGCTTAGTCTTTTTACCTGTAGCAATTAATTGTCTAATCAGCATTTTAACCGATTCATTTTTTTCATTACTGACTCCGGCAATTTTTAAAGTTCCAGCGTCGCGGTCAATGCCCATAGTAAGCTGAGTTAAATCATTTGAACCGATTGAAAAACCGTCAAAAGTTTTAGCAAAGTCTTCGGCCAAAATTATATTAGTTGGAATTTCAGCCATTACATAAACCTCTAAACCATTTTCGCCTTGCCTTAAGCCATGTTTAGCCATAGTGGCGATAACCTGCTTACCTTCATCAATCGTACGGCAGAAAGGAATCATAACTTTTAAATTTGTTAAACCCATTTCATCGCGAACTTTTTTAATAGCTAAACATTCTAAAGCAAAGGCTGGTTCAAATTTTGGATCATAATATCGTGAAGCGCCGCGCCAACCAATCATTGGGTTAGATTCAATTGGTTCATATTCTTTACCGCCGATTAAGTTAGCATATTCGTTAGTTTTAAAATCAGAAAATCTTATAATTACATCTTTAGGATAAAAAGCGGCCGTGATAATAGCTACGCCTTCGGCTAGTTTATCAACGAAATATTGTTTTTTATCTTTATAACCAATCGTTAATTCATCAATTTTCTTTTTAACTTTTTTGTCTTTAATTTTTGCGTAATTTATTAACGCTAGCGGATGAATTTTAATTTGATCGTTAATAATAAACTCTTCACGCGCTAAGCCGACGCCGTCGTTAGGTATAAAAGAGGAAAGAAAAGCAATATCCGGAGAACCGATGTTCATCATGATTTTAGTTTTCGGCCTGGTTAAATTTTTAATGCTGGTTTTGTTAATTTTAAATGGTAGTTTACCATCATAAACAAATCCCGCGTCGCCTTCAGCGCAACTAACCGTTACGTTTTGTCCGGTTTTAATTTTTTTTGATACATCATTAGTGCCGACCACGCAGGGAATGCCTAATTCGCGCGAAACAATAGCCGCATGGCAAGTTCGACCGCCTTTATCAGTAACGATAGCCGAGGCGATTTTCATAATTGGTTCCCAGTCCGGATCAGTCATGTCGGTAACTAAAACTTCGCCCGGTTTAAATTTTGCGATATCTTTTATATCCATTATTCTATTGGCAGTTCCGGCGCCGATGCGATTGCCTACGCTTTTGCCGGTAGAGATGATTTTACTCTTTTTTTCTAAAACATATTCTTCAATTACATTCATGTCGCGGACGCTATGAATGGTTTCTGGTCTGGCCTGAATTATGTATAATTCGTTTTCCTTTCCATCTAATGCCCATTCTATATCCATGGGTCGGCCGTAGTGTTTTTCAATTTTCATGGCCCAATTAGCCAATTTTAAGACTTGCGCGTCGGTAATTGATTGTTTTGATTGCTCCGCAGTTGGTACTTTAATATCTTTAACCGGACGTTTTGGATTAGAATTATACACCATTTTAATTTTTTTAGTTGAAATAGAATGGGAAATAATAGTTTTAGTTGGTTTAAAAACATAAAATTCATCAGGATTGACTTTCCCTTGTACAATATTTTCTCCTAAACCATAAATAGAACTTACTAATACCGTATTAGCAAAGCCTGATTCAGTATCAATGGTAAAGATTACTCCAGAAGCGGCTAAATCAGAGCGTATCATTTTTTGCACCCCGACCGATAGGGCGATTTTAAAATGGTCGAAACCTTTATCAACGCGGTAGGAAATGGCGCGGTTGGTAAATAGTGAAGCAATACATTTTTTAACTGCAAGTAATAACTCAACTTCGCCGGAGATATTCAAAAAAGTTTCCTGCTGGCCGGCAAAAGATGCGTCCGGTAAGTCTTCGGCCGTGGCGCTGGAACGAACCGCCACATGTAAATTTTTAGTTTTATAAAATAAGGATAATTTTTTATAAGCTTCGGCAATGTCTTGGCTTAAATCTTTAGGAAAAGCCGTAGCGATAATTAATTTTCTAACCGCGGCGCCGCGTTTAGCTAAATCGGTTACATTTCTAGTATTTAGGCCGTTGAGAATTTTTTTTATGTCTTCTTTAAGATGGGTTTGCTCTAGTAGATAATTATAAGCATTAGCCGTGGTAGCAAAACCATTAGGCACTTTTATCCCCTGGTCGGCTAAATTTTTATACATCTCACCGAGCGACGCATTTTTTCCGCCGACTTCCGGTACATCCTTAATCGTAGTTTCTTCAAAAAACTTAATAAATTTTTTTTCTGGCATAGATTAAAATATTATTGCGAACAACCCCGCATTCGCTAGTTAGCGGAACGGGGTTAATCGTAATGTAAACTTTTTATAAATTAATTTTTTTGCTGTAATCGTAGATATAAGGGATTTTCCACCAAGTTCCTTCTAAGGTTTTTAGAATTCCCAAAATCGCGATAACAAGAATCGCTAAACCGACTAGCCAGCCTATTACCGGAATCCAGGCGACAAAACTTATGATGAATAAAATTAAGCCTTGCTTGGCATGGAATTGGCAAAACTTTGAATGTTTTTTACCCAAGAGTGGGATTAAAAATAAAATCCAGAAATAAGACAAAGCCGCTACGGTTTTGTTCTTTTCAATGTCTGGATCAAGCGAAGTTTTTGTCATTTTTTCTTCAGCCATAGTTTTATGTTTAATAATTAATTATATTATTATGATAGCATAATTTTTGCTATAATAAAACTAGGATTGACAAAAGCCAAAAGATAATCAAAAATGAAAAATATGCCCCGCTATTAAAGCGGGACAAGCAGGCGTGGCCCGCCTTTGCTGTCGCTTCGGCGAGGCAAGCGGAATTGTCTGTGAACAAATAAGTAAGCTAATGAAATTTAAATAATAAATGCCGAGGTGGTGAAACTGGTAGACACGCCAGCCTTAGGAGCTGGTGGAGCAATCCGTGGAGGTTCGAGTCCTCTCCTCGGCACAGTAGAGTTTTGCGAGCGGTAGCGAGCAACCCCGAGTTCATCTCGGAGCAAGTCTCTCCGCCTGCACAACCTTTAAAAACCTTTTCAAAGGGGTTTTTCCCTAAAAGGGATAAATAATATTTTGTTTGATAGATAGTGCTAATTTTGTTAATATTAAAGCGCGTTTAATTATAAATTATTATTATGCCTCATAAAAAAACTTACGTTATTTCTATTGGCGGTTCATTGATCGTCCCGCCCGAGGGCGTTGATTGGCATTTTTTGCAAGAATTTCGCGCTTTAATTTTAGAAAAAATAAAACAAGGCCATAAATTTTTTTTAATTGCTGGCGGCGGTATGACTTGCCGAAATTATGTGGCCGCGGCTTCTCGTGTAGTAAAAATTGAGCGCGACGATTTGGATTGGCTAGGCATTCATACTACTAGACTTAATGCGCATTTATTAAGAACAATTTTTCGCGATCAAGCCAACCCGGAAATTATAAAAAATCCAACTTTTAGATTATATAGCGAGAAAAAAATAATGGTGGCTTCGGGCTGGAAGCCGGGTTGGTCAACCGACTATGTCGCGACCATGATTGCGCGAGAATATGATGTTAAAACAATTTTAAATTTATCCAACATTGATTATGTTTATGATAAAGATCCTAACAAGCATAAAGACGCTAAGGTAAAAACTAAAATGAATTGGGCTGAATTTAGGAAATTGGTGGGGAATATTTGGTCGCCAAGTTTAAACGCGCCGTTTGATCCGATTGCTTCAAAAAAAGCGCAGGAATTAGGCTTAGAAGTTATCATTATGAATGGCAAAAATATTACTAATCTGAAAAATTGTTTAGATGGTAAAAAGTTTAAAGGTACGGTGATAAAATAAATAAATTTAACATTTAAAATTAATATTTATGGGGAAAAAAGGAGGCTTTTTTTATTTGGTAAAAATTGTTGTAATTCTGGCCGTAATTGGAGCCGGATTTTTTTATACGCAAAAAATTGACGCTAGCCAAAGTATTTTAATTAGCGAGATTCAAATTTATCCAATTGAAAATCGATTTATAGAACTCTATAATCCTAATGATTCTCCGGTTAATTTAACTGATTGGTATTTACAAAGAAAAACTCAAGCCGGCAGTAGTTTTAGTTCGCTGGTTTCAAAAACTTATTTTAACGGAAAAACAATCGGCGCTAATAGTTATTTTTTGATTTCCAGAAGTTCCTTCCCTAATAGCGATATTATTTTAAGCAGTTTAACTTTAAGCGAGGCTAATACGCTTCAGCTTAAAGATGCTAATGGCGATGTAGTTGATAAAGTTGGCTGGGGTGAAGCTAACGATTGCCAAGGTTCTTGCGCTTTGTCGCCTGTCGAAAATCAAAGTCTGCAAAGAAAATTTGAAAATAATAATTTTATAAATACTGGTAATAATGGCGAAGATTTTAAAATTGAAAATTGTCCAAGCCCAAAAGCTCAATCAGCAGTTTGCCAAAATGAAGATTCTGACGATTCAGACGATCAAGACAATAATGCAACTTCAACGCCGGTTATAATTGGCGGAGACGTAGCGACCTCAACAAATCCTATAGCAAGCTCATCATCTTCGTCTGAACAGAAAAATAATTTTGGCGATGTATTAATAAATGAATTAGTATCTGATCCGACCGACGACGATGTTGAGTGGATTGAATTATATAATAAAACTTACCGTGAGATTGATTTAACCGGTTGGTGGTTTGAAGACGGCAGTAAAGCAAAAACTACTTTAAGCGGTAATTTAGGCGCTAGCGGAGCTAGCCGTTATAAAGTTATTGAAAAGCCGGCCGGTAATTTAAATAATAGCGGTGATATAATAATTTTATATGACGCCAGCGGAAAAATAATTGATCAAGTCGCTTATGGCAATTGGGATGATGGCAATATTGAAAATAACGCGCCGGCTGCGGCCGACCCAGGGAGTATAGCTAGAAAATTTGATGGTTGCGACACTTATAATAATTTAAATGATTTTGCCATAACTTTAAAACCGACTAAAGGCGCTAGTAATATTATTCAGGCCGAAGATGAAATAAGTTCCGAAGCTAAGGCCGGATTTGATTTTAGCAGCGATATTTTAATTTCAGAAATATTGCCTAACCCGACCGGTGATGATACTAAATTAGAATTTATCGAAATATATAACGCGGGAAAACGAGAAGTTAATTTAACCGGCTGGAGTTTAAGTAATGAAGATAATAAAAAAATTAACTTAGAAAAAATTGCTACCAGCACGATTATTAAGGCCGGTGAATATTTAGCTTTTTTTAGGCCAAAAACTAAAATAGTTTTACATAATGATCAGGAACAGGTTAAATTATTTCAGCCTTTAGTCGATAAGCCATTTATAACTGTAGATTATAAAAATGTAAAAGAAGGTTGGAGTTATAATATAGTTGATTATAAAATAAAAGGTGAATGGGTTTGGAGCGAAACTATAACGCCAGGAGCAATAAATATATTTAAAACAATTAACCATGCTCCAGAAGTTGAATTTAATATGCCGGCAGAAGTTTTAGTCGGAACGCCAGTTATTTTTGACAGTTCGGATACGATTGATCAAGATGATGATAAATTAAAATTTAGTTGGGATTTTGGCGATGGTTTTAAAAATAGTTTAGCTAACGCGGAGCATACTTATTTAAAAGCGGGGGTATATAAAGCTAAACTAGAAGTTAGCGATGGTCAAGCAACATCAACAAAAGAAAAAAGCATAAAAGTAGTTAATACTATTACTGAACTTAATGTTGATAAGGAAATTCTTGCCCTAACTCAAGGGGAGGGTAATATAATAATTAATGAAATTTTTCCTAACCCAGAAGGCGCGGATACCGGCAAGGAATGGGTAGAATTTAAAAATCAAAGTTCGGATAAAATAAATTTATTAAATTGGCGGATTGAAAATGGCAATGGCAAATATAAATTTAATGAAGCGCAAATAATAGAGCCTGGCGCTTTTTATGTTTTAGATAATGTTAAAAGTAAATTAGCATTTAAAAATGCCGATGATGTTATTAGTTTATATAATGATAATAATGAGTTAATAGATAGAGTAGAATATTCCGGCGCGATTCAAGATGAAGCTTACGCGCTCGGCGTTAATAATAAATGGTTTTGGACTACTAAGTTAACGCCAGATCAAGAGAATGTAATTAGTTTGGCCGATAGCGAGGCAGTTAAGCAAAATCAAGTATTAGGCGTTAAAATAAACTCGGCCGGTTATGCGGAAATTGATTTAGAAAAAATTAGAGAATTAGAAATTGGCAGTTTAGTTAAAGTTAAGGGCGTAGTAGCGGTTGAGCCAGGAATTTTAGGCGCACAGATATTTTATATTGTTAGTTTATCTGCTAATGCCGAAGATGTGGCTAATATGCCCGGCATGCAAATTTATAATTATAAAAAAGACTTTCCAAGTTTAAAAGTTGGCGACTATATTGAAATATCCGGCGAATTATCTCAAACGCAGGGAGAATTTAGAATAAAGACTAAAGATAAAAGTGATATAAAAATAATTGAAAGTAAGCAGCCGCCTTTTGCCTTAGCTTTAAAAATAGACGAAATCAGCGAAGAAAATATTGGCCAGCTTTTAACCATCACCGGAGAAATTACCGATAAAAAAAGCACTTCGCTATATGTTGACGACGGTAATGATGAAATTTTTGTTTATATAAAACAAAATACTGGCATTAATATAAAAAATTTAGCCGTCGGACAAAAAGTTATGGTTACTGGCATTTTAAGCAAGACTCAAACCGGTTTTAGATTATTGCCTCGTTATCAGGAAGATATTGTTTTAAATAATTCAGTCAATGAATTAAATCCACAAGTTTTAGGCGAAGTAGCGTCGTCCGAAGAATGGGATTTAGCCAAGCGGGATAAAAAATTAGAATTGTTTAAATATCTATTAATTATTTCCGGAGGAATAATAGCTTTATTAGCAGGGTTATTGATTAGGGCTAAGAGGAAAAGCTAATATTTTTAGCTTGACATAGGATAGATTTTTGGTTAATGTTTAAATAATTTAAGCGGTCTTTTTATTTTAAATTTTACTGTCTTTAAGGAGGATATAGTATGGAAGATAATGACATATTACAAGAAGTAAAAAGAATTATAGGTGAAGCGATGCACGGTGATGTAGCACAAGAAGATATTACGCTCGAGAGTCAAATCGGTTATAGTTTAGGTGCGGAATTTTTTGATGCAGAAAATATTATTGCCGGCGTTGAGAGAAAATTTTTAATTTGCATTGACGTTAAAAAATTAAACGGAATTGGTTGGGATAATTGGGAATCTATAACTGTAAAAAGTTTAGTAGATGCTATTAAGGAAGGGGGCTGATATGATGAAATCGGAAGACATTTTAAAGAAGTTAATATCTATTATCGCGGAGCAGTTGGAATTAGAGCAAGCTGATAAAAGTATGATTGTAGAGAAGGCGCATTTTATTGATGATTTAGGGGCTGATTCTTTAGATATTGTAGAAATTTTGATGTCGGCCGAAGAAATGTTTAACGTGCAGATTGCTGATGAGGATCTAGAAAAAATAGATACAGTTGGCGATTTATTAAATGTTATTTATTTAAAGAAGAATCACAACACCAGCAAGTGCGAAGGTCTGCACGCCGTACAAGATTAATTACGCTATAAATGTTATTGGGGGGGGTGTAATGAAAAAAATAAAAACAGTAAAATTGCCGTATCAACAGAAGAATATGGATAAAGCCATTGCTAAAGCAAAAGGAGTGCTTCCTAAAAGTAAGGATTTAAATGGATTCATCAAAAAAGCGGCTTCCGCACTTTTCCCAGCACCTGTTAGTAAATAAAATTAAGCATAAATTATTCCCGCCCAAGCAGAAATAGGGCGGGTTTTTTTATTCGTTAAATGATGCTATAATAAAAACATACAAATTACCAATCTGTATATTTTTTATGGCTAGACGCAGAAGAAAACTTAATTCGTTGGATTATATAAAATTACCTAAAGTTGATCTAGACCCTGATATGAAAAGGGGTATTTTTATTATTTTAATTTTAGCTTTTGGCGCTATTAGCTTTTTGAGCCTGTTTGGCTTGGCCGAGGGCTTAGGTAGTTATTTAGAAAAAGGCATAATTTTTTTATTTGGTTGGGGAAAATGGTTATTTCCTTTAACCGTAATGGCGATTGGATTTTTAATGTATAATCGAGACAAAGATTGGTTTAGAGGAGCTAATTATTTAGGTTTGTTTATTTTTCTGATATTTTTTAGCGCTTTTCTTCATATTTTAGTCGGTCAAGACAATTGGCAATCAGCCATTCAGGAAGGCGCGGGTGGTGGCTATATTGGTTATGGTATTATTTCCATTTTCACAAAAATTATGGGTTTTTGGGCTAGTTTAATTTTAGTGGTCTGCTTGATTTTAATTTCCTTGATGCTCATGCTTAACGCCACTTTAGAATCTTTAATTGGTAAAGAAAGTTGGTTCGCTAAAATATTTTATCCGATTAATTTTATTTATAATAAAATTTTTAATAGAAACCAAGAGTCTGGAGTTGAAGAAGAAATTGAATTTGATGAGCCGGAAGAAGAAACTGAAATTATGGAGGAAGAAGATGATGAAATTGACGCTGGGTCGGATGGCAGTGTGCCAGAATTTTTTAAACATAAAGTTAAAAATACTGCCGACGAAAGTGATGGTAAAATTAAAGAAGATAAAACAGAAATTAAATGCAGCGGCTGGAAACAGACTCATGTTAAAATTGATTTACCCTTAGATTTACTAAATGCTAAAATTGGCAAGCCGACTTCGGGTGATATTAAAAATAATATGTTGATTATTCAGCGTACTTTAGAAAATTTTGGCATACCGGTAGAAATGGGAGAAGTTAATATTGGGCCAACCGTAACTCAATATACTTTAAAACCGGCCGAGGGTATAAAATTAACTAAAATTACTACATTAAGTAATGATTTAGCTTTATCTTTGGCCGCGCACCCAATTAGAATTGAAGCGCCAATTCCCGGCAAATCTTTAGTGGGCATTGAAGTGCCAAATCAGACTAAAGCTATCGTTGGGCTTAGAGAAGTTTTAGCCGGCGAAATGTTTAAAAGTAGAAAAAGTAATGTCATGATTGCTTTAGGTAAAGACGTTTCCGGCAAAGTTTGGTTAGACGATTTATCAAAAATGCCCCATCTACTCGTAGCCGGCGCTACTAATTCAGGAAAATCGGTTTGTTTGAATGCTATTATTGTAAGTTTACTTTATCAAAATAATCCAGACGATTTGCGTTTTATAATGGTTGATCCTAAGCGCGTTGAATTACCAGTTTATAATGGAGTGCCGCATCTCTTAACCCCGGTTATTACCGATGTTCCCAAAACTATTAATGCTTTAAAATGGTGTTTAAACGAAATGGATCGGCGCTTTGAAGCTTTGGCTAAGGCCGGCAAAAGAAATATTAGTAGTTATAATGAAATGGGTAAAGATAAAATGCCGTATATTGTTTTTATTATAGATGAATTAGCCGATTTAATGGTGGCGGCCGGGAGAGATGTTGAAGCTAGCATAATCAGATTAGCGCAGATGGCTCGAGCCGTAGGCATCCATTTGATTTTGGCCACGCAAAGACCAAGCGTTGATGTTATTACCGGTTTAATTAAAGCCAATATGCAGGCCAGGATCGCTTTTTCAGTAGCTTCAGGTATTGATTCGCGCACAATTTTAGATTCGTTAGGTGCGGAAAAATTATTGGGTCGCGGCGATATGTTATTTACTACAGCAGAAATTTCTAAACCTAAGAGACTCCAGGGCGCTTTTGTTAGTGATAATGAAATTAAAAGAATTGTTTATTATATTAAAGATCGTAGTGGTGAACCGCAATATGTTGAAGGCATAACCGATCGGCAAAAAGTTAAAGGTATCGCCGGAGTTGGTTTAGACGGTGGTAGTGAAGATTCGGACGAGTTGTTTGAAGAAGCTAAAGAATTAATTATTAATTCAGGCAAGGCCTCGGCTTCGTATTTACAGCGTCGTTTAAGCATCGGTTACGCTAGAGCTGCCAGACTTTTAGATTTATTAGAAGAAGCTGGGATTATCAGCGCTGGCAATGGTTCTAAGCCGCGAGAAATCTTGATAACGCGCGAACAATATGATAGTATGGTAAATCAAGGAATTAGTGGCGTAAATTTACATAAGCGAGAAGAGTCAGTGGCGCCCGATGAATATTTGTCCCCCGACGCTGAAGCTATGGAGGACGAGCCGGATGATGAAGACGAAGAAATTATAGAAGATGAAACTGAATCTGCGGATGAAGGGGAGGATGAAATTGAAGAAGAATCTGACGATGAAGCGGCAGAGTTAATGGAAGATCCAACAAAAACTGTTAGTGATAAAAAACAAGACGATTCCTCCGTCGCTAAAGCTAAGGAGGACGAGGATGAGGGAAAATATTTTAGTAGATAAAAATTAAAAATAAATTTTATGTATATTACTTGGTTAGGACAATCATGTTTTAAATTGCAGGATAAAATTGGGCCTGAAGGCGTAATTTTAGTTACTGATCCATATGGCGACGGCAGTGGTTTAAAAATGCCTCATTTTGAAGCCGATATTGTGACGGTTTCTCATAACCATAGCGATCATAATAATACTGGCGCTTTGCGCGCTAATCCTTTTATAATCAATACGGCTGGCGAATATGAAATTAAAGATGTATTTGTTGAAGGCGTAGAATCTTGGCATGATGAGAAAGAGGGCTCTGAACGAGGAGAAAATATTATTTATCGTATTGAGATGGAAGATATCTCCATAACTCATTTAGGCGACTTAGGTCATGTTTTAGATGCTAAGCAGTTGGAAAAATTGGAAGGTACGGATATATTATTAATTCCAGTTGGTGGAAAATACACGATTAACGCGTCTAAAGCCGTAGAAGTGATTTCGCAGATTGAACCAAGAATTGTTATTCCGATGCATTATAAAATACCTGGTGTTAAAACTGATATTGATGGGATAGAAAAATTTATAAAAGAGTTAGGCATTAAGCCGAGAAATGAAGAGAAATTAAAAATTTCTAAAAAAGATTTGCCGCAGGATGATATGGAATTAGTGATATTGAGCGTTTAAGAAATAAAATTTTTATTTTAAATATAAAAACTCCGTTTAGGCGGAGTTTTTTAATATATTTTTATTTAATATTAGCTATAAAATAAGGTATAATATTATATTATTTTTTGTTATAAAAAGTGTTTACTTTTTAATTTTTTTTTGTTATAATTTAAGTAGTTTTAAGCGCTTTTAGAAGCGGTTTTTTAAGTGTAATTTTATGCCAAAAAAGGGGCAAAAAAAATTGTCCGTCTCGTCCTCGGCGAGACCTCGCCTCGTCTTCGACAAGTCGAAGCGGGGAGGCGGAAAAGTTAAGATTCAAAAAGACAAAAAAATTAATAAAACTACTAGTAATGTAATTTTAGAAAAAAGAACCAGTGAAGACATAGAGAAAGAAAAAATAATGTTAATGCGAGTTGGTGTGGCTTGTTTTATGGTTATTTTTTTTGTAGCTTGGATTTTTAATTTAAAATATCAATTTAAGATTAATTCAAATAATAGCAGTAAGAGTTCGTTTGACTGGGAGCAAACCAGAACTGAACTAAGTAAAACATTAGGTCAGATAAAACAAGGTATGGCGGAAATTAAGCAAGCGCAAACGGTTGCGCAAAATATAACCCCGGAAGAATCTGAATTAACGAATGAACAAATTAATTTGCTAAAAGAAAAATTAATAAATGATGTAGCATCTAGTACGATCGCAACTAGCACGACGGCAAGTAGTACAATAAGTAATAATAAATAAAAAATTTTAAATATGCCTAAAAAAATATTGAAGTCCTCCTCCGCTAAAGCTTCGAAGGATAAAAAGAAGAAAAATAAAATTGAAAAATCGATTAAGAAACCCTCCTCCGCCAAGGCTAAGGAGGGCAAGAAAGTTGAAGCTAAGAAAATTGAACCAGAAAAAATAGTAGAAATTGAATCGCCAAAAAAGAAAATTGAAGTAGTGCCAGAAATAATAGAGCAGGAAGGCAAAAATGGCGTTGGTTCAATCGCTAATTTAACAGTTACTAAAAGAGAAAAAACTATTTATGGCACAGTTGAGCCACAAGCGTTAAACGATGAGATGCGTAAGTCATATTTGGATTATGCTATGAGCGTTATTGTTTCTCGCGCCTTACCTGACGTACGCGATGGTTTAAAACCTGTCCATCGTCGAATTTTATACGCTATGTGGAATATTGGGCTTAGAGCTGGGGGTAAGTTTAGAAAATCAGCTACCGTCGTCGGAGAAGTTTTAGGTAAATATCATCCGCATGGCGATAGCGCGGCCTATGAATCAATGGTGCGTATGGCGCAGGATTTTTCTATGCGCTATCCTTTGGTTCGCGGTCAAGGAAATTTTGGTTCTATGGACGGAGATCATGCCGCGGCTATGCGTTATACCGAAGCTAAATTATCCGCTATTTCCGAGGAATTATTATTTGACCTTGATAAAAATACTGTTGATTTTGTGCCAAACTATGACGGTTCGCAGCAGGAACCGCGCGTTATGCCGGCTAAATTACCGAATCTACTTTTAAATGGCACTATGGGTATCGCGGTCGGTATGGCTACAAATATACCGCCACATAACTTAAGAGAGTTGGCTGATGCGATTACTCATTTAATTAGTGATCCTGAAGCTACGGTTGAAGATTTAATGCAGTTTGTTAAAGGGCCTGATTTTCCGACTGGCGGCGTAATTTATAATCAAAAAGATATTTTACAGGCTTATGCGACTGGCAAGGGTGGCATTGTTATGCGCGGCGTAGCTGAGGTTGTAGAAAATAAAAATGGCATGTTTCAAATTGTTATTAGCGAAATTCCTTACCAGATTAATAAAGCTACTTTAGTGGAAAAAATTGCTGAATTAGTAAAAGATAAAAAAATAGAAGGCATAAAAGATTTGCGCGATGAATCGGATAAAGATGGCGTTAGGGTAGTAGTAGATTTAAAAAAAGACGCTTATCCTAAAAAGATTTTAAATAGTTTATTTAAAATGACCCAGCTTCAAGAAACTTTTCATGTCAACATGTTAGCCTTAGTAGATGGCATTCAACCTAAAGTTCTAACTTTAAAGATGGTTTTAGAAGAGTATATTAAACATCGCACCGAAGTTGTGCGCCGTCGCACGCAGTATGATCTTGATAAAGCTAAAGAGCGAGCCCATATTTTAGAAGGTTTAATGATTGCTTTAAATAATATTGATGCGGTTATTAAAATTATTAAAGCTTCAAAAGACAAAGAGGTGGCTAAAGTGAATTTAATGAAAAAGTTTAAGTTGTCCGAACGCCAGACAATAGCGATTTTAGACATGAAGCTATCTACCTTAGCTAATTTAGAAAGATTAAAAATAGAGAATGAATTAAAAGAGAAAAAAACATTAATTAAAGATTTAGAATCAATTTTAAAGTCAGCGGTTAAAATAAAAGATATTATAAAGAAAGAAATAAAAGACTTAGCTGAAAAATTTGGCGATGATCGAAGAACTAAAGTAGTGGCTCATGGCGTTAAGGAATTTTCCGTAGAAGATTTAGTACCGAATGAAGAGGCTGTGGTTATGATGACGCGAGACGGTTATATTAAACGAACTACGCCAGACACTTTTAAAGTGCAAGGCCGAGGCGGTAAAGGCGTTATCGGTTTAACTACCAAAGAAGAAGATATGGTGGAATTCATGTTTACTACCTTAACCCATAATGATTTATTATTTTTTACGACTAAAGGCAGGGTGTTTCAGCTTAAAGCTTATGAAATACCGCAAGCTGCTAGAACGGCCAAAGGCACGCCGATCGTTAATTTTTTACAGTTAGCTGGTGGAGAAAAAATTACCTCAGTTTTACCTTTAGATAAATTAGCCAAGAGTAAATATTTATTTTTTGCCACCGAAAAAGGTTTAGTTAAAAAGGTTGAAATTGACGCTTTTTCTAATGTTAGGCGCTCTGGTTTAATTGCTATAAAAATTAAAGAAGACGACTCTTTAATTTGGGTAAAGCCGACCGACGGCGATGATCATATTGAATTAGTTACGGCCCAAGGCCAGGCTATTAGGTTTAAAGAAAAGGATGTTCGCGACATGGGACGTAATGCGGCCGGAGTTCGCGGTATTAGATTAAAGAAAAAAGATGATACGGTCGTCGGTATGGGCGTAATAAAAAATGACAAAGAAAAAATGAAAAAATATCAGCTCTTAGCTATTTCGGAAAATGGTTTTGGTAAACGAACGCCGATTGGTTTATATAAATTACAAGGTCGAGGCGGCTCAGGCATTAAGACGGCCAAAGTAACTTCTAAAACCGGAAAATTGATTAACGCTTTTATAGTTAATGCCGAAACTATGGCCGATAAAGATTTAATTATTATTTCGGAGAAAGGTCAAGTTATAAGATTAACCTTTAAAACCGTTAGCCAATTAGGTCGTGATACGCAGGGCGTTAGATTAATGAGATTTAAAGAAAGTTCAGATAAAGTAGCTTGTGTTACTTGGGTATAATTTAAACATATGCATAAAATTTTAATCGTTGAAGACGAGCAATTTTTGTCAGACATGTATAAACTTAAATTTGAGCATGATGGTTATAAGGCTGTCGTAGCGCGCGATGGCTCAGAAGGGTTGGAATTAGCGAAAAAAGAGAAACCTGATTTAATACTCCTAGATTTAGTTTTGCCCGGCATAGATGGCTTTAAAGTATTAACTGAATTAAAAAAAGACGCAGCCACTAAAAATATTAAAGTTTTTATTTTTTCTAATTTGGGTCAGGAAAATGAAATTAAGACTGGCAAAAAAATTGGCGCCGATGGTTATTTTATAAAAGCCAATATGACGCCGAGCCAATTAATGGAAAAAGTAAACGCGCTTTTTAATAATAAAGATGAAATAAAGCCAACTAAAAAAATAAATTCCGAAAAAGAAAGTGATAACTCGATTGTTGAAAAAAGTTCGGCTAAAATTTTATTAATTGAAGATGAAGAGGCGATTATTAATATGTATAAATTGCGTTTCGATAAAGAGGGTTTTCAAATTGAAATAGCGCGTAATGGAGCCTGGGGATTAAAATTAGCCAGACAAAAAAAGTTTGATATTATACTTTTAGATATGGTTATGCCGGCCATGAACGGTTATGAAGCTATTAAAGCTTTAAAATCAGATGATAATACTAAAAATGTGCCTATTATAATTTTATCTAACAGCGCTCAGGACGGTGATATAAAAAAAGCAAAAAAATTAGGAGCAAATTCTTATTTGTTAAAATCAATGATAACGCCGGCTAAATTAGTTGAAGAAGTAAAAAGATATTTAAATAAATAATTTTTAATTTTTTTAAATTATGTCTGTGAAAATAAATAAAGATTTATGCATCGGTTGCGGCACTTGCGAAGCTTTATGCCCAGCTGTCTTTAAATTAGGCGCTGAAGGCAAGGCGGAAATTATTAATCAAGCAGGAGCGCCCTGCGCTAAAAATGCGGCTGAAAGTTGTCCGACGCAAGCGATAGAAATCAATTAAAAATTACGAATTACGAATTATCAATTAAAAAATAACTCATATTAGTGATGGGTTGTTTTTTGTTATAGGAAATGATAATATTAGAAAAATTATCAATTTACAATGGTCAATTTTCAATGAATGATCAATTATTAAATTCTCATTGAAAATTATAACATTGAAAATTGTTTGGAAATTGAGAATTGATAATTGAAAATTTTATGGAGCTTAATAAAATAAAACAGTTAAAAATTCCAACAACTTCCGGTTGTTACCAATTTTTTAATAAAAAAGGGCGTATTATTTATATTGGCAAAGCGGCGAATTTAAAAAATCGTATTTTGTCTTATTGGCAAAAAAGCGCTAATCATACTCCGGCTAAATATTCTATGCTAAAGCAGACAACTAAAATTAAATGGGTGGAAACCGATAGTGAAATTGAAGCCTTACTTCTAGAATCTAATTTAGTAAAAAAATATCAACCGCAATATAATGTAACTTTACGAGATGATAAAAGATTTATTTACATTAAAATATCGCTTGGCGATGAAATCCCCGGCGTATTTTTAACTAGAACCGTTGATAAAACTGGAAGATATTTTGGACCGTTCGTAAGTTCGCAAGCGGCCAGAGAAACCGTTCGCGCGCTTAGAAAAATTTTTCCTTATTGCAATATGAAAAAAACGCAAAAACGCCCTTGTTTTTATTATCAAATCGGCCGTTGCTTAGGAATTTGCGCCGGTAAAATTAATCGAGCGGAGTATTTAAAATTAGTGATTAAACCTCTTATATTATTTTTAGAAGGTAAAAAGAAAAATATAATAAAAAATTTAGAAACAAAAATTAAAAAATTAGATAAAAAGAATGACGGGGGAGAGGAAAAGAATAGATTGAAATTTGAGTTGAAAAATATGAAACAGGTGTTAGAGAGTTCAAGAGTTTTAAGCGTGGGAGAAAAATATGCTAATGATGTAGTGGAATTGGCTAAAATAATTGGGTTACTAAAAGTGCCGAAAAGAATAGAAGGTTATGACGTAGCTAATATTTTTGGTAAAAACGCCGTTGGGTCAATGGTAGTATTCAGTGATGGAGAAGCTGATAAAAATCAGTATAGAAAATTTAAAATTAAAGTCGGCCCCGCCTTCGCTAAAGCTTCGGCGGGCAAGCAAGGTGATGTGCAAATGTTAAGTCATGTGTTAGAGAGAAGATTAAAACATACCTCACCCCAACCCTCTCCTTATAAAGGAGAGGGGGAAAATTGGCCGTTGCCAGATTTAATTATTGTTGATGGTGCTAAGGCGCAATTAAATGCGGCTGGGCGAGTTATAAAACAGAATGGTTTAACAATTCCTATAATCGCAATTTCTAAGGGAGAGGGTTTAAGGTCGGCTCACGCGCCAGATAAATTATTTTTCCCTGGAGAAAAAAAACCTTTATTATTACCTTTAGCTTCTCCGGCTTTGCATTTAATAAAAAGAGTGCGTGACGAAGCGCATCGGTTTGCTATTGGGTATCATCGGAAGTTAAGAAATAGTAATTTAATAAAATAAATAGTTAATTGACAAAGCTTTTATTTGTTGATAGGATATTTTATTGCACATAAAAAATTTAATAAGGAAGGTGGTGATTAAGCTTGCACGAAGATAATAAAGACTTTTTATTAGTAACAGAAAATTTAACGTTTAATTTCAAATTTGGTGCTCATCCTGATTATATTAAAGACTATCTTAATAAAATGAGTCTTTATTGTCAGGGGAAAGGCAATCATCCGCTTTTAGATGATGGGGTTAATGTTAAGGAATTTTATAATGCTTTACATCCGGAAGTATATATATTGCCACGAAACAGATATTTAAACTTGGTTGATGAGTGGGAAGATAATATAAATTTGGAGATTATAAGATTACCTTTTAGTTCTTTTGATTTTTGGGTTGACGAAGAGTCCTCTGGGTTATTCAGCGAAATTAAAAGTAACGAGGCTTTCTGTCGGTTAGGTCTAATCTCGCAGTTGGGGTATTTAGTTCCACCGCTTGATGAAAAAGATAAACATTATACCAATATAAGTTATATTGTTCCGATTTTTCCGCATACCCGCTGGATTCATTCATTGCTTGCCGGCGTATTAATGGAAATAATATTGGCAAAAAATCAGTTTAGTTTTTCTGAGCGAGCCCCGATTGTTTTGGCCGCAGCTTTGCATGACATCGCTACGACCGCCGGTGGAGATTCTGTTATGAGAATCAGCCCTGAATTAAGAGAGGAAGAAAATTTTTCTGAGGTAATAAGAAAAAACGGTTGGGATCAGGTATTAAAAAATAAATATGGTTTTGATCTAGAAAAAGCAGCCGGCTGGGTTAAAGGTAAAGGATTGTATGGCCAATTGCTTGATGTTGTCGATAAGATAAGCTATACCGCTTTAGACTGCTTTTATTTAGGCGATCAGAAAAATGGCGCGGTAAGGCAATTTTGCCTAAAGAATCCTTTAATTATGGATGTTTGGCAGGATGTCAGGATAAATGACCGGGAAGTATATTTTTCCAACGCCGAAAGATTGTATAACTTTTTATTACTTAGAGGTTTTGAACACAAGGAGTTGCTTTACGATCCGCGTTGCCGCACTTTGGACTTTTTTCTGACCTTAAAAGTTGGCACTTTGTATCGGCAGGGGATTATCACTAAGGAAGATTTACTAAACAGTGATAATTACTGGTTGGAAAAAGTGTTGGAGATTCATTTTCCTAATAATTTTAAAGCTTATATAAGTCCAGATGATTACGGCTGGAAAAAGTTTAAAACGCAGGCCGAGCAAGAAAAATTTATTAAATCAGTTGGCGACAATTTTGATCATGCCGAGTATATAAAAGGATTTAATACGGGCTTGGATTGGAAAGTGGAAGATCAAGGTAAATTACTTTCTCTGCGTGAAGTAATTGACAAAGAAAAAGCCGAAAAATTAGAGCAGATAAACCAGGCTATCAAAGGTTACTGTGTTTATTACAAAAAATAAAGCCGATTCATTTTTAGAATCGGCCTTTTTATTTTAAATTATACTTTCATGAAATTCGGCAGTAATTTGACGCGGCGTAATGCCGTGTTTTTTATTGTAATTTTCTTGATAACGGCGGCGGCGTTTAGTTTCATTAATAGCATAACGCATGGCCGGAGTAATTTTATCGCCATACATAATAACTTCACCTTTAAGATGGCGCGCGGCGCGTCCCATAGTTTGTATGAGCGAAGTTTCGGTGCGCAGAAAACCTGACATATCCGCGTCTAAAATAGCTACGAGAGAAACTTCTGGCAAGTCTAAACCTTCGCGTAGAAGGTTTATGCCGACCAAAACATCGTACTTACCTAAACGTAAATCGCGTAAAATATCAACTCGTTCTAAAGTTTCAATTTCACTATGAAGATAGGCAGCTTTAATTTTTTGCTCAGCCAAGTAATTAGATAATTCTTCTGCCATACGCTTAGTTAAAGTTGTAACTAATGTTCGCTGGCCTTTAGCGGCTCTAATTTTTATTTCTTTTATTAAATCTTGGATTTGGTTTTGGCTCGGCCTAACCTCAATTTTTGGATCTAATAATCCGGTCGGTCTAATTAGCTGTTCAACAATTTGTTTAGATTTTTTTATTTCATAATCAGATGGTGTAGCGCTCACATAAATAGCTTGATTAATTTTGCTGTTAAACTCTTTAAAATTAAATGGTCGGTTATCGCGAGCACTAGGTAAGCGGAAGCCAAAATCAATTAAAGTTTGTTTGCGTGATTGGTCGCCAGCGTACATGCCGCGAATTTGCGGTATGCTAACATGCGATTCATCAACAAACATTAAATAGTCTTTAGGAAAAAAATCAATCAAGGTTTCTGGCGGCGAGCCAGGAGCCCGTCCGGCGAAATGTCTAGAATAATTTTCTATGCCGTTACAATAACCAACTTCTTCTATCATTTCTAAATCATAATTTGTTTTCTTTTCTAAACGGTAAGCTTCAATTTCTTTGCCTTGCTTTCTTAATTCAGCGAGCCTTAATTTAAGTTCCTGGCGAATATTTATTAAAGCCTGCTCTATTTTTTCTCGCGGTGTCATAAAATGCTTGGCTGGTAGTATGGTTATGGTTTTAGTTTCGGCTTCACCGCCTTTTACTAATTTAATAACGGGTTTTCCTTTGATTAAACGGCCCGATAAAAGAGAAATTTTTTGAATTATGTCGCCGAACATTATAATTTTAACCACGGCTTCGCCAGTAGCTAGATGGATATTGATTATTTCACCTTTAACCTGAAAACTGCCACGTTTAAATTCTATTTCATCACGTACATATTGAATAGCAACCAGTTCTCTTAGGAGTTGGTTCCTTTTTATTTTCTGTCCGACCGAAAAACTTTTACTCATCGCTCGATAATCTTCTTTATCGCCCAACCCATAAATACAGGAAACGCTGGCTATAATTAAAACATCTTCGCGGTTCAATAAAGATTGAGTAGCAGCATGACGCAAACGATCAATTTCTTCATTGATGGTTGCTTCTTTTTCTATGTAAGTATCAGTTTGTGGAATATAGGCTTCTGGTTGGTAGTAGTCATAATAAGAAACAAAATAATGCACAGCATTATTAGGAAAAAATTTTTTAAATTCGCCATAAAGCTGAGCGGCTAAAGTTTTATTATGGGAAATTATTAAAGTAGGTTTTTGAATTTTTTCAATTATTCCAGCCATAGTAAAAGTTTTGCCTGAGCCGGTTACACCAAGCAAAGTTTGATCACGATAACCCTTTTTTATACCATTAACAAGTTTAGCGATAGCTTCTGGCTGATCGCCGGTTGGTTTAAATTTACTTTTTAGTACAAATTTTGACATGAGAGTTTTATTAGGTGTTTTTAACTAACTAAGCATAGCAAAAACCAAATGACTTGACAAGACCATTTAATTATGATAGACTATAAAATCACTTAAAAATTACATAAGAAAGGCCGATTTAAGCGGGTTAGGCACGACAAGCATGGGGATCTTCTTATAAGGCATAACATGGTTTACGAACTGTGCTTCGCCTTGTAGAAATTTTCTTGCCTGCCCGCTCAAGTCGGTCTTTTTTTATTGTAAAACCGCTTCTAAATGGAAGCGGTTTTTAGTTAGTTATAGTTTTTAGTGTGGAAGTTGCAGTGGAAGTTGCAGTAGTATCTGGCGGCGCGGTTAATTTTTCTACTCCGAGCAAACAGACTTCTTGCCAGGGCACATAATGAGAAGAAAATCTTTCTTGTTTAATTTCTCCGTTTGAGTAAGTAACTTTATAATCAAAGTAGGCATCAGCGCCATTATGAGCGTGCTCCGTGCATTTTTTTATACCTGGCTTTAAATCCGTAGTCTCAATAATTTTAGTTGGCGCTGGTTTTACAATGTTATAAATTGTAGGTTTAGTATTTTCGACTAGACGTCCATCTTTAGTTCCCCAGAATTCAAATGAAATAGTGTCGCCGGAAAATTTTTGTTGGATTAAAATGTAATTCGCCGTGTCATTAATAAAACGAAAATCTGGCCAAGGATCATAAATTGTAGCGTCGGTGCCAGCCGGTTCGTAATAGGAAACGCGGTAAGAGTGATTGCGTCTCATAGTTATTGGTAAACCGCTCGCGACGGCCGCCCTAAATACTGTAGTGCCTATCTGACATAAGCCGCCGCCGTATTCGGGTATGGTTTTACCTTCTTTAATAACTAATTCTTGAAGATAACCAGTAGTGCCGTCAACTTCGCCTAAAGTTTTTAGTAGAGAAAATTCTTCCCCTGGTTTTATTAGCGTGCCGTTAACCGCGGCGGCTCCTACTTTAATATTATGTCGGCGGTTAGTCGGTGAGCCGCTAAAATTTGAAGTACCAACGCCAATTATTTCTTTAATGCCAAAGTTGTTTATGTTACCGGCGTTAACTAAAACCGGTTGAGCTTCAACTACTAGTTCGATTGGTTTTAAATTAGTAATTTCATTTTCCATTTTTGCAATAGTCGCTTCTATATTAAGCGCTAAGCCACTTTGACCGTTTTGAAATTCACTGACCTTATTATTATTAATTTCAAATTTTGCTTCAATTGGTTTTTGATCTATTTGCGAAGCGATTTGCTCTTTTAAGTAAGCGCTAGTTTTTATTTTATCCAAGCCGACGCCTACTTTATCATTAGCAGAATTATTTAATTTTAAAGCTAGAAGGTCGGCTAGTTGATCTTGTTCAATCGTCCATTTTTTATCGACATAGATTAAAGTTATAGGCGCACCGGCTAAAATAGTTTTAGCCTTACTTTCTATATTTAAAGCATCTTTGGCTAAAATTTTTGGATATTCTGTTGTGGTGAAAAGTTTTATTTCCTGGCTATTAAGATTAGAGAGATTATTTAACATTTGTTCAATTGCTTCTTTGTAATCTATAATTTTACCCATTTTTTCATTAGTTATGCTAAATTCATAAACGCCTGAAGTTTGAGTTTTTGTTACCACTAATTTAGCATCTTCGGCTGGTTGGTAAGCTTCAATAAAAGTATCTTTCAATATTTTTTCAGCCGGAGTTTGGTTAATGGAAATTGCTAGCGGCAATCGTTTTTTACTTATTAATAAAGATAATTTTTTTTCTAGGTCTATAAAAAAATTATTATGTCGACCGTAGTTTAAAGCCGCTTCAGTTGTTAAATCAGTGTTAAAATTAATAATTTGAATGGCTAAATCAGCGTCAGCCGAAGCAATAACCGGCGTTATGGTTGTTTGTTTATCTTTATAAGAAAAAACTACGCCGATTTGGCTAATTTTATTAATTTCCGTATTAATCAACTCCTTGGCTTGGTCGATAGTTTTACGGCCAAGATTTAAGTTGCCTATAAAAATATTAGGGTAAATTTTATTTTGATAAATTTTATCAAATATAAATAAGCCTAACGCAGTTAGAATCAGTAAAATAAAAAAAATGATTGCCAGCGTAAGCAACCATCGTGATTTATCCTTGTCTGTTTGGCCATTAATAATCTCCGGCATTTTAGGTGTGTTAATAATAAATCTTATGAATTTTGAATTATTTCGTTTATTATATCTTTAGCTGTTTGTTTATCTCGTTTTTCCCGTTCGGCCGCTTCTACAATATCAAAGCTTAAAGTTGCGCCTTCATGGACGTCGGCTGATAATTTGTTTTTTGGCCAAACAATCTTTGAGCCGTCGCTAGTTATTAAAACGGCCTTATCTCCTTCGAAGCGGTCAACGGTTAATTTAATAATCATATTATAAATAGTTCTATTTCTCTCTTACTTTAATGGAAAATTGTTTAGCGCTTTTAGCTTTTGGCAAAATTACGGTTAAAACTCCGTTGTCTAAAGAGGCTTCAACTTTTTCTACTTCGACTTCTACCGGTAAAATAATGGAACGGGAAAAACCCCCCCAATAACATTCTTTAATCAAATAATTTTCTTCAGAAATTTGTTCTTGAATTTCTCTTCGGCCTCTGATTGTTAGCATGTCGTTATTAATTGAAATATCAATATCGTCAGGTTTAACGCCAGCGATGGTTGATTTAACAATAATGCTATTTGGGTTTTGAAAAACGTCAATTGAAAGTTGGCCTTCGTCATAATCTCCGCCAAGCCATTCTCCCGAAGGCAGATCTTCCTCATCTAATAATTCATCTTCCATATATTGTTCCTGCTCATCTAGATTTTTTTCTTTGTCATCAATACCGGATAGTTTTTTAAAAAAATTTGCCATATTATTTTTAGAAGTTATATAAATATTATAATGTTTATTATAATATTTAACAAGGGTGGACAATACAGGACTCGAACCTGTGGCCTCCACAATGTCAATGTGGCGCTCTAACCAACTGAGCTAATTGTCCGAATATGATTTTAAAGGTGGGCGTGGATGGACTTGAACCATCGACCCCGGCTTTATAAGAGCCGTGCTCTAACCAGCTGAGCTACACGCCCCCAGCCTAAAACAAAAAAAGGAGTCAATCCTTTTTATTAATTTAACACTAAGTTTAGTTTTTTTCAAGGGCTATAACGGTAATTTATTTAACTTGTCTTGAATCGCATTAATAATAGTTGTTTCTGCTTCCGCGATAGGTAAATTAATAATCGCGCGAGCTAAGCTTTTTGTTCCGGTCGGATTGAATTCTTTTAAGAGCGCTATTGAATCAATGTTTTTTATAGTGTAAAGCAATAAATTAGTTTCTGGAGCCGTTTCATTTTTATTTTCTCCTTCAACATTTTGCTTTTCATAAATAATGGCTATAACCTTAGCTTGCGGGATGCTAACGATTAATTCATCTATAACATCGGTTAAATCTTTTTCCGTAGAGTTAGTTTTTAAAAAGTCAGCCGAGGAAAGAGTTGACCAAACCAATTTATTATCTAAGCTGCTAGATAGTCTGGCTAAAACGCGTCCCCAGAGTTTTAAAACATTTATGCTTTTTGAACGATAAAGATAATTGACGATTTCTTCGCGTTTAGCGCCTAAAGACATTAGTTGAGAGGCGATTAAAAGCGCGTGCGGAGTAACATTGTTAGTTTTAAAACTTTTAGTTTCAGCAATCATGCCGGTCAAAAGGCAAGTAGCGATATTTTCGTCAATCATGTCGCGGCCAAAACTTTCGAATAAAGAAAAAATAATTTCTGAAGTCGCTACCGCTGTAAGTTCTATAAAATCAATTTGGCCATAGCCTTCGTTATTTGAACTATGATCAATATTGATAATTGGAGTTTGGTAAAAAAATTCAGTGTCATTATCATAGATAGTGCCTAAAGATTCTAGGTCGGGAGTATCGACTGTAATAATTAAATCGTATTTAAAACCGCTAGCGCCTGAAGTTATATCTGATGAATTAAAAAAGCCGTCTTTAGGCGAGATAATAAAATTTAATTGATTTTTTTCTTGAGTATATTTTATTTGACTTACCTTAGTATTAGTTACGTCTAGCGAAATAATAAATTTACGCAAATTATCTAATTTATGTTTTATTTCCGTATAGCCGGGTAAAAATGAATAAAGTTTATTTAAGCTGAATTTTTCTGCTATAACTTCAACGTTTTTATCCATTTTTTTTAAAAACAAAAAAATTGCCAAAGCTGAAGCCACGGAGTCGCCATTCCAAGTTTTTTTAAAAGTAATTAAAATGTTGGAAGCTTTTTTGATTTGTTCAAAAATTTGTTGTTCTTGAGTTAACATGTTTGTGTTTTGACCGTTTAGTTGCATAGGGCTTTATTAGTCAATTAATTAATATATCTCATATAAAACAGGGTGTCAAGAGGATTAAAGAAAGTTGACAATTAGAAGTAATTTGTTAAGATATTACAACAAAATTGCACATTATAAAATTTTAAAAAATAAATAAAATTAGCCAAAAACAGAGCCAGAGGAGGGCTTAATTATGAAAGAATTTAGTTTTAAGGGTTTAGGGACGGCATTAGTAACGCCATTTTACCCAAATGGTCAGATTAATTACGAGGCTTTTAAATGGTTGATAGAGAAACAAATAGAGGCCGGAGTTGATTTTATAACACCCTCTGGTACAACCGGCGAATCGCCGACATTGTCTCACTATGAGCACAAAAAAATAATTAGATTCACGGTCTTAACGGCGTCTAAGAGAGTTCCGGTTTTAGCTGGGACAGGTTCAAATTCCACGGCTGAAGCTGTCTCTTTAACTCAATCGGCTAAAGACTGTGGCGCAGATGGAGCGTTGGTTGTTTCGCCATATTATAATAAGCCGACTCAGAAAGGGATAAAATTACATTATCGTGCAATTGCTGAAATTGGTTTGCCTATTGTGCTTTATGACATTCCTGGCAGGTGTGGAGGCAATGGTGTTTCAGCCGAAACTATTCTGGAGTTAGCCCATGATGGCATGATTTGCGGCTTGAAATGGGCTAGTGGAAATCGTGATCAGCTTGAAAAAGTTTTGGTTGGACGCCCTGATAATTTTGTTGTTTTATCCGGCGACGATAACTTAACTCATTATGCTATGGGTAAAGGAGCGAACGGCGTCATTTCGGTATTAAGTAATCTGATGCCAAAACAGATGGTAAAATTTATTGCCGAGCTGGAACATGACGCAAACAGCTTTGAATCAGTTAAATGGGAAACCTATTTGTCGCCGATCATGGAGGCTATGTTCATTGAAACTAACCCTATCCCTGTAAAAACTGCCATGACCATGATTTGGCCGGAGATTTTTGATGAGGCCTTCCGTCTCCCCATGTGTGAAATGGAAGAAGATAATAAAGAAATATTAAGAAATGTTTTGAGGCGTTATAACCTCATTTAAATTTTATTTAAAAGGAAAATTAAGGATTGCCTCGGCTTATAAAAGCCGAGGTTTTTTTCTTGCAAAATAAGGGCAATTTTGTTATTGTTAAGTTATAAAAACACTGGAAATTTAGTGTTAATTTCGAGTAAATTTTTAATATGTCAGATAAAGAATTACCAAAAACATATAATCCGGCTGATTACGAAGATACGATTTATGCCAAATGGGAGAAATCGGGTTTTTTTAATCCAGACAATCTTAAAGGCGATCCTTATTCTATAATGATGCCGCCGCCGAACGTTACCGGCGTGCTTCATCTTGGACATGCTTTAGAAAATTCTTTAATGGATATAATGGCGCGTTATCAAAGAATGAATGGAAAAAAAGTATTATTACTTCCAGGCACTGATCATGCGGCCGTAGCCACACAAGCTAAAGTAGAAAAAGTATTAGTAGAACAAGGCATAAAAAATCCGCGCCAAGAGTTAGGTCGTGAAAAATTGTTAGAAAAAATTCGTGAGTATGCCGAAGAATCTAAATCCACGATTTTAAAACAAATTAAAAAAATGGGTACAAGTTGCGATTGGTCGCGTCTAGCTTATACTTTTGACGAAAAACGTTGCAAGGCGGTTAATGAAGTATTTATAAAAATGTATAATGACGGATTAATATATAGAGGTAATCGCGTAGTTAATTGGTCGGTTAAAGGGCAATCAACTTGTTCTGATGACGAACTCGTGCACGTAGAACGGCCAGCTAAATTTTATACTTTTAAATATGCCAAAGATTTTCCGATTGCCGTGGCTACGACTCGACCAGAGACTAAGTTAGGCGATACGGCCGTGGCGGTAAATCCTAATGACAAAAGGTATAAAAAATATATTGGGCAAATTTTTACGGTTGATGTAGGCGCGGCTAAACCGCTAGAAATAAAAATTATTGCCGACGAAGCGGTTGATATGAATTTTGGCACCGGCGCGGTCGGAGTTACCCCGGCGCATAGCATGGTTGATTTTGAAATGTATGAAAAACAGAAAGCCAAAAATGATCCAATCGCTTTAATTTCAGTAATTGACCAAAACGGCAAAATGTCAGAAGCTGCTGGAAAGGAATATGCTGGCTTACCGGTTTTAGAAGCGCGAGAAAAATTTGTTGAATGGCTTAAAAAAGAAAAATTGTTAGAAAAAGAAGAAGATATTATACAAAACGTTGGCACTTCCGATCGTTTTAGCGACGCGATTGAAGTTTTGCCAATGACACAGTGGTTTATTAAAGTTAATGAGATAATTCCAGATAAAGATAAAAGTTTAAAAAATTTAATGCGTGAAGCGGTTACAGCCGGGCATAATGGAGATAAAAACCAGAAAGTAAAAATTACGCCAGAAAGGTTTGAAAAAGTTTATTTAAATTGGATTGATAATTTACGTGATTGGTGCATTTCTCGCCAAATTTGGTGGGGGCATAGAATCCCGGTTTGGTATAAAGGAGAGGAAATATTTATTGGTTCTGAGACGCCAGATGGAAAAGATTGGATTCAAGATGAAGATACTTTAGATACTTGGTTTTCTTCGGGTCTTTGGACATTTTCTACTTTAGGTTGGCCGGAAAAAAATTGGGAGCAAAATTTTCATCCAACGAGTTGGATGCAGATGGGCTATGAAATATTATTTTTTTGGATGGCCAGGATGATTTTAATGTCGACTTACGCTTTAGATCAAATTCCATTTAGAGACGTTTATATTCATGGCATGTTAAGAAGCGAATCAGGCAAGAAATTTTCTAAATCATCAGGCAATAATATTGATCCGTTAGAAGTAATTTCTAAATTTGGCACGGATGCTTTGCGTTTAAGCGTAATCGGCGGTATTGCTCCAGGTAATGATTCGAAGTTTTACGAGGAAAAAGTTGAAGGAGCGAGAAATATGGTAAATAAATTATGGAATATTTCTAGATATATTTTACCAAATATTGAAAAGGGAGAAATCGATTTTAAGGCTGATAAATTAACAATGGCCGAAGATTGGATATTAATAAAACTGCACATTTTAATTAAGGAAGTAACAGAAGATTTTAATAATTATAATTTTTCATCAGCCGGAGAAAGATTAAGAACATTTACCTGGAATGATTTAGCCGATTGGTATCTTGAGACAAATAAATTTGAGAAAAGCGAACAAAAAGGAAAAATTTTGTATCATATTTTAAGAAATTTATTAATATTATGGCATCCTTTTATTCCCTTTGTGACCGAGACGATATGGAATGAAATGGAAGAAGATAATTTATTAATAGTTGAAAAATGGCCAGGAATTATTTCAGATAGAATAGAAAATAATTTTGAGTTAATTAAGGATGTTATTACGGCGATTCGTAATGCGCGCGCAGAAAATAATGTTGAACCAGCTAAAAAAATAGAAGCAGTAATTTATGCGGGCAATCAAAAAGAACTAATTGAATCACAAGCGCATTTAATTAAAAATTTACGTACAGGGATAAGCGAATTGGAAATTTTAGAAAAGGGTGAAAAATTATCCGATGCAATTTATGTTGCCGTTGGTGATATTGAAATTTATTTATTAGGCGCGGTTGATGCGGAAAAAGAAAAAATAAGAATAGAAAAAGAAATTTCTAATTTAGAAAAAATAATTGCCTCGGCTGAAGTTAGATTAGCTAATAAAGAATTTACGGATAAAGCGCCAGCCGAAATTGTAAAGAAAGAAAAAGAGAAATTAAAAAATTGGCAGGCAGAATTAAAAAGTTTAAAGAGTAAATAATAAATTAAAAATAAAATGGGAGTAGAAAATAATTTTGGTTTTAGACCAGTTACACACGAAAAGCCAAAGAAAATTGAACATATAAAAGAAGAAGGCGGAATAACTCGCCGAGGTTTTTTAAAAGGTATGTTCGCGGTTGCCGGCGCAGTAGCCGTTGGTAAAGGCGTAGATTATTTTATTAATAATTTTGGCGATGAAGCCGATAAAGAAGAAAAAGAAAAATCTGAGATTATAGAAGAGCCGACCGAAGAACAAAAAGAAATTGAAACTCAAGATAGCATATCTTCACAAGAAATTTTAAATTTAGAAAAAGAAGGACCAATAGAATTTAATTTAAAAACTGTTGAGGCTATAAAAAATAATTGGAAAGAAAAATATCGCAATAATCCAAAATTAAGAGAAAGTTTAATTAATGCTTATGAAGAAATAGGTTGTTGGCAGCCTTATTTAGAAAAAATATTTGCCGAAAAAGGCGTACCTAAAGAATTTATATTTTTAGCCATTCCTGAATCGCATTGGCAGCCTAATGCCGTATCAAGATCGGGCGCGGCCGGACCTTATCAATTTATGCCGAAAACCGCTAAGCTTTATGATTTAAAAGTAAGCGTTGATTATGACGAAAGAAAAGATCCATTAGCTAGCGCGCGAGCTTGCGCTGATTTATTAAGCGATTTATATAAAGCGACTAAAGATTGGTCGTTGGCATTATCCGGGTATAATGGCGGTTTTATTTGGCAGTATTTAAAAGAGTCAGCCCAAGAAAAACTTAAAGTTTCTTACGAAGGTTTTTTAAAATTTATTGAAAATAAATTAAATTTTGCTAAAGACGATATTAAAAGCATGGACAGCTATACCAGGAAAGTTCAAAGAGGAGAAACTTTAGAAGCTATTGCGGCCCAAAGCGATGTTAGCGCGGCTGAATTGGCTAGTTGTAATAAAATTAGTAATTATAGAAATATAAAAGCTGGTGAAATTTTAATTGTGCCTTTTAGCAAAAAAAGAAAGCAGGCCATGTTTGATAAGGAAGTCAGCGGTTTTTCCGAGAATTTGAATTATCCGGCAAAATATTATGCCATCATGGAATTAATTGATGAAGGTTTAGCTAAAGAGCAGAAAGATCCGATTCATTTTCATATAAAAGAAGTTAAGCCATCAGCTCCTAGATATAATGTATATACGGCTAAATATTTTGATAAAAATTTATTTAGAATTGCCCAGAAGTTTAAAATTGATCCTAAAAAATTAGCTGAAGCTAATCCCGAGGCTATCAGAAATTTAAAACCAGGTTCAACTATAAAAATACCAAATAAAGTCAGTCAGATAACTTTAGCTGATATTGCCAAGGAAACAAATCAGCCGATTTCCAGATTAGAATTTTTAAATCCAGCGATTAAAAAAAATGCGCCTATCGCAGCTAAACAAGTAAGAGTATAATTTAACTTTTTAAAATAAAGAACTAAAAAGCAAATAAAAAATTTATAATATAATATTGCGTTTAATGCTAAAGCAATGTTCGTGAGATTGCTTCGCTAACGCTCGCAATGACAATTAAGCATATGAAAATTATAACTGATAAAAATAAAGTTCAGGAAGTTTTAATGCGCGGAGTAGAAAATATTTATCCTAATCGCGAAACTTTTGAAAAATTTTTAATGTCTGGTAAAAAAATAAGAATTTATTGCGGTTTTGATCCAAGCGCGCCGGCCCTACATATCGGCAACGCTATTTCTTTAATGAAATTAGGTCAGTTTCAAGAATTAGGTCATGAAATAATATTTTTAGTCGGCGATTTTACTGGTATGATTGGCGATCCAACCGATAAAACAGCAGCCAGAAAAAAGTTAACCCGCAAAGAAGTTTTATCTAACGCAAAAAATTATAAAAAACAAGCCAGCGCTTATATAAAATTTAGCGGCGCTAATCCGGCTAAAATAATGTATAACAGCAAATGGCATGATAAATTAAGTTTTAAAGATTTAATTGAAGTAACTTCTAATTTTACGGCGCAACAAATGTTTGCTCGCGACATGTTTCAAGAAAGAATAAAAGCGGAAAAGCCGATTTATTTGCATGAATTTCTCTATCCAGTAGCGCAAGCTTATGATAGCGTAGTTATGGATGTTGATTTAGAAGTCGGCGGTAATGATCAAACTTTTAATATGCTTTGTGGCAGGGATTTAATGAAAGCCATGAAAAATAAAGAAAAGTTTGTTTTGACCATGAAATTATTAGTTGATGCTAGCGGTAAAAAAATGGGCAAGACCGAAGGTAATATCGTTAATTTAGATGAAACGCCAGAAAATATGTATGGGCAAGTTATGTCCTGGCCGGATGGAGTACTTGAATCCGGTTTAGAATTATGCGCTAATTTGTCGTCAGCCGAAGTTAAAGGTATGGTTGAGCAAATTAAAAAAGGATTAAATCCGCGTGATATAAAAATGCGTTTGGCTTATGAAATAACAAAAATTAATCATGGCGAGAAAAAAGGCGCGGCTGCCGAGGAGTATTTTGTAAAAACTGTGCAGAAGAAAGAAGTGCCGGAAGAAATTACAAATTTTCAAAGTTCAAAGTGTTCCGTGAATATTGTTGAGTTATTATTACAAGTTGGTTTGGCGGCTAGCAAAAGCGAAGCCAGAAGATTAATTGAACAAGGCGGAGTTAAAGTTGATGGCAATGTTATTAAAGATATAAATAAAATAGTTGAAATTGTTGAAAATGGCGTATTATTACAAAAAGGTAAAAGAGGATTTGTTAAAGTAATTAAAAAATAATTCTGGATTCCGGATCAAGTCCGGAATGACAGTTAAGATATATGATTGGAGTTTTTGATTCAGGATTTGGCGGTTTAACCGTCTTAAAAGAATTTTTGAAAGTTTTACCTGATTATGATTATATCTATTTAGGAGATAACGCGCGCGCGCCGTACGGCAATAAATCAGATGAAGTAATTTATGAATATACAAAACAAGCGGTTGATTTTTTATTTAAAGAGGGTTGCGAATTAATAATTTTAGCTTGTAATACGGTTTCGGTTAAAGCTTTAAGGCGAATTCAGCAGGATCATTTACCAAAATTTTATCCGGATAAGAGAGTTTTAGGGGTCGTAGTGCCAGCCGTGGAAACGGCAGTAGAATTAAGTCATTGCCATAAGCTTGGCGTTATCGGAACGACTATTACAATTAATTCTGGAGTTTATCAAAAAGAATTAAAAAAATTAAGGAATGATTTGGAAATTTATCAGCAGGCTTGCCCTTTACTTGTGCCTTTAATTGAAGAAGGTTGGACGGACAGGGTTGAAACTAAAATGATTTTAAAAAAATATTTACGACCATTAAAAAATAAACAAATTGATACATTAATTTTAGGTTGTACGCATTATCCGACGCTGGAGCGCCATATTTCTTCATTCATGGGGAAGAGAGTTAAGATAATTAATCCAGTGCTAGTTATGGCGGAAAAGTTAGTAGATTATTTAAAACGGCACAAGGAGATTGAAAAAAAGTTAGAGAAAAATAAAAAATTAGTTTTTTATACGACAGATGATGTTAATAAATTTAAAGAGTTAGGGAAAAAGCTTTTAGGACAAAATATAGATAAAGTAGAAAAAGCAGTGTTGTAATAAAATATTTTTCCGCTCCGCTCGGGGCCGCTTTTTTAAAAAAGCGGCGCAAAAATCGCGAGCTAGAGAAAAATTTAGGAATTTATGCCAATAATTTCTAACAAAATTTTAAACTCGCCTAACGGCTCAAACAATAAAATTTTTTAAAGAAATTTTGCCATAAATTTTATCCTAAATTTTTCTAGGCTCGCAGGTAAAATGCATAATTTATTTAGTGATTTTGATAATTGAAAATTAATTTTATATGACAGCTTTAGATAAAATAAAACAAAATATTGCTGATGCGATTAATCAGGCTTTAAAAAAGAAAATAATTAAGGCATCAGATTTAGTTTATCCGCCGAATCCTGCGTTCGGTGATTTAAGTTTGCCTTGCTTTAATTTAGCTAGAGAACTTAATAAAACCGCCGTGGAAGTCGGCGAGTTTTTAGTTGGCAAAATTAAAATGAATGATACGGTAATAGCGATTAAAGCTGTTGGTCCATTTTTAAATTTTACTTTTAACAAGGCTAAATTAGCGCAGGGCGTAATTGAAGATATATTAAAAAATAAAAATAAGTATGGCGTTAATAATATTGGAAAAAATAAAAAAGCCATGGTTGAGTTTTCTAACGCTAACACGCATAAAGAATATCATGTCGGGCATTTACGAAATATTTGCTACGGCGACGCCACCACTAAAATTTTAAACGCTAACGGTTATAAAGCCATTCCGGTTTCTTATATTAATGATTTTGGCATTCATGCGGCAAAAACTTTATGGGCGTTAGATAAATTTTTTAAAAAAGAAAAATTACCCTTAAATAAAGGTTATTTTTTAGGTAAAGTTTATGTTCGCGCTTGCCAGGAATTAGAAAATAATGAAACCGCCAAAGCTGAAGTGGCGGAGATTATGAAAAAAATTGAAGGGAGAAGTGGCGCGAATTATAAAATCTGGCAAAAAACCAGAAAATGGAGCATCGACGGTTTTAATAAAATTTACAAAGAATTGGATGTTAAATTTGAGCATATTTTTTATGAAAGTGAAACCATAGATAAGGGTTTAGATATGGTAGCTAAACTTTATGCCGAACATTTTTTTATAAAAAGCCAAGGCGCGGTTATCGCTGATTTAAATAAATATGATTTGGGCGTACTCGTTATATTAAGAGGCGATGGTACAGCTTTATATCCGGTAGCTGATTTACCTCTAGCCGAAGAAAAATTTAAAAAATATAAAATTGATAAATCAATTTACGTGGTTGACGTTAGGCAAAGCCTGTATTTTAAGCAATTATTTAAGATTTTAGATTTATTAGGCTATAAGAAAGAAATGAAACATTTAGGTTATGAGTTTGTTAAATTGCCTGACGGTATGATGTCATCACGCACCGGTAATGTTATAACCTACGAAGATTTACGCGCTAGAGGCTTTAAAAAAGCTATGAGCGAAACTAAAAAACGGCATAAAAATTGGAGTGAGAAAAAAATTAACGAAACGGTAAGTAAAATTGTTAATGGCGCTTTAAAATTCGAGATGCTTAAAGTCGGCGCAAATAAAGTAATTACTTTTGACATTGACCAAGCCTTGCGTTTTGACGGTTATACAGCGGCGTATTTACAATATACTGGCGCTAGAATACAAAGTATCTTACGCAAATCTGAAATTAAAAAATTCTTGTCCTGCTTCGCATCGCGAGAGCAGGGAAAATCAGTTGATTTTAAAAATTTATCTGAACCTAAAGAATTGGGCTTAATAAATAAATTAGCTAAATATCCGGAAATTGTAATGACGGCGGGAAAAAATTATGATCCAGCGGAAATTACTAAATATTTATTTGAATTAGCGCAGGAACTAAATGATTATTATCATGCGGTACCGGTTTTAAAAGCTAAAATTGAAATTAGACAAGCTAGATTAGTTTTAATTATGGCGGTTGAGCAAATATTAAAAAATGGTTTGGATTTATTAGGTATAGAGACGATGGAGGAGATGTAAAATTAAATTTAAATTAATGAGCTTCATTATAAATTTATTAACAAGTTTTGTAATTAATGCTATTTCAACTTTAGGTTATTTCGGCGTTGGTTTAATGATGGCGATTGAAAGCGCTTGTATACCGCTGCCCTCGGAAATAATCATGCCGTTCGCTGGATTCTTAGTGGCTCAGGGTAGATTTAGTTTACTCGGGGTTACTTTAGCCGGAGCCTTAGGTTGTGTAGTAGGGTCAATCGTGGCTTATGTGGTTGGTATTTATGGCGGTCGAGCAGTTATTGAAAAATATGGTAGATATATTTTAGTTTCAAAACGCGACCTTAATTTAGCGGATAAATTTTTTAATAAATACGGTTCAAGCGCGATTTTCCTTTCACGGCTTTTACCCGTAGTGCGCACTTTTATATCTTTACCGGCCGGTATTGCCAGAATGAATTTTACAAAGTTTGTTGTTTATACTTTTTTAGGTTCTTTGCCATGGTGTTATGCTTTAGCTTATATTGGCAAAAAATTAGGCGATAATTGGGATACGCTCGGAGTTTATTTTCATAGATTTGATTTTGTTATTGTAATAGTTATATTATTAGCAGCAGCTTGGTATATTAGAAGACATATCAAGAATGAAATAAAACAAAGTTAATTTAATATATGGATTTAAATTTAGAATTACTTTCTATTCAAAATACTTGGTGGCACGGCGAAAACTTAAAGTTCGATCCGGTGATTGAACAATATGAACGGCAAATTTTAAAATGGCAACCGGCAGTTTTAGATAAAATTAAATTAAATCAAGACAATATTTATTGTTTTTGCGGAGTTAAGGGCGCCGGTAAAACTACTTTATTAAAGTTGGCTATTAAAAAATTAATTGAAGAAGATAAGGTTAACCCGAATAATATTTTTTTCTATTCTTGCCATAACCTTGATAGTTATGAGCAGCTTAACGAAATGATTAAGTTGTTTTTAAATTCAAAGGCGGAAAGTAAGGCGCGACATTATATTTTTATCGATGAAATTACCATGATAAAAAATTGGCAGAAAGGCATAGATTATTTAGTTAGAGCTGGCAAATTAATTAACACAACGGTTATTTTATCTTCTTCGTCTTTTATTGATACTAAGATTAAGGTTGGTTATGTTAAAAATATAACCATAAGCACTTTAACTTTTGGCGAATTTATTAATTTAATCAATCCAGAAATTTTTAAAAATTTAAAGCAAGAAAATTATTTAAAGTCCCAACATAAACTTGAATATTATTTAGATATTTATCTTTTAACCGGAGGTTTTATTTCAGCTATAAATGATTATAAAGAAAATGGGACAGTTCGTCAGAATGTTTATAATAATTTTTTACATTGGTTTTTAACTTATGTGGCTGAATCAGGCAGGGATATAATTTTAACTAGGCAAATAATGGAAAAATTGATTTTAAATTTAGGCCAGCCCCTAGGTTATAAAACTTTAACTCATAAAACTAAAGCTAAAACTCATCTGACCGTAGCCGAGTATTTAAATATTTTAGAATCAATGTTCACGGTTAAAACAGTTTTTCAGGCTGATGACTCCGCGGGGAGTCGTAAAGCCAAAAAAGTTTATTTTCAGGATCCATTTATCTTTTGGCTTTTTTATTCTTATACTCATGGTTCGCTTAATTATTATAAATTAGCGCGAGAACGTTTGCATAATAATCAAGTTTTTGCCGCTTTAGTGGAAAATTTGATTTTTAGCCAATTAATTAAATATGAAGAAACAAAAATAAATTATTGGCGCGATAATATTAAAAAGAAAGAAATAAATTTTTTAGTTAAGCAGGGAGAAAATATCACGCCCATCTTAATTAGGTATAATCAAGAAATTGGCCAAGCGGATTTTAATATTTTTAAACAAGCTGGATTTAAAAAGGGCATAATTATTACTAAGGATAAGCTAGAAAATAAAAACGGCATCAGCATAATGCCACTTACGTATTTTTTGTTATTTTATAGATAGTATTGACAAAAAGCGTATATAGAGTATGATTTTAAATTAATATTGATCTTTTAACCGGTTTGATTCTGTTGCTGCTGCGCGGAACGGGCAACGCGCATATAGGGCTTCACTAACCAAGCCCTACCTCCTGCAGCAATAGAGTCTTTTTTAGTAATGCGGCGTAGTATGTTGTTCGGTCTGGCGGTTTGTTATGAAGCCGCCAGACCAGCCGTTTAACCAAATAAAAAATTCGGTAATTATTATAATCATTATAATAACCCCTTGTTAACCCTTGATTATAATATAGCCTAACTGCCTTAGGCGCGCCGAATTTTTAAGGAGTCTGCTGTATTTTGTGGCTTTCCCTGGCAAAGGGTTTCACCACAGTCCTTTCAGCAGCAGGCTCCTTTCAAAAAATAAAACTCAGCTTTCTGCCTTAGGTCTAAGCTGAGATTTTGAGGGGTCTCTACTGTCTTAAGAAGGCATTGCTTTTCCTCCAAGCTAAGCTTTGCTCCACAACTTCTTTTAGTAGAGGCTCCTCGCCAAAATATTAAAGCTTCTTTTTTAAAAAAGAAGCTTATTTTTTTACAATTTTTGTTAAATTTTGCCCAATGAAATTTTTATTTTTTTAGTGCTTTAGATAAATATTGGCCAGTATATGATTTTTTGTTATTGGCAACTTGTCGAGGCGTTCCTTCGGCCACAATTTCTCCGCCTTTGTCGCCGCCTTCTGGTCCGAGATCAATTATCCAATCAACTGATTTAATAACATCTAAATTATGTTCAATAATTAAAACCGTGTTGCCTTTATCAACTAATTGATTTAAAACATGTAGAAGTTTTTTAATATCATCAAAATGCAAGCCGGTTGTCGGTTCATCGAGAATGTATAAAGTTTTTCCAGTAGCGCGGCGGGATAGTTCGGTCGCTAATTTTACTCTTTGCGCTTCACCGCCGGATAAAGTAGTGGCGGATTGACCGAGTTTAACATAGCTTAAACCAACTTGGTTTAAAGTAAAAAGTTTTTGTTCAATGGCCGGAATGTTTTTAAAAAATTCCAAACCTTCTTCAACCGTCATATTTAAAACGTCAGAAATATTTTTTTCTTTGTAATGAATTTCTAGAGCTTCTTTATTATATCTTTGACCATGGCAGACTTCGCATTCAACATAAACGTCGGGTAAAAATTGCATTTCTATTTTAACCATACCGTCGCCGCCGCAAGCTTCGCAGCGTCCGCCAGGGACGTTAAAAGAAAAACGTCCAGTTTTATAACCTCTAATTTTAGCTTCAGGCAGAGAAGCGAATAAATCGCGAATTGGCGTAAAAGCGCCGGTGTAAGTCGCTGGATTAGAACGTGGCGTGCGTCCAATAGGCGATTGATCAATATTGATTACTTTATCAATATTTTCTAAGCCTTTAATTGTTTCATGTTTGCCTGGCGCTTGTTTCGCGCGGTAAAGTTTTTGGTTTAAAGCGTTAGCTAAAATGTCGGTCATTAAAGTTGATTTACCTGACCCGGAAACGCCGGTGATGGCGATAAACATACCCAAAGGAAATTCTACGTCAATATTTTTTAGATTATGCTCGCTCGCTTTTATAATAGTTAATTTTTTACCGCTTCCAGCGCGGTATTTAACCGGCGCCGTAATAAATTTTTTTCCGCTTAAGTATTGCCCAGTTAAAGATTTAGCGTTTTTCTTTATGGCTAGTGGCGCGCCTTGAGCGACGATTTGACCGCCATGTTCGCCAGCGCCCGGACCGATATCAACCAGCCAATCAGCTTCTAGCATAGTCGCTTCGTCATGTTCAACTACGATTACGGTATTGCCTAAGTCGCGCAATTTTTTAAGCGTGCCGATTAATTTATTATTGTCTCGCTGGTGTAAACCAATAGATGGTTCATCTAAAATATAAATTACGCCCATTAAAGCCGAGCCGATTTGCGTAGCCAATCTAATGCGTTGAGCTTCGCCGCCGGATAAAGTATTAGCCGTTCGTCCAAGCGTTAAATAATCCAAGCCGACGTTAGATAAAAAATCTAAACGAGCGCAAATTTCTTTTAAAATTTGAGTAGCAATTTTTTTATCGCGCGCAGAAATTGTTTTTGAATTAGTTAGTTCGTTAAAGAATTTTTTTTCTTGGTCAATAGTTTTTGACGAGATATCGTAAATTGACATATCAGCGATTTTTACAGCCAACATTTCCGGTTTTAAACGTTTGCCACCGCAAGTCGGGCAGACTAAAACTCTCATATATTGCTCAATTTCTTTTCTGACATAATCTGATTCGGTTTGCTGAAAACGGCGTTCTAAATTAGGAATAACTCCTTCAAATTCGGTAGTTAATTCGCCGGAAAAACGGTCGCTTTGATAATCAACGTTATAGTTTTTTTCGCCCGAGCCATAAAGCACAATATCTAATTGATTTTTAGTTAGATCTTTAAT
>JBAZFW010000005.1:0-47857 GCA_041653215.1 Patescibacteria group bacterium
AAACTTCTGGCATGAATATAATCCCCCCAAACCAATCAATCCCCCCAACCCCCTTTATCAAGGGGGAGTTGTTCAAAGGGGAAAAAAATACGCCTTTGGCCGATAGAATAAGACCCCAAACCTTAGAGGAGTTTTTAGGGCAAGACGAGATTATCGGGCAGGGAAAAATGCTAAGACAAGCCATAGAATCGGACAAAGCGCCATCTATGATTTTTTGGGGTCCCCCTGGATCTGGTAAAACTACTTTAGCTCATATTGTTGCTAAAAATACTAAAGCGGAATTTATAAGATTTAGCGCGGTAACCAGCGGCGTGAAAGATTTAAAAGAGGTAATTAAAAAAGCTAGAGAGAATGCTATCGAAGATAAAAAAACTATTTTGTTTATTGATGAAATTCATCGTTGGAATAAGGCACAGCAAGACGCCTTACTGCCGCATGTTGAACGTGGCACGATTATTTTAATCGGCGCCACCACGGAAAACCCCAGCTTTGAAGTGCGCGGAGCTTTATTGTCAAGATGTCGTGTTTTTGTTTTAAAACAATTAACTGCTGAGCAGATTGTAGAAATTATTAAGAGAGCCTTAGCCGATAAAATTAAAGGACTAGGCGAGTTAGCCATAAAAATAAATGACGAGACTATAAATTTATTAGCGCAGATGTCTAACGGCGACGCGCGAACGGCGTTAAACGTTCTAGAATATGCCTCGACCTCACCCCAACCCTCTCCTTCAGAAGGAGAGGGAGTAATAATTTCCGCCGACGCTATAAAACAAGCTTTTCAAAAATCATATTTACTTTATGATAAAGACGGTGAAGAACATTACAATATAATTTCGGCTTTGCATAAGTCTTTGCGCGGTTCGGACGCGAACGCGGCTTTGTATTGGCTAGCAAGAATGCTTGAAGCCGGCGAAGATCCGCTTTATATTGCTCGTCGCTTAGTGCGGTTCGCTTCCGAAGATGTCGGTTTAGCTAATTCGCGCGCTTTAGAACAAGCCGTAGCAGCTTATCAAGCTTGTCATTTTATAGGCATGCCAGAATGTAATGTGATTTTAGCGCAAGTCGTGGTTTATTTAGCTAAGTGCGAAAAGTCTAATGAATTATACACGGCTTATAATCAAGCCGCGGCTGATGTAAGTGAACTTGGTAATTTACCCGTGCCGCTACATATTAGAAACGCGCCAACTAAGTTAATGAAAGATTTAGGGTACGGCAAAGATTATAAATATTCGCCGAATTTTAATTATAAAGAAAAGCAGGAATATTTACCAGATAAATTAAAAGGAAAAAAATATATAAAATAAATTTTAATCTGTCATTGCGAGCGACTAAAAGGAGCGAAGCAATCTCACGGACAATTTGTTATATAAATAGTTCGTGAGATTGCTTCGTCGCTAGCGCTCCTCGCAATGACAAAGCGTTTTTATGGATTATTCTAAAAAATCAATCGCTTTACATAAAAAGAACCGAGGTAAAATTGAAATAAAGTCTAAGGTTAAGTTGAAAAATAAAACGGATTTGTCTTTAGCTTATACTCCTGGCGTAGCCGCGGTATCTTCAGCTATTGGTAAAGATAAAAAATTATCATGGCAGCTTACTAATCGCGCTAACCAGGTAGCAATCGTTTGCGACGGCACAGCAATTTTAGGTTTAGGCAATTTAGGCGCCGAAGCCGCTATGCCTGTTATGGAAGGTAAATCAGCAATTTTTAAAGAGTTCGCTGGCGTTGACGCTATACCGCTTTGTATTAATACTACTGATACTGAGGAGATTATTAATTTTTGCAAACAAATTGAGCCGAGTTTTGGTGGTATAAATTTGGAAGATATTTCGGCTCCAAGATGTTTTGAAATTTTAGAGAGACTCGAAAAAGAATTATCTATTCCGGTTTTTCATGATGATCAGGACGGTACGGCCATCGTAGTTTTAGCCGCCTTAATAAATGCTTGCAAAGTAATGAGTAGAGCTTTAAAAAATTTAAAAATTGTAATAAATGGAGCAGGTGCGGCCGGCATCGCGATCGCTAGATTAATTATGGTCGCGGGAGCCGGAGATTTAATTTTATTAGATAGCCAAGGAATTATTTATAATGGTCGGGAGAATTTAAATCCAATTAAGCGCGCGATTGCTTTAAAGACTAATAAGAGAAAAATAAAAGGCGGTTTAGTAGAAGCTATGGTCGGAGCTGATGTTTTTATTGGAGTTTCAAAAGGAAATTTAGTTACTTCGGAAATGATAAAAAGCATGAATGCGAAGCCGATTATTTTTGCTATGGCTAATCCAACGCCAGAGATTATGCCAGATTTAGCGAAGAAAGCTGGCGCAGGTTTAATCGGTACGGGTCGATCGGATTTTCCTAATCAAATTAATAACGCTTTAGTTTTTCCAGGAATTTTTCGCGGATTATTAGATAACAAAGTTAAGCAAATAACAACTAAAATAAAAATTAAAGCCGCCATGGCTTTAGCTAATGTTGTTAAATCAAATAAAAAACAGATACTGCCGTTAGTTACAGACAAAAGAGTGGTTAAGGCGATAGCGAAAGCAGTAAAATAAAAATTATGGTGAATAAACCAAAATTATTACTCCAGATTTGCTGCGTTGGTTGCGGAGTTTATGTTAGCCAAATATTAAAACAGGATTATGACGTGATACTGTTTTTTTATAATCCTAATATTTGGCCCAAAGAAGAATATGAAAAAAGAATGGAAGAAGCGGAAAAAATTTCTAAACAATTTAATTTGAAATTGGTAAAAAGTGAATATGAACATGATAAATGGTTAGAAGCGGTGCGCGGGCGTGAGGCTGACCCGGAAAAAGGCGAACGCTGTTTGATCTGTTATAAGTTTAGGTTGCAAGAGGCTACGGCCATGGCTAAAAAATTAAACTGCGGTTATTTAACGACTACTTTAACTACCAGTCCTCATAAAAATGCCGTGGCAATTAATGAAATTGGGCAAAAATTAGCAAGCGAAAATGGCCTAAAATTTTTAAGCCAAGATTTTAAAAAACAGGATGGTTTTAAAAAGTCAGTCGAATTGGCAAAAGAATTAAATTTGTACCGCCAAAATTATTGCGGTTGTGAATTTTCATTTAGAAAATAAGTTTTTGCTACAGTTGAAAAATATCAGCTTTTAATGTTATAATCATCTCATGGATATTTCTTCTTATTTCAAACAAGCGATTGAGCAAAAAGCTTCTGATTTGCATTTGGCGGCCGGTAGTATTCCGGCTTTGCGTATCAGCGGCGAGCTAATTAAACTAAATCACGATATTGTAAAAAATGAAGATTTAGAGCAGGCAATCACTTCTTTTATTGATAAAAAAACCATGGAAAAATTCGCTCGACATCGCGAATTAGATTTTTCCCAGGATTTTTTTGGTTCTCGCTTTAGGGTTAATTTGCATTATCAAGAAGGAAAAATCGGTTTAACCGCTAGGTTAATACCAAAAGATGTGCCTGAGCCAAGCGAATTAATGTTTGATGAAGTGGTTTACAAGCTTACACATTTAAAAGATGGGTTAATTTTAGTTACCGGTCCGTCAGGCTCTGGTAAATCAACGACTTTGGCTTGCATGGTTAATATTATAAATAAAGAGCGACGAGCTCATATTATTACTATTGAAGATCCAATTGAATATTTATTTACCGAAGAGCAGAGTATTATTGAACAGCGTGAGTTAGGCCATGATACTGAGAGCTATGCTTCGGCTTTAAAATATTCTTTACGGCAGGATCCTAATATTATTATGTTAGGAGAAATGCGAGATCAGGAAACTATCGCTGCCGCTTTGACTGCGGTTGAAACGGGCCATTTAGTTTTTTCCACTTTGCATACTTCGACTGCATCCGAAACTATTAGTCGTATTGTTGATGTTTTTCCGGCCCATCAGCAGCAGCAGATTTTAAATCAATTAGCTTCAACTTTACGCGCGGTTGTCGCTCAGCAGCTAATACCAAAAATCGGCGGCGGTCGCGTAGTGGCGCGCGAAATTTTAATTAATAATTCCGCCATTGCTAATTTAATTAGACGAGGACAAATCGGTCAGATTTATTCGGCGATTCAGACTAGCCGCAAGGACGGTATGGTTACTATGAATAAATCAATTGATGAATTATTAAAACAAGGACTGATCAATGAAGATGTGGCGCGCAACCGCAAAAGAGATTTAGAAACCCAAGCTTCTTATTATTAAGTTTTTAAAAACTTTTTCCCCACAAGGGGATAAATAAAAAAAGTTTTTAATATTTTCCCCGCCTAAGCGGGATAAACAAAAAATATAACGTATCAAGTTAAAATTTAATAGCGAGTAAAACTCTACGGCCATTAAATTTTAACTTGATAAATACATTTATGCAACTGGAAAAATGGCAAGAAATAATTGGCAACATTAAAGATAATTTTAAAGTTGAAGAAAGCGGAAACGAGCATCTTGAAGATGAAGGTGGTGTTGATGTTGAGTATATAGTTTTCGATGGTCCTTTAGGCAGAATGAGATTGGAGTTTGTTTCTAAACCGGTAATTCTTGATAAAAAAACTAAATATTCAAATCGCATAGGCTCAGAAACTGTAGTTGATTATATTTATAGCAAAGAAGAAAAAACGCATAAATTAAAAGCTTATAAATGGGATGAAGCTTTAAATGATTGGGTTGAAATGGATGCCAAAAATTTTGGACTTTAGAAACCTTTAAAAACTTTTTTAGAAAAAGTTTTTAATATTTTCAAAAAATATAATGTATCAAATAAAAATTTTATAGCGAGCAAAGCCCTACGGCCATAAAATTTTAATTTGATAATTTATAATAATAAAAAATAATATTTTCCCGACAAGTGGGATAAAAAAATAATATGAAAAAAAATGAAAAGATTTTAATTTCTCTTTTAATAATTCTATTTTTTTTAGTTTTATATTTAATTCTTACTTCGGAATCTGTTAAGCAAATAAATAATCCCAGTCAGCAAGTTAAAAAAGATAATTCGATTGCGCTGGAAAATGATTATAAGCCAAAAGCCAAGGAGATTTTTATTGATTACGAAAATTTGATTAAAAATAGTAGTTTTACTAAAGAAAATATTGAGAGTTTGAAAAATAAGTTATTAGATTTAAAAGTGCCGGCTAAATTTAAAGAATTGCATGTTCAGTTATTTTTAGCTTTGACTAAAATGGAAAATTATTTAGAACAAAAAAATGAACAGGATAAAAGCGATAGTTTGCAGACAGTTAATCAATTAAAAGCTAATTATAGTTGGTTAAACGGTTAAATTTGTTTTTTAATTTAAATTCACCCTGTTAAATAATTTTTAAATTTTATAAAATTTAAAAATTAAGATTTGAATTTATGAACGGGTATATTTAAATCAGCTGGATAAAAATTTAAAAATTAATTCAAATAAGTTGCTTCTCAAAAAAGAGATTCAAATCTTATTCAACAGGGTAAATGAAATTAAATCGTTTTTTACCTTTATTTATACCTTTGTTAGTTTATGCCTTGGATCAGATGTATTTTTTCTCCCCTAAGCTTATTTATGTAGCGGCTGTTTTAATAAATTTATTGTTGTTTTTTGGGGTCTGGCAATTTTGCAAAGCTAGTCAAATTGATAAAGAGTGGTGGAATTATTTAATATTGCCGGCCGTTATGTCCACAGCCGTTATGGCTTATTCAGTTTTTTTAAGTTATAAATTAGTCATCCAACTATTATTTGTTTTAAATTTAGTATTTTTGTATTTTTATTTGCGTTACATTTATTATTACCTTTTAAGTCCAGCCGCCTACGAAATTTTTAGCATAGAGAATATTTCTTCTTATATAAGTTGGCTTAGTTTTTTTCTTCTTTCAGCCGTTGTTTATGGCTTGCAGTCATTTTTAAATTTACCAATTTTATATTTGGCGTTAATTATGTTGGCGGTGACGGTTTTGATTATTTATCAGATTGTTTGGGTAAATAAAATTGAATTTAAGAAAGGCTTGCCATATATTTTAATTAGTTGTTTTATTTTAATTGAATTGTGTTGGTCAATTTCCTTTTTGCCATTTAATTACAATATTTCCGGGCTTTGTTTGGCAATCTGTTTTTACACTATCATCGGGCTTGTTAAAAATCATCTACTTGACAAATTGGACGCGGTTAAGGTAAGAATGTATTTAATACTGGGGTCGGTAAGTTTATTTTTAATATTATTTACCGCTAGATGGATTTAATTAATTTTTAAAAATTTTACAATAAAATAATTATGAAATATATAAATGATTTTTTTAAAAAACATAAATTAGTTACTTTAATAATAGGATTTTTAATTTTAGGTTTTGCTAGCGGCGTGGCCGGCAGCATTATCGCTAAATCTTATTTTATTGACGCACAATATAATTTTTCTTCATTAAGCAATTTGGATTTTTCTCAGGGTAAATTTAAGGACCAGGGCATAGTAATTAGTAACCCTAAAAATGTTATTGTCCAGCAAGATGTAAAAATAGAGGAAACAATTAATTCTGTTGACGATAGTTTGGTTGGTATTTATAAAAAACAAAAAATTGTTAAGTCAAATAATGTTTTTTCTTTAGATAATTTTTATAAAATAAATGACGCGGCTGGCCAGGGTTTTATTATAACTTCTGATGGTTGGGTGATAACCACCTTAATTTTAGATAAAACTTATGCTGATTATGCGGTTATTACAAAAGATAAAAAAATATATCAAATTGATAAAGCTATTAGTGATGCTATAACTGGTTTTAATTTTATCCATGTCGCCGCCAGAGATTTTCCGGTTAGAAAATTTGCTGAAAGTCAGGATATAAAGGTAGGCAATTCAACCGTTACTGTAAATTGGTCTGGATCAAGTTGGATTTCTTCAGTTGTTGGGTTTAAAGAAAAAAATGATCAAGTAAAATCAAGCGATAGTTTTTCTGCTAAGTTAATTTTAAATAGCGATGTGCCAGTAGCATTCAAGGGTTCGATAGTTTTTAATCTAGCCGGAGATGCTCTAGGTTTAATTGACGGAAAAGGCGAGATTGAACCTATGGCACATTTAGCGACAGTAGTTGATAGTTTGTTTAAAAATAAAACTATTAAAAGACCAAGTTTAGGGATTAATTATATAGATTTAGCATCGCTTGTATCCATAGATGAACAAAATAATAACTGGCAGAAGGGTGCGGTTATTTATAAAGATCAAAAAGGTGTGGCAATCAAAAAAGGTAGCTCCGCAGAAAGAGCTAGCTTAAAAGAAGGTGATATTATAATTTCAGTTGGTAGCATTAAACTCGATGAAATAAATGATTTGGCTGATCTTATACAGAGTTACGGTGCCGGCGATAGGGTTAATTTAACAATTATACGCGGTGGCGTTGAAAAAGAAATTGAAGCTATTTTAGGCGAACAGAAATAGAAAAAATTATAAAAAAGCAATAAATTATAGCCTGCTTAGCGTTAGCTAAGCAGGTTTTTATTTTAAGTAATTTATGTTATAATATTAACAAGCTTTATGAAAATAAAATCTATTAGAAATATTAAAAAATTAGCTGGTAAAATTGTATTATTGCGAGCTGATTTAAATGTACCGATAAAAAACGGTCGGATTAAAAGTGATTATAAAATCGTAGCGACTTTACCTACTATTCGTTATTTATTAAGACATAATTCAAAGATAGTTGTTACCACCCACGTAGATAAAGACAATAAAGCCGAACCAATAGCTAAAAGATTAGCCCAGCTTTTAGACAAAAGAATATTATTTGTTAATGATTGTGTTGGCGATAAAGTCGCTTTAGCCGTTAAAAAAATGGAAAATAAAGATATAATTTTTTTGGAAAATTTACGCTTTAATCCAGGCGAAGAAAAAAATGATAAAAAATTTGCCAAAGCATTAGCCGGGTATGCTGATATTTACGTAAATGATTCTTTCGGAGTTAACCATCGTAATCATGCTTCGCTCGCCGCTATTAAAAAGTATTTGCCAGTGTTTGCCGGGTTGCTTTTAGAAAAAGAAATTTTAAATTTAAATAAAATTTTAGAACCAAAACAGCCCCTGATTTCTATAATCGGCGGAGCTAAAATTGAGACTAAAATTTCCTTAATAAAAAAATTAGCTAAAAAGTCTTATCGCGTTTTAATCGGCGGAGCTTTAGCTAATAATTTTATATCTGCTCATGGTTTTAAAATTGGCAAGTCGATGGCCGATAAGTCCAGTATAAAAATAGCGAGCGAACTAGCTAAAAAATATAAAAATATTGTTTTACCGGTTGACGTTATAACCGCTAAAAAAATTAATAGTAAAAATATAGAAGTTAAGCCGGTTAATCAAGTTAAAAAAGATGATATTATTCTTGATATTGGACCGCGGACGATTAAACTTTTTGTGAATTTTATTAGGCATGCTAATACTATAATTTGGAATGGACCAATGGGGTATTTTGAAAATGAACATTTTAAGCATGGCACATTATCTATAGCGAGATTCGTTGCCGCTCGATCTACTGGCCAAGCTTTTGGAGCGGTTGGCGGCGGAGAAACTATAGAAGCTTTAAAAATGACTAAAATGGAAGATTATATTGATTGGGTTTCGACTGGCGGAGGAGCGATGCTGACTTATTTAGGCGGAGAGCCAATGCCGGGGTTAAAAGGCATAGTAAAATATTAATTAATAAATATAAATTTATGATTCCAAACAAAATCGTGACAATTTTTATCGGTGTTTTTTTAACGCTTGGCACAATTTATTTAGGTATTTTAAGTTGGAATGGCATCAAATCTCATAACTATATTGGTATTAGCCCAAAAGAAAGTCATTCTATCGTTATTACTGGAGAAGGTAAGGTAACTGGCGTGCCTGATGTGGCCAAAATCCAATTAGGTTTTAGTATTGAGAAAAAAACTGTAGCCGAAGCGCAGAAAGAAAATACGACCAAAATGAATGCTATGATTGATAAGTTGAAGAAAGATTTTAAAATCGACACTAAAGATATACAAACCGTGAACTATTATATTTCGCCGCAATATGATTATTTAAGCAGCGGCAAGCAGTCTTTAAGAGGTTATTTGGTGAGCCAGGATTTGAGCGTTAAAGTTCGAGATATGAATAAAGTGAGTCAAATTTTAGATGCTGCCGGTTTGGTTGGTTTAAATCAGGTAGGTAGTCTTACCTTTGAAATAGATAATCCAGAAGAACTTAAAGAGGACGCTAGAAGTAAGGCCTTAGAGCAAGCTAAAGTTAAAGCATCTGCTTTATCTAACATTGTTGGAGTTAAGTTAGGTAAAATTATTTCTTTTAGTGAATCATCAAGCGAGCCTAGCGGATATTATAAGGGTTATTCTATGGCCGAAGGCATGGGTGGGGGCGGAGCTACAAGTATTGAAGCCGGTAGTAATGAAATTACGGTTTTTGCTACAGTAGAATACGAGATTTTATAAATTTTAATATAATTCATCAAGTAAATTTATAACACCCTATAAGTTTGTTGGGAGTAATATTTTTATTTGATTATAGATAATTATGTCTAAAATAAAAAAAATTACAGCTCGAGAGATTTTAGATTCGCGTGGCAATCCGACCCTAGAAACTCGAGTTTGTTTAGATAACGGAATATGTGCTAAAGCCTCTGTTCCGTCAGGTGCGTCTACGGGCGTTCATGAAGCTTTGGAATTGCGTGATGGCGACGTTAAGAGATACGAAGGTTTAGGCGTGCTCAATGCTGTTAAAAATGTTGAAAAGAAAATTGCGCCTAAGTTGATTGGCATGGAAATAACCGGTCAGGAAAAAATTGATGAATTAATGATTAAATTGGATGGTACTAAAAATAAAAGTAAATTAGGCGCTAATTCAATTTTGTCGGTATCGCTGGCTTGCGCTCGTGCGGCCGCCTTAGCTTTAGATTTAGAGCTTTACGAATATATAAATAGAAGTTATGAATTGAATGCTTTGATAGACGGCAAGAATTTTAAACTGCCGACTCCTTGCTTTAATATTTTTAATGGCGGTAAACACGCAGATACTAATTTAGATTTTCAGGAATTTATGATTATCCCTGTTTTAGAAACTAGCTTTAAAGAAAAAGTTAGAATTGGCGCGGAAATTTTTCATACTTTAGGTAAAGTTTTGAAAAAGGCCGGTTTTGATACGGATGTCGGCAATGAAGGCGGTTATGCGCCTGATATAGTTTCCTCTATTCAAGCTATTGAATTAATTATGGCAGCGTCTTTAAAGGCTGGTTTTAAGCCAGGCAGTCAGATTGCTTTAGGCGTAGATGTTGGCTCGTCGCAGCTTTATAATAAGTCTGATGGCAAATATATTTTTAAATTAGATAAAGCTAATTTCACTTCAGCTACTTTAATCGGATTATACTACGAATGGTTTAGAAAATATCCGATTATTTTCATTGAAGATGGTTTAGCCGAGGATGATTGGAACGGTTGGCAAGAATTAAATAAAGAATTGGGTTCAAATATTATGTTGGTAGGGGATGATCTTTTTGTGACTAATCTTGAGCGTTTAAGAAAAGGATTAAAAGAGCATGCGGCCAATGCAATTTTAATAAAACCAAATCAAGTCGGGACTTTAACTGAAACTATTAATTGCATTAAAATTGCCAAGAAACATAATTATAAAATTATTATTTCGCATAGAAGCGGGGAGACTACTGACGATTTTATTTCTGATTTAGCCGTAGCGGTGGGCGCTGATTATATTAAAGCTGGTTCGTTGTCACGCGGTGAAAGACTAGCAAAATATAATAGACTAATGGAAATTGAGGATCAACTTAATTAATTTTTAATTTTGTAATTTTATAAATAATTTTTTAATATCTAAATTTTTAATATTAAGAATTAGAGTATTGTTTAAAAATTAAAAATTATAAAATTAAAATTTTTTTATTTATGCCTAAACAAGAAAAATCAAATAAGCCAGAAAAAAATAATCTACCCATGATTTTAGTAATACTTGATGGTTGGGGTTTAACTTCGCCAAACGTTGGTAATGCGGTCACTTTAGCGAAGACTCCAACTATGAATGGCTTAATGAGAAAATATCCAAATACCAAACTTTATGCTCACGGGAAATACGTGGGGTTGCCTCCATCACAATCAGGTAATAGCGAAGCTGGACATATGAACATCGGCGCTGGTCGTATGGTTGAACAAGACGTAGTTAGAATTTCTAAAAGTATTAAAGATGGTACTTTTTCTAAAAATGCTAGTTTTATTGAAGCGATTAGGCATGTTAAAAAAAATAAATCAAAACTACATCTAATGGGTATGGTTTCTAATGGCATGAGTGCGCATAGCGATCCAGATCATTTATTAGCTTTATTATCTTTAGCTAGAGTAAATGGCGTTAAAGATGTTTATTTACATTTATTTACCGATGGTCGCGATTCTCCTAAATATGCTTCTTTAAAATTAATTACAGATATTCAGAAATCATTTAAAAATGGCGAGGCTATTGCTACTGTTATGGGTAGATTTTATGCTATGGACAGGAAAAAGACTTGGGTGAGAACAGAGAAGGCTTATAATGCCTTAGTAAACGGCATTGGCAAAAAAACTGAAAGCGCTCAAGCGGCAATTACCGAAAGCTATAATAGAGGTGAAAATGATGAATTTATTGAACCGTATATTATTACAAAAAATGGCAAACCATTGCCAAGAATAGCTTCGAACGATAGCGTAATATTTTTTAATTTAAGGTCGGACCGAGCCAGGCAATTAGCTAAAGTTTTTGTACAAAAAGATTTTTGTGAAAAAAATAAATTTTGCTTTACAAGAAAAAAGTTTTTGCATGATTTATTGTTTGTAGCTATGACTGATTTTGGCCCAGATTTAGATAGTATTTTTACTGCTTTTCCATCTGGTGATTTAAAGCATACTTTGCCGATGGAGTTAGCTAATCTAAAACAACTATATATTGCGGAGACGGAAAAATATGCTCACGTAACTTATTTTTTTAATGGTGGCTATGCTAACGCGGTTGATGGTGAAGACCGGCAAGTTATACCTTCGCCGGATGTAAAATCCTATGATCTCACGCCGGCTATGAGTTCAGGTAAGTTATGCCGTGAAATAATAAATAATCTTAAAAAAAATAAATATGATTTTACGGTTTTAAATTTTGCCGCGCCTGACATGATCGGCCATACTGGTAATTTAGAGGCCGGTATAAAATGCTGTCATGAAGTTGATAAATATTTAGGAGAAATTGTTGAAGCTTATTTTAAAGTTGGCGGAACGGTTTTAATCACTGCCGACCATGGCAATATTGAAGAGATGGTAAATTTAAAAACCGGAGAAATAGACACCGAACATTCAATTAATCAAGTACCTTTTATTGTAGTTAATAAAAATATAGGTAATAAAATTAAATTAAGAAGCGACGGAGTATTAGGCGATATTGCTCCGACTATATTAGATTTATTAAATATAAAAAAACCCAAAGAGATGATGGGTAAAAGTCTTATAAAATAGTTTTCAATTTTTATATCTAGAAATTAATTATGGCCACAAAAAAACAACAAGTTCGACCGAAGCCAGTAGTATTAATGGTGCTTGATGGTTGGGGTGTAGCTAATTCTTATGCCGGCAACGCTATTAGCCAAGCTAATACGCCTAATATAAAAAATTATATAGCTAAGTATCCTTCGATGGTTCTAGTAGCTTCTGGCGAAGGAGTTGGTTTACCATGGGGAGAATTCGGCAACAGCGAGGTCGGCCATTTAAATTTAGGCCTAGGCAGAATTATTTATCAAAATCTCCCTAAAATTAATAGGGCTATCGCTGATAATAGTTTTTATAAAAATAAAGTTTTGCTTAAAGCAATTGAACAGGTAAAAGCCAATAATTCAAAGTTGCATTTAATTGGTTTATCTTCTAACGGTTGTGTTCACTCTTCAATGGAACATCTCCAGGCTTTAATTGCTTTTATGGAAGAAAGTAAAGTTAATCAATTTTATGTTCATGCTATTTTAGACGGCAGAGATACGCCATTTAATGCCGGTTTGAATTTTATTAAAGAAGTAGAAACTTCTTTAGCTGGAACTAAAGGCAAAATAGCGTCGTTGTCTGGACGTTTTTATGCCATGGATCGGGATAATCATTGGGATCGAACAGCTAAAGCATACGAAGCTATGGCTTTAGGAGTAGGTGAAAAATATGAGTCAGCCGAGAAAGCGATTGAAGCCAGTTATGATAAAAAAATATACGATGAAGAGTTTATGCCAACAGTTATAGCTAAAGATGGACAACCTGTAGCCAAAATTGAAGATGGCGATGCGGTAATATTTTTTAATTATCGACCTGACCGCGCGCGCGAGCTTACTAAAGCTTTTGTTTTACCGAGTTTTGAAAAATTTAAGAGAGAAAAATATTTAAACATTTTCTTTGCCACTTTTGTTGAGTATGAAAAAAATTTACCAGTAGAGATAGTTTTTCCGCCAGATGTTTTAAAAAATACTTTAGGTGAAGTTTTGTCTCGTTCTGGCTTAAAGCAATTAAGAATCGCGGAAACAGAAAAATATGCCCATGTAACTTATTTTTTTAATGGTGGCTGTGAAGTAAAATCAGAAGGCGAGGATCAGTTGTTAGTTTCTTCTCCGGCCGTTTCTAGTTATGACCTTAAGCCAGAGATGTCGGCTATAGAGGTCACCGATAAAGTTATAAAAGCGATTGAACAGGATAATTATGATTTTATTTTAATAAATTTTGCTAATGCTGATATGGTTGGACATACAGGAAATTTAAAAGCTACTATTAAAGCGATTGAAACAGTTGATAAATGTGTTGGCAAAATTGTTAATTTAGTTTTAGCTAAAGAGGGCGTCTCATTTATTACCGCCGATCATGGTAATGCCGAAGAATTGTTTAACATGCAAACCGGCATGATAGACAAAGAACATTCAGCTAATCCAGTACCTTTTTTAATTATTGGCAAAGATTATGAAGGTAAAAGTTTGTCTTTGCCTGATGCGCCTGGCGGTGATTTAAGCTTATTACAACCACAGGGCATGTTGTCTGACGTGGCGCCGACTATTCTTAAAGTAATGAATTTAGATAAACCCTCGGAAATGGTCGGTAGGAGCCTAATTTAGCCAAAAGTTATAAAGTCAAAAGTTAAAAGTAAAATTTAAATTATTTGTATATTGACTTTATGGCTTTATTACTTTTCAACTTTCAACTAATTTTATGTCTATTTTAGTTATAAACTCAGGTTCAACTTCAATAAAATACAAATTATTTTCCGACAGCGAAAAGGAAATTAAACAAGGCGATATTACTAATATTACCAATCATCAAACAGCTTTAAAACAGATTTTAAGAGATGTCGGTGGATTACAAGATCTAAAAGCGGTTGGGCATAGAGTAGTTCATGGTGGATATAAATTTCATGAACCGCTTTTAATAAACCAAGAAAATTTTTTAGAATTAGAAAAATTTAATGATTTGGCGCCGCTGCATAATCCTTATAATTTAGCTGGCATTAAGGCGGTTATGGAATATTTACCCCAGATTAAGCAAGTAGCGATTTTTGATACGTCTTTTTATGCTAATTTGCCGGAGATTTCAAAGCTTTATGCGTTACCAAGGGAAATTAGTGAAAAATATAAAATTTATCGTTACGGTTTTCACGGCACTTCGCATAAGTATGCTATGCAAGAAAGCGCTAAATTACTTAAAACGGAAATTAATAAAATTAATTTAATTAGTTGTCATTTAGGTGGCGGTTGGTCAATTACTGCCGTGAAAAATGGTCAGCCGATTGATACTTCTATGGGTTTTACTCCGCTAGAAGGTTTAGTTATGATGACTAGAGCTGGGGATATTGACCCAGGAATAATTTTTAAACTTTTAGAAGAAATGCCGGAAGAGATAGATAAAAATAAAGTAGCTATGATTTATGACTTGTTAAATAAGCAGTCAGGCATAAAGGGTTTATCGGGTGTTAATGATTTTCAAGAATTATTAAGATTGGTATCGCTTGGCAACGAAGCGGCTAATTTAACTTTTGATTTAGCTATTAATCGTTTAATAAAATATATTGGGGCTTATTGGGTCGAACTAGAGGGTAAGGCTCAAGCGGTTGTTTTCACTGGAGCTATCGGCGCTGGTAATCCAATGACGCGCAATCAAGTGATGAAAAAAATAAAATGTTTGGGCAATTTGCCGATGTTAGTAATTAAAGCTAACGAAGAATTAATGATTGCTAGAGAGGTAAGACAATTAATTAGCGCAAGACAATAACTTTTTATGATAAAAAGATTATTCAATGGAGAAATAAATAGTATTACCGTGGCCGCTTTGTTGGTCGGCGGTTCTTCTTTAATTAGCCGTTTACTTGGAATTTTTCGCGATCGTATTTTAGCCGGTCAATTTGGCGCTGGCGATACTTTAGATATCTATTATGCGGCTTTTCGCGTCCCAGATTTAATTTTTAATTTATTAGTTTTAGGCGCCTTATCGGCTGGCTTCATTCCTATATTTACTTCTCTAATTAAAAGTCCTTTAGAGAAGATAAAATCTTTAATAGGTGATGATTATAAAGAGGCTTGGCGATTAGCCAGCAATATTTTAAATATTTTGGGCGTTGGTCTTTTAATTTTATGTGGTTTCGGAGTGGTTTTCTCGCCCCAGATTATGTGTCTAATTACCCCGGGGTTTAGCCGAGAAAAAATGGATTTAACTATTGGTTTATCAAGAATTATGTTTTTGTCGCCGATATTTTTAGGTATCTCCAGCGTTTTTGGCGGTATATTACAATCTTTTAAAAGATTTTTTGTTTATTCAATGTCGCCGATATTTTATAACATTGGTATAATTATTGGCGCTTTATATTTCGTGCCACTTTGGGGAATTTATGGTTTAGCTTGGGGTGTGGTTTTAGGCGCGGCTGCCCATATGGCCGTACAGATTCCAGCCTTAAGTCAGCTTGGTTTTAAATATAGTTTTAAATTTGAAATGAATAATCCGCTGGTAAATAAAATTTGGTTAATGATGATACCAAGAACTATGAGTTTGGCTATTTCGCAGTTGAATTTATTAGTTATCACCGTAGTTGCTTCAACTATGTCTAGCGGGTCGCTCGCGGTTTTTAATTTTGCCAATAATTTGCAGTCATTTCCTGTGGGTATTTTCGGCATTTCTTTTGCTATAGCTGCTTTTCCCGCTTTGTCAGCCGCTGCTTTTGATAAAAAGAATTTAGTAAAAGACTTATCTCTAACAGTAAGACAAATATTATTTTTTATTATTCCGTCCACGGTTCTTTTGTTGGCTTTGCGCGCGCAAATTATTAGAGTTATTTTAGGTACAGGAAAATTTGATTGGCAAGACACTCTTTTAACTATTGATACTTTAGGTTTTTTTGCAATTTCACTTTTTGCTCAAGCCCTAATTCCTCTTTTAATTCGAGTTTTTTATGCTAGACATAATTCTAAAACGCCTTTTATTATTGGCTTAATAGCGGCTTTAATTAACATTTTTTTATCAATTAAATTTTCCGAGAGCATGGGTGTAGCCGGGTTAGCTTTAGCTTTCTCTATAAGTAATGTAATAAATTTGATATTGCTTTGGGTTTGGTTGAATTTTGAAATAGGAAAAATTGACGAGTTTAAAATTTTTATTTCAACCGTAAAATTTTCTTTAGCCGCTTTGTCATGCGGTTTGGCGGTTCAGGGGGTAAAGTTATTAATTGGCAATAGAATTGATTTGGATAGATTTTGGGAAATCGCGGTTCAAGGCTTAGTCGCTGGATTAGCCGGCATATTAGTTTATCTTTTGGTTTGTTATATTTTAAAAAGTGAAGAATTATTTAATTTTTGGTCATCTTTAAGACGTCGCCTGCCTGGCTTTAAAAAAATTGAAACAACCGATCAGGGAGAAGCGAGAGGAATTTAAAAAATGGTTGACATTATTTTATAATGCCATATAATTAAAACAGGGATGGAAATTTTTATGAAACAGAAAATTCCTCATAGCCAGTTAAATTATTTTTATAATAACTTTTCAAAAAGCTGATTTTTAAGTCAGCTTTTTATTTTATATGCCTAATGGTAAAAACAACGGCAACAATCATGAGTTAGCGGCTAAAACAAACGATCCAAAAAAATTTTTATTTGTTTCGCTGGAAAGTTTAAGCGGTGATTTAGCTTGGAGCTTAGTCAAAGAAGGTCATTTTGTAAAAGCTTATATTAAAGCCAAAAGCGATATTGATGTTTATGATGGTTTTATTGAAAAAGTTGAAGCTTGGGAGCCTTATAAAGATTGGGCGGATGTAATAATATTTGATGATGTTGGTTTCGGTTCAATCTCTGAGAAACTAAGGAAGCAGGGCAAATTAGTTATTGGCGGCAGTATTTATACTGACAAATTAGAAATAGATCGTGAGTTCGGTCAGGCCGAAATGAAAAGCCATGGTATTAATATTTTACCTAGCTGGCAGTTTAATGATTATGAAGAGGCAATAAAATTTATAAAAAATAATCCGTCCCGTTATGTCTTTAAGCCTAGTGGTAATACGCCTTCGGGCGGGAAAGGATTATTATTTTTAGGTCAAGAAGAAGATGGTAAAGATTTATTAGAACTTTTAGAGCAGAACAAAGATGTTTGGAAGAAAAAAGCGCCTTTATTTTTACTTCAAAAATATATTACGGGCGTGGAAGTAGCTGTAGGCGCTTATTTTAATGGTCATGATTTTATTTATCCGATTAACGTAAATTTTGAACATAAAAGAATTTATCCGGGCAATATCGGGCCGTTCGCCGGTGAGATGGGAACTTTAATGTATTGGAGTTCGCCTAATAATTTATTTCATGCAACGCTCGAAAAAATGTTGCCGGCTTTAAAAGAATCAGGCTATATCGGTTATGTGGATATAAATTGCATCGTTAACGGTCGGGGGATTTATCCGCTTGAGTTTACTACTCGCTTTGGTTATCCGACTATCCAAATTCAGCAAGAAGGCATTTTAACGCCAACCGGCGAATGGTTATATAAAATGGCTAAGGGCGAAAATTTTGAATTAAAAACTAAGCGCGGTTTTCAAATTGGCATAAGAATTTTAGTTGAATCTTATTTTTCTAAAGATGATGATTCAGATGTTGTAAAATTATATCATGACTTAGCTATTGCTTTTAAAAATAATCATAATTTTGAAGGGATTCATATTGAAGATATAAAAAATGATAAAGGTGTTTGGCGAGTGGCCGGAGTGTCGGGTTGTTTGCTCGTTATTACGGCTAGCGGCATGACCGTGGAAGATGCTCGGCATTTAGTTTATGGTCGAGTACATAATATTATTATTCCAAATATGATATACCGCACTGATATTGGTTCGCGTTGGGCGGTAGATTCTGACCGCTTGCATACTTGGGGATATTTAAGATAAAAGATAATAAAAATAATAAAAAATTAGTTTGACCAAAAAAAAAAAAACTAGGTGGATTAGAAGTATAGATACAGGTTTATAACCTGTTTTTATATAAATTTATATAATGTTTTATGAGTAATATTAGAAATTTTTGCATAATTGCCCATATTGATCATGGTAAATCTACTATGGCTGATCGTATGCTGGAAATTACCGGTACAATTGAAAAAAGAAAAATGAGATATCAGGTTTTAGATCGTATGGATTTAGAAAGAGAAAGAGGTATAACCATTAAGTTACAGCCAGTAAAAATGGATTATCAAGGTTATGCTTTAAATTTAATTGATACGCCAGGCCATGTTGATTTTACTTATGAAGTTTCGCGCAGTTTAGCGGCGGTTGAGGGCGCAGTGCTACTCGTGGACGCTTCGCAAGGCATTCAAGCGCAAACTTTGGCAAATTTATACTTAGCGTTAGAACAAGATTTAGCTATTATTCCGGTAATTAATAAAATTGATTTGCCGGCCGCTAATGTAGAAAAAACTAAAAAAGAAATTATTCAACTTTTAGGTTGCAAGCCCGAAGAAATTATTTTAGCTTCAGGCAAAACCGGACAAGGCGTGAGCGAAGTTTTACAGGAGGTTATAAAATATGTGCCGGCGCCAATTATGCCTAAAGAAAATTTCGGAGAGCAGGCATTACGCGCTTTAATTTTTGATTCAACTTATGATGAATATCGCGGCGTGGTCGCGTATATTAGAGTTTTTGATGGCGCTATAAAAAAAGGTGATAAAATAATACTGTTAGCTACTAAAGCTAAGAGTGAAGCGCTAGACGTAGGAATTTTTAAACCAGAATATAAATCTACTGGTGAATTAAAAACTGGTGAAATTGGTTATATAGTTACAGGATTTAAAGACGTGAGCGAATGCCGCGTAGGCGATACGATCGCGCTTTTAAATCGTGAAAAAGAAACTGAACCATTAAAAGGTTATAATGAAGTTAAGCCTATGGTATTTGCTGGAGTATTTCCGCATGAAGGCAATGAGTTTGAAGAATTGCGAGAAGCAATTTCAAAATTAAAATTAAATGACGCGGCCTTAATTTATGAACCTGAACATTCGGAAGCGCTAGGCTTTGGTTTTAGATGCGGTTTTTTAGGTTTATTACATTTAGAAATTTTTCAAGAACGTTTAAGCCGAGAATATAATTTAAGCTTAACTGTTACCATTCCGAGCGTGGCTTATAAAGTTTATAAGAAAAATGGCGATGATGCGATTATTAGAAGTCCGCAAAAATTGCCCGACCCAACAGAAATAGATAAAATTGAAGAGCCGTGGGTTAGTCTTGATATTATTGCGCCCAAAGAATATATCGGAGCGATTTTAAATTTAGTTCAAGAAAAACGAGGTGTTTATAAAAATACCGAATATATTGATGAGAGTAGGGTGATTTTACATTATGAAATTCCTATGGCGGCGATTTTAACTGATTTTTACGACAAAATAAAAAGCGTTAGTTCTGGCTATGCTTCAATAAATTACGAATTTATCGGCTATAAGCAAGCCGATGTGGTAAAAATGGATATTTTAGTGGCCGAAGAAGCGGTTGAAGCATTAGCTATGATAGTTTATCGCGATGATGCTTTTAAGCGAGGTAAAGACGTGGTTAATACCTTAAAAGAAACTTTACCAAAACAAATGTTCGCCATTAAATTACAGGCGGCCGTGGGCGGAAAAATTATTGCGGCTGAAAGAATTTCCGCTATGCGTAAAGACGTAACTGCTAAATTATATGGCGGTGACGTATCGCGAAAAAGAAAATTATTAGAAAAACAGAAAAAAGGTAAAAAGAAAATGGAGGCGCATGGCAAAGGTAGAGTTGAAATTCCTAGTGATGTTTTTGTGAAATTATTAAAAAAATAAAGACTTTAAAAAACTTTTTACTTAATAAAAATAATATGAAAAGAAAATCTTTGAATAGAATAATCTGGGTAATTATTAGTGTTATGGTAATTTTTTCTATGGTAGCTTGGACTATGGCCGGATTTTTTTAATTATTAAACTATGGCTAATAAATGGGAACTTAAACCTATTGCTCCAAATGATTTTATTAAAAAAAATTCTGAATATAATAAAATTATACTTCAGTTGCTTTTTAATAGGCGATTAATAAATAAAAAAGACATCGAATCATTTTTTAAGCCAAATGAAGTTAGTTTGTCCGATCCGTTTTTATTAAAAAATATGGAAGCGGCAGCCGCTTTAACAATTAAAAATATTAAAGAGCAAAATTTAATAGCTGTTTGCGGTGATTACGATACTGATGGCGTAACGGCCACGGCCGCTTTAATTGAAATCTTAAATATTTTTAAAGCTAAAACAAGCGTTTTTATCCCAGGTAGAACTAGCGGAGGATATGGTTTGAATAAAAAAGCAATCGATGAATTGGCTAAAAATGGAGCTAAATTAATAATCACGGTTGATAATGGCATTCGCAGCAAAGAAGAAGTAATTTATGCTAAAAAATTGGGGTTAGATGTAATTATTACTGATCATCATGAGCCGCCGCTAGATAAAAATGATTGGCCGGATTGTTTAATTATTAATCCTAAAGCTGAAGATTATCCTTATAAAAGTTTGGCTGGGGTGGGCGTGGCTTTTAAATTTGTTCAAGGTTTAATTAGACTTTCAAAATTAGACGAACAACTAAAAAATAAGTTAGCAGAAAAAGTTTTAGATTTAGTGGCTATTGGTACAGTGGCCGATATGGTAAGTCTGCTTGGAGAAAATAGAATATTGGTTAATCAAGGTTTAAAAATAATAAACCAGGGGAAACGGCTTGGCGTAGCTGAGTTAATAAAAGTGGCGCAAACTAATGGGAGCTCAAATAAAAAAATAAATTCATTTCATATTGGTTGGCAAATTTCTCCAAGATTAAATTCAGCCGGTCGCATGGATCATGCTAATACGGCTTATGAGCTTTTAATTACTAAAGATAAAACCGAAGCGCAAACTATTGCTAAAAAATTAAATATAAGAAATGGAGAAAGACAGAAGATAACTGAAGAAATTACTGATTATTGCCGTAAGTTGATTGAAGAAAAAATGCTTAGTGATAAAATTTTGATAGTTTGTTCGCCTAATATTAAAGATATTAAGGCTGAAGGTTGGCAGGAAGGGGTAGTTGGACTTGTGGCTGGGCGTTTATGCGATGAATATTCTAGACCGGTTTTAGTAATTACAAAAACAAAAAATGAAATAAAAGGCTCAGGCAGAAGTATAGATGAATTTAATATTATGGAAGCGATTGAAAAAACGAGCGTTTATTTAGAAAAATTTGGCGGGCATGCGGCTGCCTGCGGGTTTACTTTAAAAAGCCGGGAAGTTTTGGAAAAATTTATAGAAGAAATGAAAAAAATTGTTAATCAAGCTTTGACCGGAGTTGAATTATCATCTAAAATTTTAATTGAAGCTGAAATTGGTTTATCGGACATTAATGACGAGTTGCTCGAAGCTTTAGAAAAATTTGAACCATTTGGTGAAGATAATGATAAGCCGAAATTTTTAAGTAGAGGCTTAAAAATAATGGACAAAGTAAATATGGGAGCTGATGCTAAACATATTAAATTTAGATTTGATTCAATTTGGGCGGTAGCTTTTAGCCAAGCGGAAAATTTAAAATATTTAAAGATAGGCGATGAAGTTGATATAGTTTATTATTTAGAATTTAATGAATTTAACGGTCGTCGTACAGCACAAATGAAGCTTGTGGATATAAAATTAAGTAATTAATAATTATGAACCCCGTTAGAAATTATGGGGTAAAAATATATCATTAATATTTTATGTTATCTAAAAATAATTTAATTATTTCTAATGGGGTGAATTATCACAAACTAAAACTTTATACTGATGGCGGTTCGCGCGGTAATCCTGGACCGGCCGGTATTGGCGCAGTTATTTTTGATGAAAAAGGGAATATTATAGCCGAAATTTCTGAATATATCGGCGAAACCACAAACAACCAAGCCGAGTATAAAGCCCTAATTGCTGGTTTAACAAAAGCTAAAGAGTTGGGAGCGAGCGAGCTCGAAGTATTTTTAGATTCAGAACTCGTAGTAAAGCAATTAAACCGTGAATATCGGGTTAAGGATAAAGACCTTGCGCCTTTATTTGTTCAAGTGTATAATACTTCATTAAGTTTTAAAAAGATTATTTTTAAGCATATTTTTAGAGAAATGAATGAATTAGCCGATAAATTAGTTAATCAAGCTTTAGATAAGGCGGGTAAATAATTAGGGACGCATGGCTCAGTTGGTTAGAGCGCTCCGTTCACATCGGAGAGGTCGAAGGTCCGAGTCCTTCTGCGTCCACAGTGGGATTTATAATTTAAACAATAAATTTAATAACGCTTAGGAGGGTTGAAGATGAAAACAAAATGCAGTTGTGGTAATGAACATTGTTGTCATAAGAAAATTAAAAGAAAAACGATATTCGATAAAAAAAGCGGAAGAAAATTTATTAGGGAAACCTGTGCTACTCCAGATTGTTTAAAACATTTGGGGGATAGATTGTTAAATTAATCGGTCTTTTTAAAATTTATTTGTAGGGGAATAAATTATGAAGAATGATAAATCAGGAGCCTTTTATTTTATTTTGTCAATTTTTTTATTGATTTTTCTGGGGGTAGCTACTGTTGTCCTTTATCAGAATCAGATCGTTTTACCAAGAGTAAGAGTTTTTATGTTTGTCGGTTTTGACGAAGTAGCCAGCCGGTTAGTAATATATAAATGGTTGGCTGGAGTAGTAGCGATTTATTTTTTATTTTTTTTGTTTTATAGCAGATACGCAAAAAATAAAAAATTGCGCGAAGAAAGGTTGTCTGAAAAATTTTTACAGGAGCAATCAGAAAGAGGAGGAGGAATCTTGGAAGGATGACGGAGATAATAAATCAGATAGTCGTTTGGTCTAACGGACATATGGTCAATATAATTGTCGCCATCGTGGCAGTAGGTTTTTTCCTTATTCATGTTTATAATATAGGCGGCGGGAACGTAAAGGCATAATTCATTTAATTATAACCGCTTTGGCAATATAAGCCAGCGGTTTTTTTATCCACAAATTTAAAATTAAGCACGGGGATTTATTTGACTTTTTTTCCATTTAATGGTAATATTTTTATATAATTTGTTCCTTATATTTTACTAATATCAAGGTAAGCGGATGATTGCTTTGGTTTTTATCAAAGAGGAAAGTCCGGACTCCAAAAGTACTTTTGTGCTGGAAAGCGGCAATGGATAACGTCCATCAAGAGTAATCTTAGGGAAAGTGCCACAGAGACAATACTAATCTGCCTTTTGGGCGGATGAAAGGTGAAAAGTTACGCAGTGTTTAAGTTATGTAAGGATATCCAAATAACTTAGGCTAGGCGTATTCTGCGCTGGTGACAGCGTTAGACGGCAAACCCTGCCTGGAGCAAGAGCAAACTACACCGCATTTTGCGATGTAATGAAAAGTAGCTCGCTTGACCGTAGCGGTAACGCTAAGGCTAGATAGATAATCATTTAGACAGAATCCGGCTTATAGCTTGCCTTGATATTAGTGAAATATAACTCATATAACACGCAGTTGCGTGTTATGTTTGTAGAGCCTGTTTGGAAAATTCATTTCTACTGCAATTTTAAAATTTTGGCATAATTTTATTTAAAATTTTTTCGCCTATATGCATTATATAAGCTTAAAAATTTTAAAAAAATTCTATCCAAAATTTTAAAATTTCGTTGCGAAAGCAACTTCCCAAACAGGCTCTTATAATTTATGAAACAAAGCGAATTATTTTTTTCATTTTTACTGGTACCATTAGATTTTTTAATGATTATTTTTGCTGGCATTTCAGCCTATTATTTGCGTTTTGCTAGTGTAGCAACCGAAATTAGGCCGGTGATTTTTAGTTTACCCTTTAGTGATTATTTTCAGATTTTATTGTTAATTGCTGTGGCCTGGGTAATTATTTTTGCTTTTGCTGGTTTATATAGCATAAAAAGTTCTCGTCGTTTAACTACGGAAATTTATCGAGTAATTTTAGCTTGCTCCACCGGTCTAATGTTAATAGTAATTATGATTTTTGCTTTTAGGGAACTATTTTCTTCTCGTTTTATAGTTTTAGCTGGCTGGCTTTTAGCTATAATTTATATAAGTTTCGCCAGAATGATTGTTAGGTTGATTCAAAGAATTTTATTAAGATATGGCATTGGTATTCATAAAATTGTTTTAGTAGGCGATAGCAATACTGCCGACGCTTTAATTTATGAATTTTCCAGCAGAAAAAATTCAGGCTATGAGATTGTAAAACGATTGAAGAATTTTAGTTTAGAAGCAATGGATGATTTAACTGAATTTATGAAGACCTGCAAGGTTGATGAAATTATGCAAAGCGATCCTAACTTAAGCAAGGCCGAAGTAATAAGGTTATTTGATTTCGCCGATGAAAATCATATTATTTTTAAATACGCTGCCGATTTATTAGGAGCTAAAGTATTAAAAACTGAAGTTTCGGAAATCGCCGGCATTCCGGTAGTTGAAGTAAAAAAGACGCCGCTTGAAGGCTGGGGCAGAATTACCAAAAGAATTTTTGATATTATATTTTCTTTGTTTTTTATAATAATTTTTAGTCCGATTCTTATTGTCGCCGCTATTATGGTTAAATTGGATTCTCGTGGCCCGGTTATTTATAAAAATGAACGAGTTTTAAAAAATGGCACTTTTAAATTATTTAAATTTAGATCAATGATTTACCAATATTGCGTAGGCGATGATTATGGTAATGACCAGGCATTAGAGTTAGAAAAAAAATTAATTGAAGAGAAAAGTATCAAGGCCGGCCCGGTTTATAAAATTGCCGATGATCCGCGTTTAACTAAAGTTGGTAAATTTATTAGGCGCTGGAGTATTGACGAATTACCACAATTTTTTAATGTTTTTATAGGTGATATGAGTTTGGTCGGGCCAAGACCACATCAGCCAAGGGAAGTCGCTAAATATGAGCGTCATCATAAAAAAGTTTTATCAATTAAACCAGGGTTAACTGGTTTAGCTCAGATTTCCGGACGTAGCGATTTAAGTTTTGAAGATGAGGTCAAATTGGATAGTTATTATATTGAAAATTGGTCTCTAATATTTGATATTGCCATTCTGCTTAGAACGCCGTTGGCGGTTATAAGAGGCAGAAAAGTAGAATAAACTTTTACGGCCATTAAATTTTAACTTGATAAAATAAATATGAAAGTAGCTTTAATTCATGATCATTTAGCTCAAGACGGCGGAGCGGAGAAAGTTTTAAAAGTGTTGGCGGACATGTTTCCGGAAGCGCCGATTTATACTTTGCTTTATGAAAAGAAAAATGCTGATAAGTATTATCGTCATCGCCGAATTGAAACTTCTATAATTCAAAAATTGCCAGGCGGCGTGAAGCATTATCAGTGGTATATGCCATTTATGCCTATGGCTATAGAATTTTTTGATTTATCAAATTTTGATTTAGTGATTTCCGATTCAAGTTCATTTGCCAAAGGCGTAGTAACTTCAAGCCATACTTTGCATGTTTGTTATTGCCATACGCCGACCCGTTATCTTTGGAGTGATACTCATCAATATATTAACGAATTAAAATATAATAAATATTTCAAGAAAGTAATTTCTTTAGTTTTAAATTATATTAGAATGTGGGATAGGTTGGCCGCCGATAGAGTTGATAAATATATTGCTAATTCCAGTTTCGTAGCTAAGAGAATAAAAAAATATTATAAACAAGAATCAACTGTAATTTATCCTCCAGTAGAAACAGAACGATTTAAGATTGCTGATAAAGTCGGCGATTATTTTTTAATTGGTGGTCGCTTAGCGCCTTATAAAAGAGTTGATATGGTAATTGAGGCTTGCAAAAAAACTGGGAAGAAATTAAAAGTTTACGGCGACGGGATAGATTTGGAGCGACTTAAAAAAATAGCTAAAGGTTATCCTAATATTGAATTTTTGGGCTGGGTGGACGATATGACCAAAGCCGAGCTTTATAGCCATTGCTTAGCCTTTATTTACCCCCAGGAAGAGGATTTCGGCATTACCGCGGTCGAAGCTCAAGCCTCGGGCCGACCAGTAATCGCTTATCGTTCCGGTGGCGCTATAGAAACTGTGAAAGATGGAGAAACCGGAATATTTTTTAATGAACAGACAGTTGATAGTTTAGTCGAAGCTTTAAATAATTTTGATAATTCAAAATTTGATCCTATGATAATTAGGCGACACGCTGAACAATTCAGCGTAGAGAGGTTTAAAAAAGAAATTAGTAAATATATAGAAGAATCATGGAAAAATTTTAAAAATAATTAGATGAAAATCGGTATAGACATACGAACTCTAATGGATGCGCAATATAGCGGCGTATCCGAATATACGTTTAATTTAATTAAGGAGATTTTAAGGCTGGATAATCATAATGAATACCGGCTTTTTTATAATTCATTTGGCGATTGTTCGAACATCCCAAAGTTTACTGAAAAAAATGTTAAGCTAGTTAAATATAATTATCCTAATAAAGTTTTAAATTATTTATTTTTTAAAATTTTTAATTATCCTAAAATAGATAAAGAACTTGAAGTTGATGTATTTTTCATGCCGCATATAAATTTTATTGGCAAATCCTCAACTGGCAAAAGTTTAGTTACTATTCATGATTTGTCCTTTTTAAAATACCCAGAATTTTTTAGCTGGCGCAAAAATTTTTGGCATAAAATGATTAATGTTAAAAAATTAATTAAGCGTTTTGATAGGGTAGTGGCGGTAAGCGAAAATACTAAAAAAGATATTATAGATTTATGCGGAATAAATGAAAATAAAATAGAAGTTATTTATCCAGGATTGGGTGGCGAGTTTATAAATGCAGAAATAAATAAAGATAAATTAGAAGATGTTAAAATTAAATATAATTTACCGGATAAATATATATTATATTTAGGCACGATTGAGCCACGGAAAAATGTTGATGGCATAATTAAAGCTTATAATGAATTAAGAAGCGCATATAGCCCGTCTCGCTCTCGGCGAGCCGAGGCGGACGAGATGCAAGATTATAAATTAGTAATAGCTGGCGGTAAAGGCTGGAAGAGCAGTAATATTTATAAAGAATGGGAAAAATCTGAATTTAAAAATGATATTAATTTTTTAGGTTATATAGACGGTGAAGATAAAGTATGTTTATATAATTTAGCCAGCGTATTTATTTATCCTTCTTTTTATGAAGGTTTTGGTTTTCCGCCGCTTGAAGCTATGGCTTCCGGCGTGCCCGTTATTACTAGTTATGCCGCTAGCTTGCCTGAAGTCGCTGGCAGCGCGGCATTAATGGTTAACCCCTATAATATTAATGATATGGCGCGAGCGCTTAAAGAAATATTAACTGATGAAAATTTAAAAAATAAATTAATAAAACAAGGCCTAGAACAAGCTAAAAAGTTTAGTTGGGAAAATACGGCCAAGGAATATTTAAAAATATTCAACCATGAACCCCGTTAGAAATAACCGACATGACCGGGGCTATTTGTGAAAAATTATGAATGAAAAAAATAATATAATTTCTAACGGGGTGAATAAAAACGTTTTTAAAATTAGAATAATTTTATGGCTGATATTAGCCATAATTATCGCTTGGTTTATCTATATGAAGATAGCGCCAACCGGCGCTATAAGCTATGTTTATGATTTTAGCCGACCAAATTATTTTATAGGTAAATTAACGCCTGCAGAAAGAACTAAAACAAGTGAAGCAGAGACGGAAATTAAAGGTGACCCGGTATATTTTTCTCTTAAGACTCCGCGTAGATTTGAGCGAGCTAAAGTGACCATAAAATTTAAAAATACTACCGATTTACCAATTATGGAAATTGGTTTACTTAATAATAAAAATGCCTGGAGTTCCGACCTTAAGCCTTTGCAGAATAAAATTATTGATCAACTAAATTTGGCCTGGTCGGTTGTTTCCGAAGAAAATGGAGTTAAATTAATTGAGCGCGAAAAAAAATATAATACAATTGAACAATTTTTAAATAATTTACCTAATAAAGAAGAAATTGCTTTATATAATTACAATTTTAAAAATAATTTTTTACTTAAAAGTTATAAACCAAGCCAACAAGATAATATAATTAATTATAAAATTCGCGGCGCTTATCAATTTTATACTTACATAAAGCAAGAAGAGCTTGATTATATTTTTAATTTTATTGATTTAAATCTTAATTCAGATGATGATACGGTTGAAATTAAAGTTTATTCAGGAGATAATGAAATTTATTCCACTTATATAACTGATAGTAAGACAGATAATAATGAGCGACAAGCAATTGTAAAAATAGCTGATTTGCCGGAGGGGGTTTATCGTTTTAGCATTATTGCTAATAACGATATCATAACTAAAAATATAATCAGCAAACAAAACCAGTTTGTTTTAATTAATAAAGTATGGCTAGCGGATGGCAATAAAAAAAATATTACCCTATTCACAAATAGTCGATTAATTAACGCTCAAACTATAAATCCGGGGAGTCTCGGTAAAATAAAAGTTGGTGATACTTTTATAGATGTTAATGAAACTTATAAGCAGTTATCTGTAAAAATCTTAAAACAACCAGCCAAAATTGAATTAAATAAAGATGATATAATTATTTCCGGCGATGGTGTTTTTAGTTTTACTGAAGCCGGTTTGTTTGATCCAAAACTTAAAACTGTTGATGAGAATCTTAACATAAATGATGAAAAAATAAATTATGTTTTAACTAATTATCAAACTCCGATTGATTCTAATGGTTGGCAAACAACCACTCAAGAATTTGACCTAACTAAAGCTTATCAAGAAAATGGCAAATATCAATTTTTAATTTCTATACCTTCTCTTAAGGCGGAGGAGTCGCGCCAAGGCAAAGTTATAGTAAAAGAAATTAAAGTTGAACTTTTTGGAACCACTTTAAAGCAGAAGCTTAAAAAATATTTTAGTTTTTAAAATTATGCAAAGCAATATTAATAATATTAAAGCAGGCGCGAAAAGAAAAATTGTAAATGATTTTTTTAGTGAATTATTTTATGTTTTGTCCGGCGCCATATTAATTTTTACCTGCTTGGAAATATTTTGGCCTGGCATTGTTTTAGCTTATTTAAATTTAAATTATGTTTTGATATTTTGGTTAGTTATTGGTATAATAATATTGTTTTAATTGTTAAGATTATAAATTATTATGATTAATCGTCGGAAGAATAATTATTTTGAAAAAATATTTTTTAATCAAAAATTTTTAGCGCTTTTAGGCTTAATTATTATTATTTTAATAAGTTTTCCTTTTGTTAAAAATACGCTTAAACAATATAGAATAAATAAAGAGATAGGCGAACTTAAGCAGGAAATTTCCGATTTACAAAATAAAAATGTTGATTTAAAGAATTTTGTTTCTTATTTAGAGTCAGATCAGTTTGCCGAAGAGCAGGCTAGACTTAATTTAGGATTAAAAAAGCCAGGCGAAGAAGTAATGGTAATAAAAAGCGATAATAATAAGGCATCAACCAGCACTTCTACGAGCGCCACCATGTTTAATATTCCTGGTTATGAAAAAGCCAAGCCAGAAGTTAAGCAATCTAATCCTGAAAAATGGTTTAATTATTTTTTGAAGTAAAAAATAAAAATATATAATTACTATTTTATGGCAAAAAATTTAGATGGTATAAAAAAATTAAATCCCGAAGAAATAAAAGAAAATCGCAAGATAGTTTTAAAATATATTGGAGAGAAAGACCCGGAGCCGATTAAGGAAAGTAATGTCGCGGCTAAAATTCCGTCAGCTTTTAGAAAAGTTGATGGAATAAAATCAAGGGTTAATAATATATTTAATAAGCCAGCGCCAGCAACAGAAAAACCAGTAAACTCTAAAAAAGAGGTCGAGATTAATCTAGGGAAAATCAAGCAGGAAAAATTTAAAAAAGAAGAATTAATCAAAAAAGAAATAGTGCAAAAGGCTAAACTTGAAGCCACAGAAAAAATTAAGATTGAAGAAGCAAAAAGATGGCGCGAGAAATTAAAATTGGAAGAAGAGGCTGAAGCTGGAGAAAGAATAATTAAAGAGAACCAGCGGCTGGGTAAAATAAAACGAGCAGAAGAAATAAAAAGATTAAGACAAGAAATCGAGTTAGCTAAAATAAAAGCTGCTGAAAAAAGAAAAATAAATCGCCAAAAAGCTTTTAAACTTTTTAAGAAAAATTTTAACAATAAACTAAATGAAATTTTACTTGTTATTAGGCGGAATATTGGTTATGCGGTATTATATCTAGCACTTTTTTTAACTATCAGCTACGCGGTTTTTTGTTTGTTAGTTTTAAGGTTTAATTTAGACAATAATGCCGTTAGAAAAATAGATAAATTTTTACCAGCGCCGGCGGTGGTTACTAATCAAGGTTTAATAAATTATTATGATTTTCAAGAAATAAAAAACAGTAATTATGAAAATTTTAATTCTAACGACAAGAAAGTCGCTTTAACTAAATGGGTGATTTTTAAACAATTAAGTAAAAAATATGATCTTTCGTTTGATCCTTCTGGCGGTAATTTAATTACGGCGTTTGTAGCTGATGCAGATTTTAATCAAGTTGGATTATCCAGAATAAAAAAGATTAGTGAGCTTTTAAAAAATACTGATGGTATAGAGAAATTAAGTAAATATGCCGATCAATATAGCGAAGTGACTTATTATGATAATGAAAGCGCTAGGGAAAAATTTGACAAGACGATTTTTAATTTAAATTTAAATCAGATTAGCAATATAATTTTTGGTAGCGATGGTTATTATATTTTGCAAGTTATTGACAAGAGCAACGATCGGTTAGGCATAAAATATATTTTTGTCGGAGCAAAAACTCTTAATCAATATGTTGATGAAAGATTGGCAAAAATTAAAATTTTTATCTTAGCGAATTAGAGAACAATATAATAAAATAAAAACAGCCTTTTAAATAAGGGCTGTTTTTATTAAATGAGCCGATGGTCGGGACTGAAGCGCCTCGGCGCCAATCAGGCAAAAAAGAAAACGGGGCAACCTGCGGTTTGTGATAATATTTATGAGCCGAGACCGGGAATCGAAGCGCCTCGGTGCTTATTTCGGAAATATTAAAACGGGGTGAACCTATAGTTTGTAAAATTGTTTGTGGAGCCGAGAAGAGGATTTGAACCTCCAACCTGCGGTTTACGATACCGCTGCTCTACCAGTTGAGCTATCTCGGCAAGTTTTAAACTATATCATATTTTAAAATAATATCAAATTTAATTTTTTGAGCGGGTAACGGGAATCGAACCCGTGCCTCAACCTTGGGAAGGTCGCGTACTGCCATTATACTATACCCGCTTGATATTTGCATTTATATTTTTTATATTTGTTTGTTTTATGTTATAATTATATTTATATGGTTAGGCAAAGTCAAATTTGGCAGAAAACTATAATTTTTTTACTAATATTAACACTGGCAAAAACGGCCGGTAGTTTTGTTTATGCGGCTGAAACGTCCCAAATTAAAGAAAATCGTTCTTATTTTATAAATTTAAATAAACAGACTATTGCTAAAGGTTATACGGTTAGCGCTTTTGAAGACACTATTAAACTCTCTTTGGTCCCAGGGATACTAAGTGATTCTACGGGTGTAGATGTGGTTGAATTAAACGAAACGATAAATGATCCATGGCAGTTAGAAAGAATAAGCGATGTTTATCAGTTTGAATTTAATAATAAGTCGGCCTATGACAATAAAAAACCTTTCTATGTGCAGTTATCTTATAATAAAGCCCCAAATTATTATAAGCAAGTTTTTTATTATGACAAAAATTATTCTTCTTGGCGTCCCTTGCCCACGGTTGATTATCCTGAAAAATCATTTGTACGCTCCTTAATTCATTTACCGTTCGCCCGTATTGCCGTTTTTGCTAATCCAGAAGCTTTAGTAATCGGTCAGGCTAGCTGGTATTCATATAAAGGCGGCCTGTTTGCCGCTTCGCCTGATTTTCCTAAAGGTTCAAAACTACGGGTTTATAATACGGCTAACAATAAATTTGTTGATGTTGTGATAAATGATTACGGCCCAGACAGAAAATTACATCCAAACAGAGTCGTTGATTTAGATAAGATAGCTTTTAAAAAAATTGCTTCTACGGGCGCGGGCGTGATTAATGTAAAAATACAGCCAATTGATATTGTTAAAGAAAATAATAAAATTTTAGATATAGCCGAGTCTGGCGCTAAATCAGAATTTTTAACTACTGCAAAATCGGCTATAGCCATGGATGAACAAACAGGGGAAATACTATGGCAAAAAAATGCTACCAGCACTTTGCCTTTGGCTAGCTTAACTAAATTAGTGGCTATAAAAGTTTTTCTTGACACTAAACCGACTTTAAATAAAGAAGTGGCTTATAGCGTTAAAGACGAAGAATATAATTATGAATATGTTAATAAATGGGAATCAGCTAGATTAAAATTACAAGATGGCGATACTCTGACTATCGAAGATTTGCTTTATGCGGCTTTAGTTGGTTCGGCTAATAATGCTATAGAAACTTTAGTGCGCGTTAGCGGGTTTAAACGAGACGAGTTTATTTTAAAAATGAATCAAGAAGTAGTAAATTGGGGAGCTACCAATACCAAATTTATAGAACCAACTGGTCTATCTCCAGAAAATGTGAGTTCAGCGCTTGATTATGCTATAATAACTAAAGAAGTTTATACTCATCCGATTATCCAAAAAGCCAGTACGATGTATAAGTATAAATTTACAACGATAAATACTAAAAAAGCTCACACTATAACTAATACTGATAAACTTTTGCAAACCAGCAATTTAAATATTACTGGCTCTAAAACTGGCTATCTTGATGAGGCTCAGTACTGTTTAATGGCGAGAGCTAAAAATGATTTAGGCGAGCAGGTGATAGCTGTAACTATGGGTATTTCAAGCAGGGAAAACAGTTTTAGCGAAACTGAACAATTATTAAAATATGCGCTAAAGATCATACAATATGATTAATTTATCAAATATTACAAAGATTTATCCGCCAGATATAACAGCTCTGCATAAAGTTAATTTGCATATTAAGCCGGGTGAATTTGTTTCTATAGTCGGGCAGTCAGGAACTGGCAAAACCACACTAGTGAAACTTTTAATTAGCGAAGAAAAGGCCGATAAGGGGAAAATTGTTATTGGCGGTTGGGATATTACTGATATTGGGCAATCAGAAATTCCTGTGCTAAGGCGCCAAATCGGAGTAGTTTTTCAGGATTTTAAATTATTACAGAGAAAGACATTATTCGAAAATGTTGCTTTTGCTTTACAGGTTTGTGGCGAGCCGCAAAGGAAAATAAATAATATTGTACCCCAGGTTTTAAAGATTGTTGGGTTAGACAATAAAATGCATCGTTATCCTCAGCAGATTTCTGGCGGCGAGCAGCAGCGCGCAGTAATCGCCCGCGCTTTAGTGCATCGGCCAAAAATTCTTTTAGCTGATGAACCAACCGGTAATTTAGATTCAATTAATGCTGATGAAATTATTGAAATTCTTCAAAAAATTAATAAGTTCGGCACGACGGTTGTTTTAGTAACTCATAATCGAGAAGTGGTAAATAAATTAAAGAAAAGAGTAATTACCATAGATAACGGGTTAATTGTCGGCGATCAGGCGGTTGGAAAATATGTTTTATAATCATCTTAAATATTTTTATGTTTTTATTATCGTTTTTTAGAGTTATAAAATTTAGCTTTCAGGATATAATTCGTAATATTTGGTTGTCCGCAGTTACAATAATGATTTTAGTTTTGGCTTTATTTTCAATTAACTTATTATTAGTGGTTAAAGTAATTAGCTCATCGACGGTTAACGCGGTTAAAGAAAAAATTGATATAACTTTATATTTAAAATCAGATGCGGAAGAAAATCGTATTTTAGCTTTAAAAAGTCAGGTTGAAAATCTTGGTTCAGTTAAACAGGTTGATTATGTTAATAAACAGGTAGCCTTAGAAGATTTTAGAGAAAAACATAAAAATAAGCCGGAAATATTACAAGCTTTATTGGAGCTGGGGAAAAATCCATTATCTCCGAGTTTGATAATAAAACCTAAAGATATAAATAATTATGAAGAATTGGTTGCGAATTTAAATAAAATTAATGACGATATTATTGAATCAAAAGATTTTGATGATTATAAGGTTCAATTAGCAAAAATTAACAGTATTGCCCAAAAAGCTAATCAAGTCGGTTTATTTGTCAGTTTGTTATTTGTTTTAATAACGATGCTGGTTGTTTATAATGCAGTACGCGTTGCTATTTCAACTCATAAGCGGGAAATCGGTATTATGAGATTAGTTGGGGCTTCAGCTTGGTTTATTCGCGCTCCTTATTTAATTTCCAGCATGATTTATTCATTTTTTGGGGTTATAATAGTAATAATTATTATTTATCCTTTATTAAATTTATTTCAACCATACTTAACAACATTTTTTTCCGGCTTTGAAGTTAGTTTATTAAATTATTATAATAGTAATTTTATATTGATTTTTGGTTTAGAATTTTTAGCTGCTAGTTTAATCAATGCGCTAGCTAGTTTGGTGGCAATAAGTAAATATTCAAAAGTATAAAATAAAAAACAGCCCGTGAAATTAAGTGGGCTGTTTTTTTATTTTATTCAAATTTTATTTTAACAATTTCTGGATTGGCTAAAATTCTCATTGGCGGGCCCCAGGTGCCGGTTCCAGAAGAAGTATAAACCATAGTATTCTCAGATTTTTTTAAGCCATATTGAAAGCCGTTATATAAAAAATGTTCAATAATTTGAATGGGAAAAAGTTGGCCCCTATGAGCATGGCCGCAAAGTTCTAGAGAGATGCCGAATTTAGCAGCCACTTTAATTTTATCCGGCACATGCCTTAATAAAATACTAGGTTTATTTTTATCTATTTTAAGATTGGCTAAAATAGCTTCATAATCATTTTTGTTGTAAGCTGATTTATAATCAACGCCGATAATCTGCACGCCATTTATTTCTTCCATTTTATTATCTAAAACATTAATGCCGGCTTTAGTAATAGCGTCTATATATTTTGTGTTATCGCCGAATTCTTCATGGTTGCCGGTAACAAAAAATTTACCCAAAGGAGTTTTAATGGTTGAAAAAATTTGAGCCAGCCTATTTAAATTAACATTAGCTTGGCCATCATAAAAATCTCCTCCGATAAAAAGTATGTCTGGTTTTAAATTATCAATTTGGTCGGAAACTTTAGCCGCGAATTCATAATTATCAATTGCGCCTAAATGTAAATCGCTTATAAAAACGGCGGTTTTCCCTCGCCATTCGCTTGGTAAATTAGGTAAGGTAATTTTTAATTCTTTTATTTTAATATTTTGGGCTGCTATAATGCCATAAATTATTATGGTGGTTGCTATTAGAAATAAGCTAATAATTAGATTTTTTTGGTTAACGCTGAAAGAAAAAATTTTTCCTAAAAACAAAATTAAATATGCTATTAGGCAGGCTAAAGTAAAATAAAGCAGAACGCCAAACCAGCTAGCTGCGACGATATAATAAAGACGAACTAAAATATTGGAAAAGCGGGAGATTAAAATTGAAGCTAAGATGAAACTAATGGGTAAAAAAATAAAAATGCTTTTTAATATATTTAAATAAACTCGGCTAGTTATGCCTAAAAAATAAATTAAAGATTGAAATAAAAAATAGTGTGCCGCAAAAACGACTGTTAAAATGGCAAAGGCGGCTAGAATAAATAAGTATATCATAAAAAAGAATTAAATTTCTTCAAATCTTACTAATCTGGGAATTAATTTTATGGTCGGTGTGCTTAAAATGCTGATAATTAATTTAATTAAAATATTGGCAAGTATTATTTGTAAAACCGTGGTCAATGGCAAGCTACCTAAAAAAGCGATAAAGCCAAAAATACAACTATCAATCAATAAAGCTACTAAGTTAGAAAAAAAGACGGCGAGTAAATCATTTGTTTTTTTATAAATAATGCTAAAAATTTCGGTATCAATTAACTCTGATATTACTTGAGCTATTATGCTGGCCATTACAATTCTTCCTACGGGCAATAAAATATTTTCATAAGCTTCTTGAAATTGCCAAGTTGGGTCAGCTGGCATTTTACCGACTAGCCAGAATAAAATAAACATTAAAGCGTTTAAACCGGCGGCGATAATAACTACTTGTCTGGCATTATTTTTCCCCCATGACTTATGAACAAAATCTCTTAAAGTAAATGTTAAAGGATAAATTATAGTACCGCCATCAACCGCTAGATTTATAAATGGCAGAATAGTAATTTTTGTTGATAGAATATTGGCAAAAATTTGCGCAGCCACATAAAATGAGCTGCTTAAAAGAGGAATATTAATTTTAGTGAAGATTTTCATAAAACTGCTCGCTTGGAAAGACAGTTTTCGGACGTGGGTGGCTAATAATAAATAAGAATTAAGTGTATAAACCTAAATTAATAACGCAAATTAATTCTATATTTTTAATAATTGATTTATTGTCGCTCGCTCTTCTATTTCTTTCTTTAGTTTTATGGCTAATTCCCCAGGGACATATTCATCCAAATATTTGTAATAATAACAAGAAATTACAAAACGAGCATTTCCTGAGCTAGCCATATTCATGGACTCAATATCACCATTTTTATCAACAATATTTTCCCTATAATAAAAAAATGAATCAATGTGATCTTTTACATCTCTTGCAATTACTTCATCAAAGGTTAGTCCGTCTTCATTAACACCCTCAAACCTTTCTTTTAGTCTAAATCTCATCATATATTTTTTAACAACAAAATTAAATAAAATAAATTGCGTCAAGTAAAACTATTCTATTTTATAGTTATTGTTATCAGCCCAATCCATTAATGCATCTTCTATTATCTGTGAATTCATATCAACAGTAATGTCCCAAGCTCTTCTTTCATAATCAAACCCAGAGGCGTTACCATTACTATCTAATTCGGCTCCAATCTCTGTATGGCCACCCTTTGGAAAGTATATTGTATCAACCACACCATTTTGTATGTCCACATCTAAGCTATAGCAATGATTGCTTTCCTCCGAACAAACGTCTACGGTATCTGTGCCAGTCACCGACCCCTTTATTTCATCCCAGTATTCCTGGAGTGCGGTATCCCTGTCAATTACCACTTCTTTTTCATTTGTATTTACACTAATAAAAATAAAAAATGCAATAATCATAATACCTAAAAAAGCTCTTTTCCATACCCCCTTGGTAATTGGTTGCGTTTTACTATCTGTAATTTGTTTTGCAAGGCTTTCTGCGCTTTTTTTCTTGTTTAATTCTATCTCATACTGATCATTAACAGCAAAAACAATTTCTTTGAAATGTTTCTTATATTCCTCAGAATCATACTCAAGTTCATCTAATATTTTATTTATTGATTCTTTGGTTCTTTCTAATCTTCTCTCTTCTAATTCATCAAAAAAATTAAAAATATCCCCTTCTATTTGCTCGGCGACTGGGCCACTAAACCAGGCATCAGGAAAAAATCTTCCATACATATCCTTATGATTTATCATTGCCGTAACAACTTCTGAAACAAAATCATAATATACATTGATAACGCAACCACAATAAGGACATTTAAAGTCTTTTTTAAATGGGATTGAATGTTTAGAACAATTTAGACATTCAGTCTGTTCAAATTCTATACTATGATAACTCATACAAATAATTATAACCTAAGCTCTATTTTTACTTTTAATTATTTAATAAATAATTCATAAATAAAGTAAAACCTTTAATCCAAAGATTCAGCTTTTTCTATTAATTTTTGTCTCGCATCTTTAGCTGATAAACTATTGATTTCATCTATCATTTGCTTTTTGATATCATCGCCAGACATTAATTCAAACTTATTTTTAAGTTCGTTCTTCGCTGCGTATGGTAATGTTAGATTATCTATTTTTTTTAACATTGCAATTTTTAAATCAGCTGACGAAACGTCTGAAATCTCAGAAATTAAATAGTCTTTGACCTCATTATCAGTCATGCTATTAAATTTATTTAGCATTTGTTCTTTAGTTAACAACTCCGTATTAGCATTATTAGTAATATGAGAATAATTATCTGGATTAAATTTTTTATTATTTGACTCTCCGATTATAAGCGCATAAAAGAGAGAGAGAAATAAAAAGATTGCTATAAATATTAATAGAAGAACCCAGCCATTTTTTACTTTTTTTCTTATTAAACTCCATAAATAAGCTATTCCAAAAATAAAAAAAATAGGTAACAGCGCCCCGGTTAAAATACTGAAACTATCGACACCAATTTCCTTTACAATCGTTAATGCTAACATTCCCAGAATAAAGCCTACTGATAAATTAATCAAATCAAAGCGCTTTTCTTTTTTTGGTTCTTTCACCTCTGCCGCTACTTTCTTTTCAGCATCAACATCTATCTCTTTTTTCATATTTTTTAAATTATATTTTTATATTATTTACAAAAATTGATTACCAGCAAGCCTCAATATCTTCACCCAGCTTATCCTTTAGATAAATTTCCACATCATAAATATCACCTATCCTATCTATCAAGCCGTTTTCTAGAGCCATTTGCCCAGGCATTGAAGAACCATCAGCTAGTGATTTTACTTTCTCGATAGGTAGGCTACGATTTTTTGAAATAGTATTAATAAAAATATCGTGAGTTATATTTAAATCTCTCATAATTAACTTCTTTTCATCTTCAGTTAATATTTTATCAGGGTTACCGTAGTCTTTAAACTTACCGGTGCTTAGAGAATTATAAGTTAGGCCATCTTTAGCGTTCTTCTTAGTATTGTCTAGATAAGACATAGTAACACCAATACTGCCAATATCTGATAAAGGAGATGCGAAGATTGTATCAGCTCCGCTGGCGGCCCAATAGGCAGCAGAGGCAGCAGCGCTACGAACAAAGGCAACCGTTGGCTTATCAGTTGATTGAAGAGCCTGATTTATCTCTTCGGCGGCAACTGCAGAACCACCGTATGAATCTACCTCTAAAATAATGGCCTTGATATTATCGTCAGTATTAGCCTGATCAATTAAGTAAATTATATCCTCTGAAGAAGTTTCATCAACAGTATTATTGCCTTCTTCATCTTTATCTTTTGGAGAAACATAAGTTACAACATCGCCACGAAGTTCTATTCCTAGTACATTACAATCACTTTCTTCATCGCCAATCCCTTCTTCAATAGTGGTGTCATCGTTACTAGTATCAGATTCGAATTGATACTCATATTCGTATTTAATAATAATTAAGGCAGCCAAAAAGATAACGAAAAAGGCAAAACCTTTGATTATTTTCTTAAATGATGGTTTTTTCCAATTTTTTGGATTTAGTCTTTTGTAATTAATTTCGGCTTTGCAGATTTTAAACTGCATTATTTCTTTTAGAAGACTGGGCATAATAAATTTTTTAATAATTTCTACGCATTACTTAATATATTCTCAAGCCACATCACAGCAGCTTCGCCATTTCGTTTATCAACCTCATTTAAACCTCTTCCATGTTTTATTGGATTTCTGTAATTTTTTAAAGCGCGAAAGTGTTGCTCAACTTCCCCTTTGCTTCCAAAATATTTATCAAAAAATTGCCAATTAGATAGAATTATTTTCGAGTAATCCATAATGTCAAGAAAAGTTATTCTAACATCATCTCGCATATATTCTTCAAGTCTATAGGGATGTCGCTTTAAATCTTCTTGAATCTTTTTTTCAACCGACTCTTTAATGTCGGATGGTAAGTATTCATCCCAATAAGAACCTTCCGTTTGCTCCCTTAAAGTATCCTGTATTAATCCTCTAACTCTACTTTCGATAATATCTACCGGTTTCGCAGGATTAATATCAAAATACTCTTCCGATGGCGTGCCAACCCCGGTTTTTACTCTGAACATCTTTACAATTTGATCAGTGCGATAATTTAAAAAATTAATAAAATTATTTTCTAATAAACCTGAATCATTGATATCTGGTATAAAATGTTTAACTAAAATTTCTTTTAAATCTGAATTATTTTTTTGTATCTCATTTAAATAGCTAGCGGGCTCTTCATCACTAATATTAATATTAGTTATTGCTGGTATAAACATTATATTTGCGACACTATCAAATAATTCTTTTTTATCAGCCTCAGTTCTTCTTAAATATGCCTGAGGGAAAATATGATGTAAATTATGTTTATAATATCCAGAGAACACTTCGTCCAAAGATACGTCCCTGCCATCAACTAAATTTTTTGGCTCTGAATATGAATATAAAGCTAACACAGTTTTAACAAAAGCATTTCTTAAATTATAACGCTGAGAAATAATGCGACTCTTAAGAGTTTCCCAATCAATAAAATATGAAAATACTGGAACTTCATTATTTATAATTTTATCAAAATAGGAACAATCTTCTTCTATTTTTGATTCAACCGTAGAATCATATCTATTTGAAAGACATGCCAACCAAAACCATTTTTCAACTATCTTGGTTTGTTCATTGTTAAGCTCTGACTGTTTGTAAAATAAATAAGATAATGGTACTAAAATAGAATCAAACGGGAGATAATTAAAATTTTTAATATGTAATTTTGTTTTAATAAATTCAACAGCAAACAGAAAAGCTTTATTAATATTATCCCATTCTTCTTCCAATTTACGAATATTCGTTCGATCTAAAATGTCTCTAGAGCGACACTTTTTATAATTTAATATTACCGAGGCTACTTGCAAAATAGTTTCCTCTCTAATAGAGCTTAACTTATTATTTTCATTATAAAAATTATCTAATGATTCCCTTAAATCAAAATCTTCGCCCCAACATTTAGCAACCATTTTCGCAACAACTGTTAATTTTCTTCCTGTATCATTAATTCTAGAAAACATTCTAACAACTTGTTTAACTCCTTCGCTTTGCTCCTCTTCATTATTAGTATTTTGATCTATAACATTGATAACTGAAAATCTATAATTAGTAAATCGCTCAAATAATGTATTTAATGTGTTTGCATAATCATCATTTTCGCCATATTGTCGACATAATTGTCTATATGCGGCCAATGTATTAGTTATAACTGATTCAATAGAGATTTGTAGATTTTTTTTATCAGCTTCTATTAAGTCATCTATATTAGAACTACCAACCTTGCTTACTAAAAATTTTTTACTTCTTATATCAAACAAAAAACGAAATCTCTCCCCATCGATATCAGCACCTTTTACTGCCGCAAACAAAGAAGTGATTCTTTGTTGTCCATCTAAAACATATGAAATTTCTGCACCAGGGGCAACTTCTCGTTGTTCAAAATTAATATTGCCTATACTTCTAGTGTGAGGAAGCTTTCTTGTAGTTTTCCAAAAAATAAAACTGCCAATTGGATAACCTCTATAAATACTATCCAATAAATAACGGATATCCGCTGGTCGCCAAACAAAAGATCTTTGAAATGGTGGTACTTGAATTTTACTTGAATCAATACCAGAAATTAATTCTTGAAATCTAATATCATCCGGCTTAACATCCATTAATATTTCTGGATCTTCATTTTCTTCAAATTCATAATCATCATTCTCGTCTATTTTATCAGTTTTCCAGTTATCATAAGCTCCGTCAGATAAATTCTTAATTTCCAAAGGCGTTAAAGATTCAAAATTATATTCTTTGTCTTTTAACAACCAAAGGCCTTTCTTTTTTTGAATTAAACCAGCTTTAACAAGACCAATCGAGCTAAATCTAAAATGAGTAATCCAGTTATATTGACCAGAATTATTTAAACCTTTTTCATGATCGGAGAGATTTAATCTATTCCCCATTTCTTTAATAAGCAGAGCGGAAGGACACTCTCCACCTTTTTCAGAAAGTACTCGTAAACACTCTTTTAAATATTCCCCCTTTCTTTCTTTTGTTATTTTTGGCATATTTTATTTGTATTTAATATTTTGATTAGAAAGTATTTCAGATAATTCTTTATAAGACTTATTATCTTTCAAATATTCAAAAACACCTTTTAGTGATATGTTTGTAGCCTCCATTGATCCAATAGCATACTTTGCCCAAGTGCTGGCTCTAAAATTATTAGAATACCCATCAAAGTCGTAATCTTCAGTAAACGGACTGACACATTCGAGAATTGATTCATAGGAATTGTGAGCTGCCTGTGATTCCATCTGATAAGTTTTTGTACTTAATTCTTTAAATTCATCCCCATCTTCAGTTTTACTCTCACCAATAAATTTACTTAATTTTTTCCTACCGACTCCATGACTTAAAATTTCACCAGAAAACCATTTATTTAAATCAGTATCAACGTTTTTTAAAGCATCGGTAACCAAAAGATCAACCTGCATATCGCCCTCTTTTATAGTACGCAGCAAACAAGCGCATTCAATACCCTTTCCATTTTTCAATAAAATAAAAAAAGAACTCCAAAATTCAAACACATTACATAGCGTAAGATACATAGCAGCAATATGTGTCTGCTCAGTTATATCTTGTATGTGTGATTTAATTTTACTTAAAAATGGAAATAATGTTTGATAATAATTTATTAAAATCTCTAAGCTAATAGCAATTTCTTTAGCAATCAATGCTCTGTCTTTTTCTAAGTAAAAAGGATCATCTTTTATGGCTTTTTTAGGGCCACCATCTTTTATTGCTGCTTTATGATCATTAATAAGCTCTTGGATATCTTTTTTATTATTTTCCCTCATTATATTTACTTATAAATTTTTTAATTCACTGGATTATTAACAAAAATCTGCTCATCTTTGTTTTTATACTCTTTGGCAGATATAACCGTATCGTATAGACCAATTTGCTCGCCTTCGTGTTTATTTATTCCTGTATACTCCAAGCTAGCGTCTTCATATCTTTTAAATTTATAAACCGCGTCATTCATTAAAGCGCTATTAAATACCCCAAGGCCAACTAACATTTCAAAATCTTTTTGTGTTAATCCAGTAACCTTCTTAAATAACCCTGGCTCTAATCTAGTAATAATATCTTTTAGTGTTCTCTCTCTATAATCTGTTAAATACATAAAAACTGGAATCCTTGTAGCAAATTTAACTAATTTTTCCTGTACCTGTTTTCTTAAGCTCTTATATTCCTTTTCTTCTTCGGTAAGTTCTTTTTTTTCTTTCTTGGTTAATTCTTTATCGTTTGCTTCTTTTTTAATTTTATCAACCGATTCAGATTTATTAATAATCGTCTCAATATCTTGATTTAAATTTCTGAAACCCTCTATGCTCATTAAGGCTTCCATGGCAGCTTTATTATCCATTAACCGTTTAAGAGTATTATTATCAACATTCACAAGTAAAGCGCTCTCCCAACGACGAGCTAACAGCGTTGCGGTAGTGCCACTCATTGCCATGTCTAAAATTCCAGCGGCATCAATTTGTTTCATTGCACTTCCGTCATATGCTAAAACAGGTAAAAAACTAATAAACTCAGCAACTTTAGTTTCAGGGTTTGATTCATTTACATTCAACCTGCAACTATACTCTGCGATTTGGCGCAACGCTCTATTTGGAGCAAAGTCAAAAACGTAACATTCATTTTTAATAACTTCTTCTTTATTTGGAGATTTATCATCCGGATTTTTTACGGTCCATGGTGATTGAACTCTAAAAGCGGCTTGAAAATAAGTTTCTGGAGTAGAGCAGCTGCGAAGCATAAAAATTCCTGTCCACGGCTTAACTGTCACCCCAGTTAAAAGTTTTCCACAAGTTAAAGTGATTGTTTTTGATTCTAGGGGATCATCCATTGCTTCTAAAACTGGTGGCAAAGCCTTCATTCCTATTCCTGCGTTACTTCCAGCCGCTACCACAACCTTATAATCCTTATAAAAAATATTTTGTTTCTTTTTTAGTAAATTACGCATCGCAAAGCATGATGCCACTGAAGGTAAAAACCAAAGAGTATGATTAAGCAAGCTCAAAAGTTCGGCGTGAGAAAATGGCATTGGTGGTTTTTTAGCGCCAAGCTTTAAACTGTCAATAGCGGTCTCTAAAAAAGATCCACGAATTAAATCAAGCCATTTTTGAACCTCATCCTCATATTTAAACTTTGCCCTCGTTTCTTTTCCGTCAGCAAAGAAAAATTCATTTAACTCAAACTCATTAAATTCACCTTGTTGAGCTATGTCAATAATTGAATCTGGTAGCTGGTAAGTCATCATTACCATTCGTGGTAAGGCGGCGTAAGGATTAATACTTTTTTCATCTTTCCATGATTCTTTTGCCCTTTGTTCGTCTGAATATGTCCAATTATATATTTGTTCTTCAATAAATTCACCTGACGCAATTGCTCTAAAAGGCGTGCCCGAAAGATAAAGATATGCTTGCGTTTTAATTGGTAGAATTTTTTCATCAAAATCAGCCAACCCCTCTCCTTCGGCAAACTCTTTTTCTTTTTTATCTTCTGCTTCAAAAAGCTCTTTAGCATTTTCTCTCCAAGCTCCATAATGATACTCATCAAAAACAATACAATCCCATTTTGTTTTGTGCACCCACTCATTTTTTGTTTTTATTCCGCCAGTGCTTTTATTTTTTCCTAAATAATCTTGAAACGAACCAAAACAAACAAATGGCTTTTTCTCATTTATATCTTTGTGCCAAAGAGTATTTTCTGACGCAGAAACAAATTGCCAACCTTCAAAATCAACATGCTCTTTTAAATCTTCATCCCAAGCATTTTCAACTGCTGGCTTAAAAGTCATTACTAAAATTTTTGTCCAACCCATTTTTTGGGCTAATTGATAGGTGGCAAATGTTTTTCCAAACCTCATTTTAGCATTCCAAAGAAAATGGGGGGTCTTGTTTGGATTTTCTTTTTTAGAGTTTTGAAAATAATAAGCGGTTTTTTCAACTGCCGCCTCTTGTTCTGGGCGCATTTTAAAGGCTAATCCACGAGTTTCGGCGCTAAATTTGCGCTCTCTAATATCATTAATTGCGGATCTAACATCTTTTAAACTGCACTTAAACCATTCTCCATCCTTTCTAATAATACTTTTCTTTTTTAAATAATTATGTACATCGTGATCAGTAAAAGCGGAGCCATCATTTCTAATAGCATCTTCAATAAGCACAATCCTATGTTTAATTTGTGCAGTCCCCAGTTGCTCTTTAACTCTTTCTTCTGCGCTTCTGACAGTGTAACCAACTTTCAACAATCCTTTATGTGAATCAACGCCAATTAGTTCATAGGCGTATATAGTTGGTTTTATGTCTGGTTTTGGCGGAAAAAAATCTTTGCTCATAATATTAGTTCATTGGGCGAATCATAGATTCAATAAACTCAATTTCTTCTTTAGTAAGTTTATATTTTTTATAAAGTTTTTCATCTGTCCAGGACTCAAAAAAATCTTGCATTGGAACAAGTTGGTATACTTGCCTTGGTCCATTTTGAGTTTTCTTTTTAATACTAACTAAATATCTAAAAAATCTTGTAGAAATGTAAGAGATAATATTTTCACATTGTTTTTTTGTAAAATTATGTAATTTTGAATTATACCCAATAACTAAATATGTTTGAGAACAAACACTATTAGGTTCTCCATAAAATGGGTATCCTAAAATTTGAGTATCCGTGCCTGATCCACCGGCCGCTGGTATATAAACTTTATGTAGTGATATAGAATTTACATTCTTTGGTATATCTTCAATATTTATCCAGCCAAACTGATTCTTATGAATATTTTTATTTAAATAATATTTAATATTATTATTTTTACTTTCTTTAGTAGAGTATTTTTTCCAACTCGAAGTTAACTTTTCTTTATTAGTAAAATAATCTTTTGGACTTACTAAGCCAGAAAAATTTAATCTGTCATCTTTTATATAATTATTCTCAACTTTACAAATTTTATCAATTATTGATTTTCCTTGTATATCTCTAATCACAACCCCTATATCTCTTGAGTCAAGATAATCAATATGACAAACTGGATTTGCGCCAGACTCACCTTGATGCAAACAATAGCTGCATTTTCCTTGGTAATCCTTTTCCCATAAAAAATAACAAACCCCTCCCTTTATCTCCACTCCCGGAAAACATGATTTTGCATCTAAAAAATCGTGCAGAATTTTAATTCTTTTATCTTTTAATATGTCATCTATCCATTCTTCAGGGACACCTTCAGTAGAGCGTGTCATCCATCTACTTGGTATAATCATTGATAAATAACGCGGACTTAATTTTATAGCTTGTGTTATAAATTCGTGATAAATGGCTCTTGCCTTTGAGCTATTACCAGCGGTATTCCCCACACTCAATTGATAAGGTGGATTACCTATAATTACATCAAATTTCATATTTTTAATTTTATCGGGTAAATTATTATGAATAAATTGATACGCATGGGATTCAAGGTCGCCTTCGCGCTCATATTCCGACTGGCTAGCACCGCAATAAGAGCATCTGCCATTTTTCCAGTCATGAATTGTATTATCGAAAAAAATGTTTCCTTTATCATCATTAAAAGACTCTGAAATAGAATACTTTCCATTTGCCTCTTTAGAACAATAAACACTTCTTCTAGAAAGAAGTGAGGTCATTTCAGTTATTCCAATTCCAAAAATTTGTTTTGTATAAATATGATCTATCCTTTTTTGGATATTTGGAATTTCATCTTGCAATCCCTCTAATAACCTCTTGGCAATTTCTCTTAAGAATACACCAGACTTGGATACAGGGTCCAAAAAGGTTGCATTTTTATCTTTCCAAATTTCTTTTGGTAATAAATCCAAAATTTCATTGGCAAGTTTTGGCGGAGTAAATACTTCATCACTACTCAGATTTGCAAGACAAGAAAGCACATCCGGATTATAATTATTTTGCATCTTCATAATCTAGTTTAAGATAATGTTTTAATGGAAATTCTTTTACTGGCATTGGTGAAAATACTGTTTCGCCTGTATCTGATAATTCTCGCACAGAAAAAAGTGTTGGTTTTTTAGGGTCAAAATCGGCTAACTCTCTATATTCAAAATCTCTTCTTTTTATTGAACTGCCATTAGTAAAAGACCATTCTGAAAAAACTATATATTTTTTATCGTCAGCAGTTTTTAAATTTAGAGCATTGCCTTGCAAGATGTTTCGACTAAGTATAAATTCTATACTTTTTCTAAAATCATCTTTGCATTTGCTCTTATACAATTTTAAATAAACATCCTCAATAATTTTATAAAGCCTAGAAATGCATATCGCTACATTGTCATGCAATAATTCAACTCCATAAATACTACTTATAGCCAAAACAACATTTCTCTCAAATTCAACCTGGCTTGATTTATATTTCTTTTTTACTACCTCTAACTTTCTTTCTAATATCGGCGCTAAAAAATTACCATCACCGCAAGCTGGTTCTAAAAAACGAGATT